>CAXSDR010000093.1:0-11585 GCA_964236445.1 uncultured Motilibacteraceae bacterium | reverse complement strand
TTCGGAATCCACTGCTGTAGCGCTCGAGCGACAGCCGCGTCATCCACCGCCGAGGTGTCCATCGTGATGGCCAGGTCACCGGAGGCGGCTACCTGTTGCACGTACGCACCGCCGACAGTGCCCGCGTACAAGCCGGAGCTGGCGGCCCCGCACACGGTCTCGTCGGCGCGCTGCATGACGGACTGAATGTGGGACTGTGCTGTCGAGTGCAGCGTGGCCGGGGGGACCGTGGCTGTCCGGTCGCAGCGGACACCCGGTGTGAGAGCCGCCCGTGCGCTGTTCCCCCAGGACGGTGCAGGCACAGGAAGCGACGACAGCGTCGCCACAATGAGGCCCACGCCCGTGACGATGGGAACTGCGAGCCATGAACGCGCGCCTGGCCGCATGGCAGACATCCTTATCTGGAGGAACGGAGCGGTGGCCCACGGATGTGAGCGGGGAAATGTCGATTCGGCTGGCCGGCACTCAGGTGAGCGATAGCGCGACGAACGGGCCGTGTCCGCCGATAGTGTCCTAAGCATTCGGACTTCGCTAGCGGGCAAGCCATCCCGCCCTAGATGTTCGGGGCATGCTTCGGCATCGTCATACGGTATTCACATAATGTTTGTCTGCCTCGTTCGGATCTCGGGTCGGCTTGATGCCGTTCATGCCGTTCATGCCGTTCATGCCGTTCATGCTGGCGCGATGCGTGGTCGCCATCGGTGAAGCGCCATCGAACTGGGATACGGATGACCGCTGTGAGCGTGCCGACAGGCGTGCCCCGGTATGCCTGCGCGCCAGGACCGTCGCAGGCCACCACACTGTGCGCATGAGCGAGGAGCGTTTGCGTGACGTGCTGCTGCGGCACGGTCGCGTCTACGGCGCCGTGCCGGACGCCACGGCGATGCTGGTCGTCGGCGGCAGGGTCGCCTGGGTGGGTGGCGAGGACGCAGCGGCTGCGGCAGACGTCGACGTCGACGTCGTCGACCTCGCTGGCGCGCTCGTCACACCGGCGTTCGTCGATGCCCACGTGCACCTCACGCAGACCGGTCTGGCCCTGCGCAGCCTCGACCTTTCGGGGGCTCGCAGTCTGGCCGAGGCACTGGCTGCCGTGGCCCGGCGAGCGGCGGCCCTGCCACCTGGGCGGCTCCTGCACGGCTCGCGATGGGATGAGTCGCGCTGGCCCGAGAACCGACCGCCGAGCGCCGACGAACTTGAAAAGGCCGCTCCGGGACGTCCGGTCCTGCTCACCCGTAGCGACCTGCACAGCGCCGTCGCCTCGCGCGCCTACCTCGTGCTGACGCCGGAGGTCGCCGCCGCCGAGGGGTGTGACCGCGCGACCGGGGCCTTGCGGGGCGACGCGAGTGCCCTCGCGGGAGCTGGGGTCCTGAGCTCGATCGGCGCAGCGGGGCGGCGCGACGCCCGCATGGCCGCGCTGCACGGCGCCGCCGCGCTCGGCATCGCGGCCGTCCACGAGATGGGCGGCCCCGAGCTCGGCGGTGAGGACGACCTGCGCGAGCTGCTCGCTGACTGTTCGCGCGCGGCCGACGTGCCGCAGGTCGTGGCCTACTGGGCAGAGGCCGGCACCGACGGCGTCGCGACCGCTCAGCGCCTCGGCGCCACACCCGGCGGCGACCTCTTCGCGGACGGGTCGATCGGCAGCGGCACCGCGCTCCTGCGCACGCCCTATGCCGACCGTGCCGGCTCGGGCAGGTCCTACCTCACCGCTGCGCAGGTCCGCGACCACGTCCTCGCCTGCACCTCGGCCGGCGTGCAGACGAGCCTGCACGCGATCGGGGACGGCGCCCTCGACGTGGTTCTCGCGGGGTTCGCAGCGGCCGCCGACGTCGTGGGAGAGCCGGCCATCCGCCGGGGACGTCACCGCCTCGAGCACGCGGTGATGGCCGACCCGGTGCACATCGAGCGGCTCGCGCGATGGGGCATGGTGGCCTCGGTCCAACCCGTCTTCGACGCCACGTGGGGAGGGCCTGCGGGCGCTTACGCCGCGCGGCTGGGAGTCGAGCGGGCGAGGCGTACGCATCCGCTGCGGGCCCTGAGCGCCGCGGGCGTCCCGCTCGCCTTCGGCAGTGACAGCCCGGTGACCCCACTGGACCCGTGGGGCGGCGTACGCGCTGCGGTGCGGCTGCGGGAGCCCGGTTCGGCGCTGTCGGCCCGCGCGGCCTTCACCGCCGCGACGCGCGGTGGCTGGCGTGCGGCAGGGTCGGACGCAGCGGGCGTCCTCGCCCCCGGCTCACCGGCCACCTACGCGGTGTGGGATGCCGGACCGTTGCAGGTGCAGGCACCGAACGGCACAGTCGCGGCATGGTCGACCGATCCGCGAGCAGGGGTCGCGGGTCTGCCTGATCTCAGCAGCGGCGCGCCGCGCTGCCTGCGCACGGTGCTCGACGGCCGGACACTGTTCAGCGCGAGCTGAGCGAGAGTGACGACGCTCGACGAGGCATGTCAGGGGCTCGGGTGTGGCCGGTCCCCCCGCACGGCACCGACGGGTGAGACCACTCCGGTCAGCCCACCGGCGAAGGCAGCGAGGCCTCCCGAGAGCGACAGCGAGTGCACCGTCTGCACCGGGAGTGGGGAGTAGGCGGCGCGATCCACCCGGTCGACCGGCTGCCACGCGTCGATGTAGAGCGCGAGCCAGGCGAAGGCGACCTGGCTGGCGGCGTACTCCTCCCGGCCGGGGTAGTTGTCCTCACCCGGCAGGAACGTCCGACCGTCCGGGCTGCGGGCCTGCAACGCAAGCTGTCCGTCGATGTGACGATCGAGCCAGGTCCACGCTGCCTCACGGCCCTCGGGACTGCGCACGGTCAGCAGCCGGAAGGCGTCGAGACTCACGAACTGCGCGCGTCGCACCGTGCCCCAGCGCGAGCCCTGGGGGAAGAAGACCTGGCCGTCCTCTCGGTAGATCGCGCTCGTGGTGACCGTGCCGTCGAGGTCGGTGCGGGTGTAGGTGTTGGCCGTCATGGCGGCCCACACCGGGTCGGCGTTCGTCAGGGCCGCTTCGAGGACGTCGGTCTGCCCGAGCTGGGCGAAGGCCGCGGACCACCAGTTCTGCTGAACCGTGGAGATGTAGTCGCCGGTGATGATCGCGTTGTTGACGACCGAGCCGTCGGCGGCAGCGTTGCTGCCCCCGAGCCGCGCCGAGAGCGCCACGCCGTTGACCGGTGCGCTGCTTCCCACGTCGGCCGCCCGCGCGAACGAGCCCGCGGCCAGGTCGACGGCGCGGCGGCGCCACAGGTCGGCGCGCGGGTGGTCGGGCATCATCTCGACGGCGAGCTGCAGCGCCGCGGCGTTCCAGGAGTCCTCCTCGGCCCTGGTATCTCCCGGGCTGAGCTCGCCGCCTGCCCGGTCGAACTGGTATTGCACGGCCTGGGTGAGCAGGAAGTCGGACTCCCCGACCAGCATCGTCGCGACGTACTCGCGCTCCTGCGGCTGCAGGTCGTCCCAGACCAGCCATGCGGCCATGGCAGTGAGCATCGCCCAATGGGCGGTCTGGAAGCCGTAGCCCCAGCCGCCGGGGGTCATCGAGGCGTGCGTGCAGGCGATCGTCCGGACCAGCCACGCGACGTACTCCGTGCCGTGCTCGGTGCTGCCCAGGCTCGCTGGATCCCAGGCCTGCGTGGAGAGGCCGATCGCGAGCGTGGCAGCGCGCATCGCGGGCAACCGGATCGCTTCCTCGGTGGTGCGCGAGGTCCGCTGCAGCGGGTCGGACCACGGCTCGCGGACGTAGGTCTGCGAGGTGTGACCGGCGTTCATCAGGTAGCGCTCGGCGGTGAGCAGCGACGTGCGCACTTTGCCCTCCACGTCCTCACCGGGCATCGGCAGGTGCAAGCCGTAGGGCTCCACGACCAGGTCGGCGTTGGCATCACCTCGCGCCACGACCCGCTTCGCCGCGGCGTAGGGGCATGACGTGCCGTCGCCGGTGCTGGACCGCCACGGGAGGGGGACCGAGCCCGCCTCGCGCCCGACCGCACGTGTCGTGGTCGCCGGCCCGGGCCGCAGGTCGTCGCGCAGATACCAGGTCGCGCCGCGTACGACGCCGACCGTGTCCTTGCCGTCACCGTCCCAGTCTCCGGCGACCGGCTCGTCGCTCGCGGAGCCGTAGCGGATGACGGCGTCCCCGAGGGGGATGCCCGGTGCCGGTGGCACCGGCGCAGCAGGCGGGGGAGTGGGAGCCGGGGACGCGCCCGGGCTTGCAGTGGGAGACGCGGAACCGCTGGGAGAGACGACGACCAGCGGCGGCGGCGCCGGGGTGCGCAGATAGAACGTGTCACCTCGGCGTACGCCGACGTCGTCCTTGCCGTCGCCGTCCCAGTCGCCGACGACAGCGACGTCGCCCGGCAGCCCGAAGTGCAGGTGGTCGCGCCGGCCGAGCTGGGACTGGACAGAGAGGACGCCGAGGGTGAAGACGCCGTCACGGTAGACGCCGATGTCGGTGCGGCCGTCGCCGTTCCAGTCACCGGTGACGGCCTGGTCGCCGGTGGCGCCGAAGCCCGTGATCGTGGTCGCGGGCGTGGGCGCGCGCCCCACCGCGGTGTTCCAGAGCGTCCAGCTGCCGCCGGTGAAGGTCGCGGGCGTGCTGGCGCCGTCGCCGTCCCAGTCGCCCGACAGCGGCGCCGAACCCACGGGTGTCGCGACCTGGAACACGGTGTCCACCCGGCCGGACGCGCGCTCGACGCGCGCCGAGCGCCGAGCCGCCGTGGCATAGCCGGGAACGGACCGCTCGGCGCCGATTTCCGGACCCGCACGGACGACGCTCGCGCTCGGTGGGATCGCAGCAGCCTCGCTGATCGGCAGCAGCCCGACCACGGGCAGGGCGATCGCTGTGCAGGCGATCACGAGACGTCGGGTTCGCAGCAGGTGACGGACGGACATGGCTCCCGCGGTGGGTCGAGGGTCGCGCGTCACCGAGAGGGTGTCGTGCGCATGACGGTTGAACCGGGTGGCCCGGGGGCCGAGGGGCAGCCTAACCGCGCGGTCCAGAAGACCGGGGCTGCCACAGAGGTGCGTCGGCGTGTCGTGGGCGACACGCCGCGTAATCAGGCAATTACGGGATCACTCTCTGTGGATGACACGTCACTGACCTGCAGGAAGTCCCATTTGTGCAGGTCAGGGCATGGTTGACAGCCAGATTGTGCCGAGTACGGTCTGTTTTGTCCCCCCAGGACAACCGAGGACAAGACTCCGGCAAGCCGCGTCGATCCCGGGCCCAGAACCACAAGGGAACGCTCCCTTGGGTTTCACGGCCAGGTCCGAGCGACGACGTGACGATCCGGTGCTGCTGGCTCGGGGGGTGGGACACGGAAGGCGCCCGACCCAGTAGACAACGGACTCCGAGCCCGCAGCCAGCGTGGCCGGACCCGGTCCGAAGGGCTGCGCACGCCTGCCGTGTCCCACCCAGTACCTCGGGATCGAGGAACTCTCGCGACGTAGGCTTCCCAGGCACTTGCCCGCCGTCCGGTGGCCCCGCGGAGGACTGCTCATGCGCGATGCCCTCGACGGCGCGGTCTTCCTGTCGGGCCCCGGCCCTGTGGGGACACCCGGCTCGACACCTCTGGCCCGCGACGACCCGTCGCCTGAACCTGCTGTGGCGGCCCCGTGCACGAGTGCCGTTGTGGCACCGCGGTTCTCCCGCTCGTCCGGCGTACGCGCCCTCTGTGCGCTCGGCTCCGGGCTTCTTGTGGCGGCAGCGTTCGCACCGCTGCGGCTGTGGCCGGCGGCTCTGGTCGGGGTCGCCGTCCTCGCACTGACGGTCCGGGGCCGCCCGCTGCGTGCTGCGGCCGGGCTCGGCCTGCTCAGCGGTCTCGCCTGTTTCGTCCCGCTCGTCTCCTGGGCCGGCACCTACGTCGGCCCGGTGCCCTGGCTGGCGCTCGCGACGCTCGAGGCGACGTTCTTCGCCGGTATGGCGGTCGCCCTCGCAGGCGTGTGGAGCGCTCCGGTCGTGGCCCAACCGCTGGGCTTCGCCGGCGTCTGGGTCGCTCAAGAAGGTCTGCGCAGCAGGCTGCCGTGGGGCGGGTTTCCGTGGGGGCGCCTCGGTCTCGCCATGCCCGACGCGCCCGTCGGGCACCTCGCGAGCATCGGGGGAGTGCCGCTCGTCACGGCTGCAGCGGCGCTTTCCGGAGGGCTGCTGGCCGTCGCGGCAGTCGAGGTCAGGGGCGCCACCTCGACGGTGGCAGGGGCACGCCGGAGGCGCTGGGCCGCAGCCGCGCTGGCCGCGGTCGCCGCGCTTGTCGTGGGCCAGGCGCCCGCCGCTGTCGCGTTCCCGACTGCCGAGGGCCCGTCGCTCACCGTCGCTGTGGTGCAGGGCAACGTGCCGCGGGCGGGCCTCGACTTCAACGCCCAGCGGCGGGCCGTGCTCGACAACCACGTGCAGCGCACGGACGAGCTCACGAGCCAGGTGCGCGAGGGCCGGCTGCCGCAACCCGACCTGGTGCTGTGGCCGGAGAACAGCAGCGACGTCGACCCGCTGACCGATGTCCAGGCCGGGAAGGAGATCGACGCGGCCGTCGACGGCATCGGCGTGCCCGTCCTCGTCGGTGCGGTGCTGGAGGCTGCCGACGGGAAACACCTGCTCAACGCGGGAATCCTGTGGTTGCCTCGCGTCGGCCCGGTGACCCCCTACTACGTCAAGCAGCATCCGGCGCCTTTCGGTGAATACGTCCCGCTGCGCGGCGTTGCCCGCATCTTCTCCTCCGCGGTCGACCGGGTGTCCCAGGACTTCGCCGCAGGTACGCGCGTGGGCACCTTCCGCGTAGCCACCTCTGCCGGTCCGGTCGAGCTCGGTGACGTCATCTGCTTCGAGGTCGGCTACGACGGGCTCATCCGCGACACGGTGCGCGGGGGTGCGCAGCTGCTGGCCGTCCAGACGAACAACGCGACCTTCGGCCACACCGCTCAGAGCGCTCAGCAGCTGGACATGACGAGGATGCGCGCGATCGAGACCGGCCGGTGGGTGCTCTCGTCGTCGACGAGCGGCATCAGTGCCGTGATCGGGCCTGACGGGCGCACGCGCCAGCGCACCGGGCTGTTCGAGCCGGCCGTCCTCGTGCACGGCGTCGCACTCAGCGATGCCCGCACACCGGCGGTGTCCCTCGGGCTCTGGTCCGAGTCGCTGCTCGCTACGGTGGGGGCCCTGATGGCCCTCTGGGGCTTCAGCAGGCGCCGGAAGGCGCCTTGCCTGATCACGAAGAACCGGCCGGAGGAAGACCAGCAGTGAGCAATGACACCAGCGCGCTGGTCCCCGTCGTGGTGATCATCCCCACCTACAACGAGGCCGACAACGTCGAGGCCATCGTGGTGCGCGTACGCACTGCGGTTCCCGCAGCCGATGTCCTCGTCGTCGATGACGCCAGCCCCGACGGCACGGGGGCGCTGGCCGACGCGATGGCCGCCCAGGACCCGGCTGTGCACGTGCTCCACCGCGCAGGCAAGGAGGGACTCGGAGCGGCCTACGTCGCCGGCTTCCGCTGGGCCCTTGCGCGTGACTACGAGGTCCTGGTCGAGATGGACGCGGACGGCAGCCACCAGCCGGAGCAGCTGCCGCTGTTGCTCGACCGGCTCGCGACCGCCGACCTGGTGCTGGGCTCGCGCTGGGTCTCCGGGGGAGAGGTGCGCAACTGGCCTCTCACCCGCCAGCTGATCTCGCGCGGTGGCAACGCCTACACCCGGCTGGCGCTGGGAGTGCCGCTGCGCGACGCCACCGGAGGCTTTCGGGCCTTCCGGCGAGCCACCTTGCAGGGGCTCGAACTCGAGACGGTGTCGTCGCAGGGCTACTGCTTCCAGGTTGATCTCGCGTGGCGCGCGGTGCGGGCGGGGTTCACCGTCGCCGAGGTCCCGATCACGTTCGTCGAGCGCGAGCGCGGCACGTCGAAGATGAGCAAGGCCATCGTGCGGGAGGCATTTCTGCGCGTGACGCAGTGGGGCGCTGCCGACAAGGCTGCGCGGCTGCGAAGACTCGCGTCGCCGGGGCGTCGACGCCCGTGAGCCGCCGCACGGTCGGCCTCGCGCTGGTGAGCGCGTTCGTCGTCGTGCCGCTGGCCGAGCTCTACGTCATCATCCGCGTCGGCCATGTGATCGGCATTCTGCCGACCATCGCTCTGCTGCTCGTGGAGAGCCTGCTCGGCGGCTGGCTGGTGCGGCGGGAGGGGCTACGCACCTGGCGCGCCCTGCGGACGGCCCTGGGGGAGTCGCGGCTGCCCGACCGGGAGCTGGCCGATGGCGCACTTGTGCTGGTGGGCGGCACGTTGCTGCTGGCGCCGGGCTTCCTGACCGACGTCGTGGGCTTCTTCCTGGTCCTGCCGCCGACCCGCCCGCTCGCGCGCCGCTGGCTCCTGCGACTGACCGCGCGCCGGTTCCTGGGGTCCAGCCGCTGGGCCGGCGTGGCACCGCTGCGCACGTGGACGAGCTCGCGCACAACACGGCGCCCGCCGTCCGGATCGGACGGCGGGCGTCAGGTCATTCGCGGGGAGATCGTCGATGGCGACGACCGGTGAACGGACTGTCTCAGGCGCTTCGGCGAGAGACCTCGCCCCGGCGGGCTCGCAAGATCTCGAGTCGCTCGGCGAGCAACTCCTCGAGCTCCGCGACCGACCGACGCTCCAGCAGCATGTCCCAGTGGGTCCGCGGCGGCTTGACCCGCTTGGGCTCAGGCCGCTCCCCGTCGGACCGCAGGGACTCGGTTCCGCACACCCGGCACTCCCAGGTGTAGGGCACGTCCGCCTCAGTGCTGAAGGGGACGACATAGTGATGTCCTCGCGGACAGTCGTACGCGACGTCCTGACGAGGCGCCGCGTCCACACCCGTGTCCGACTCGTAGCTCTGGGCTCCGAGACGGGATCCGCGAAGAGCTCGCTCAGCCATGGGGGGACCTCCTCGCATGTGGTGATGCACCGAACAGTGCACGATTAACAACGTCGAACGTTTGTGTGACGTTCCCGTTGTGTGTCTTCCCTTTCCTGCCGCCGTGAAGCACTATCGGCCGGCTCGTCTCGAAGTGGAGCCTTCAGACTGGTGTTCCCGGACGGGGAGCCAACCACGCACGCGTGGGCAAACTGGCGGATGCCGTGGGGCACGCTTTCGCCGATTGCTCGCCGGTCGGGTTGCCGTCCTGGCAGGATCGCGGCATGGAACGCGTGCGCTGTGGCAACCCGCCTGAGCACGTCGTTCGCTGCCGGGTGGCCGGGGATCACAGGCGGGGCGGCACCGGGTTGCCCGCTTCGGCGACGGCTCGGCGTACGTCGACCCGGGCCAGCACGCAGGCTCCTGCCACGAAGAACACCACGAGCGACAGGATCGCGAGTCGATAGCTGCCACTGAGCTGCTTCACGACGCCGAAGACCAGCGGCCCCAGCCAGCTCGTCCCGCGCTCGCTGATCTCATACAGCCCGAAATACTCCGCCTCCCGGCCTGCCGGGATCATCTGGGAGAACAGCGAGCGTGAGATCGCCTGGCTCCCGCCCAGGACGACGCCGATGCAGACGGCCAGCAGGAAGAACTGGAGCGCATCGCCGCGGGGGAGCACGTATCCATAGCCGATCACCGCGACCCACACGCCTAGCGACGTGAGGATGACGCGCTTCGCGCCGTGACGGCCGGCCAGGACCCCGAGCAGCAGCGCACCGCCGAAGGCGACGAACTGGACGATCAGGATCGAGGCGATCAGCGTCGACTGGCCCAGGCCGAGCTCCTCCTTGCCGTACTGCGCCGACAGGGCGATGACAGTCTGGATCGCGTCGTTGTAGAGCAGGTAGGCCGCAAGGAAGAGCAGGGTCTGCGGATAGGCACGGGCGCCGCGCACAGTCTCCAGCAGCTGCCGTGCGCTCGCGCGCAGCAGCATCTTCGACTCACCACGCGCACCGCGATCGCTCGATCCCTGCCGATCGCGCAACCAGCGCACCGTCGGAATGCTGAACAGCGCCCACCAGGCGCCCGCCGAGAACAGGCTGAGGCGCACCGCCACGCCCTCGGTCAGCCCGAACCCGTCATGCGCCTGGAAGAGCACGAGGTTGAGGCCGAGCAGCACACCGCCACCGAGATAGCCCGCAGCCCAGCCCCGCGAGGACGTCGCGTCACGGTCCTGCGGCGTGCTGATCTGCGGAAGATAGGAGTTGTAGACCACGACGGAAGCGCCGAGCGCCACGTTGGCGAGAAGGAACAGGCCGGCGCCGAGCGCGTAGTTCTTGCCGGCCACGAAGAACATCGCCATGGTGCTCAGCGACCCGACGTAGGCGAGCACCGCCAGCAGGCGCTTCTTGTGCTCCAGCCGGTCAGCGACCGCTCCGGTCAAAGGCAGGACGACGACCTGCAGGACGACCGAGAGGGAGACGGCGTATGGGAAGAGGCTGTCGGGGTCGACGGGGATCCCCAGCGGGTGGATGCGCCCGTCGCCGTCGGCGGCGCGCTTCGCGATGTCGGTGAGATAGGGCCCGAGGAAGACGGTGACGACCGTGGCCGAGAATGCACTGCTCGCCCAGTCGTAGAGGTACCACCCCCGCCGCTGGCGTACGACGTCAGGCAGCGCGGCGTCGGCCGCGCCCGCGTCGATCCGGGAAGTCAGGAAGTCAGGGGCGTCGCTGCAGCGCTGGGCGTCACCAGCGCGAGGGTTCTCTCGTCCGCACCCAACCGTCGCAACGACGCCTTCAGTGCCAGGACCGCATCGGGAGATCGCGTGGGGCGGCGTACGACCGTAGAGCTGCGGACGGAGGAGATCGTGCTGGCCATCGTGGTCCTCTCGTGCGGATTCCTGGTTCGGATGCTACTCGCGCTCATCGCGGTCGCACGGCAAGACGCCGAAGGCTCTGCGCGGCAGAATCGAGCAGGCCTTCGACGTCCAGCTCGGTGAGTCTGGCGAACGAGCCGACAGGCCCGTCCAGCGAGACGCACCCAAGGACACGAGTGGTGGACGCGGTGTCATCGAGGATGGGCGTGGCAATGACCACGCCGTATTTCGCGCGGACATCGAGAAAGTCGGCGAAGCTCAGACCGTGCTTGATCTCATCGTCGACGAGCTCGTCCCACTCCTGCTCGCTGCACGGCCAGATCGCCGCGTAGTCGGAAGCGAGATCTTGCGCGACGAGCTGGCCCCGGGCGACGCAGGTGCCGATCACGCCGATTCCGGGGCGCCAGTTCACGCGTGAGCTCGAGGGCCGTCGCTTGGCCCGCACACGCTGCACCCGGTGCAGAACGGTCGACCACGGCCGCCACAGACTGCGGCGTACGACGTAGGCCGCGAGGCCGAGATCGCGGAAGTCCAAGCCGGTGGCGTCGACGATGGCCCACGCCGTGGCCTCGAGAAGCACCGCGGACTGATCCCTGCGGTAGGCGTTGCGCTGCGCCCGCCACTCACCGACGGCCGCGGGGATGGTGACGCCTGCGGTGAGCACAGCAGAGGCGGTGACAAGGGCGATGAGAGCGGCTCGGCTCGGCGACCAGACGCCGCCCGCTCGCAGGCCGAGCGCGAGGCCGACCGCACTTGCGGCGAGCGCCGCAGCGATCCTCGCTGCCAGTCGGGCGGTCGGTCTCATGGAGGGCCTGTCAAATCCCTGTCTGTCAGGGTGAGTTGAGGCCAGTGGCTCATAGCAACCCCGCCGTCT
>CAXSDR010000092.1:4364-15191 GCA_964236445.1 uncultured Motilibacteraceae bacterium | reverse complement strand
CAAACGATCACTCATCGCCTACGACCACTGATCCAATCGGACTCACTCATCTAGGAGACGGCTCGGTCTTGACCCTGCCCCTGGGGCAGACGCCATCGTCGTCGGGTCAGCCAGCAGCCAGAAGGAGACGTCGATGATCGTGATCGAGCCGCACATCGCCGAGCGCCCGTCCCAGCCCTATGTCGCCCTCCGAGCCGGGTGCGACCTGTCGTCCATCGGCCGCGACCTTCCCCCGCTGATGTCGGTGCTGGCACGCTGGCTGGCCGAGCGGGGGTTGGCGCCGAGCGGGCCGCCCTTCTGGAAGTACGACGTCCTCGCGGCCACGACCAGCGAGTCCGGTGCCTCCTGCGACATGGTCGTCGAGGTCGGGTGGCCGGTCGAGGCCCCCGTGCCCGCCGAGGGCGACGTTGTCGGTGGCACCCTTCCTGGGGGCAGCTACGCGACGCTGCGGCACCAGGGGCATCCCGCCGAGCTCTACGGCGCGACGGGCTACCTGCTCGCGTGGGCCGACCGCGAGGGGGTCGCGTGGGACAAGCGCGACGTCGGCGCGAGTGAGCACTGGGGTGCCCGGCTCGAGGTCTATCTCAGCGACCCCACGACCGAACCCGACATGTCGTGCTGGGAGACCGAGCTGGCATTCCGGGTCGCGCAGGCTCAGCCGGCGGGGAAGGCCACCTCGCACACCAGGTCTGACAGCGCGGCAGACGCCACGTCGGCGATGTAGACCTCGCGCGGCGGTGCGGTCACCTGCCGCCCTTCGCTGCGCACCTGCTCGGCGACGGCGTCATAGGCGGAGAGGATCTGCGGATACTGCACCTGAGACTTGCGCAGGCGTACGAACAGCTCCGGGTGGCCCGGCTCGACGCGCGTCGCTGCGGGGGGCGACGCGTCCTGATGCACCGGCGCCAGACCTCGACAGGCCCGTCCGAGTCATGGGTCACCTCGCCGTGGAACACGACGTACTGCGCCGCGGCGAGACCGCCGTGCCGCTGCGTCAGCTCGACACCGCGGGCGCGCGACCGGGCAGCCAGCCCGGAAGCTCGTCGACGGTGACGCGTCGGCTCTCCGTCAGGACCGTGGCGGCCGGGACCCAGCGACGCTGTATGTCGCCGAAGGTCACCAGGGTGTCGAGGTCGTCGGACAGCCGGGCGACGAGGTGGTGCGCGAGCTCGCGCTGGTAGGCGCGACGACGCTCGACGTTTTCCCAGTAGGCGATGAGCAGGTCGGCCGCCTCACCTCGCGGCGCGGCCACGATCGCGCGTACGTCAGGCAGCGGCATGTCGAGACGGCGCAGCATGGCGACGAGCCGAGCCGCCGGCGGCTGGGGCGGTGTCGTCGGCTCGGGTCGCCATCGCGGGGTGCTGACATCGGAGATGCTCACGCGGCTCATTCTGGTCGCTGCCCGCACTCTGCCCATACGGTCTCAGAAGCATGAGCGGCGGGTTAGCGTGGTGGCGATGAAGGGTCTCGTGCTCGCGGCGTGCCTCGGACTGGCGGCCTCCGCGTCGCCGGCCGCCTCCGCGTCGGTCACCCCGGGCCTCCCGACCAGCCCGTCGCCGGCCTTCCGCGGCGCCTGCGCCGCCCGGACACCGGATCCCGCCCTCGACGCGCAGGTGCGCCGCATCACCGCACTGGCCCTGCTGCGGCTCGCCGCGGCCGACACGGGACCCGCCGACCGCTATCCGAAGGCCGCCTACCCGGGCGCCACCGTCTGGTTGCGCAGCGGGCCGTCCGACTGGACGGCGGGATTCTATCCCGGGTCGCTCTGGTACGCCTACGAGCTGACGGGGGACCCCGCCTGGGCTGCGCGGGCCGCGCGGTGGACGCGGGCGATGATCCCGCAGGCGACCAGCACCAGTCACGACATCGGCTTCATGCTCATGGCCAGCGCGGGCCAGCAGCTGCGGCTCGCGGGGGGTGAGCCCGCGCGTACGGCGGTGGAGACGGCCGGCACGTCGCTGGCTCGCCACTTCGTGCCCGGAGCGGGAGCCGACACGACGTGGCCCTCAGGCAGCAGCCGGGTGGTCCGGGTGATCATCGACAGCGTGATGAACCTCGAGGTGATGCTGGAGGCCGCCGACCAGAGCGGAGACGGCCGCCTGCGCCGGATCGCCGACGAGAACGCCCGGACGCTGGTGCGGACCCACGTGCGCCCTGACGGCTCGACATGGCACGTCGCCGACCTGGCAGCCTCTGACGGTGACGTGATCGACCGCTTCACCGCGCAGGGCCTGTCCGACGACTCGACCTGGGCTCGCGGGCAGGCGTGGGCGGTGCACGGGCTGACGACCGCGTGGCGCGAGACAGGGGATCCCGCGCTGCTCACGGGCGCGCGGCTGGTCGCCGACTGGTGGGTGTCGCACGTGCCCGCGGAGTGCGTGCCCTACTGGGACTTCGATGCCCCGGCGGGGCCGCGGACCGCTCGCGATGCGTCGGCAGCTGCGGTCGCTGCCTCTGGGCTGCTGGAGCTCGCGCGCATGGAGCCCGACGCGGCGCGAGCCACTGCTTATCGAGGTGTCGCGCTCGCCACGATCGCACGGCTCACCAGCGACGACTACACGACCGCGACGTCCGGCGGCCCGTCGATCCTGCGGCGCGAGGTCTATCGCAACGGCGAGGACGTGGGGGCGTTCGCGTGGGGCGACTACTACCTGCTCGAGGCCCTCAGTCGCCTGCGCACCGTTGCGCCGGTCGCCGCGCCGCTGCGGGTCCGCGCCCTGACCGCGAGTGCAGGTGACGCCGGTCGAGCCGGCGACCAGCGGTGGCGCACCGCCTGGCGTGGCGGGCCGGGGGCGGAGCTGCGGGTCGACCTGGGAGCGGTGCGCGGGGTGTCGGCCGTCGCTGTCTCGTGGGGCGGCGGCGCGGCTCGCAGCTTCGGTGTCGACCTCGCGACATCGGTCGACGGCCGCACCTGGTCGACGGTCGCGCACTGGCGCTCGAGCGGTCGCACCGCCGCCCCTGAGACCCTGCGGATCGACACGCGAAGCGCCCGATTCCTCCGCCTGCGTGCCGGTGCAGGCGGCGTCAGCGTTGCCGAGGTGCAGCCGTTCGGGCCCTGACCCGTCAGGTCTCGCGGGCAGCGAGTGCGACCCGCAGCGGCAGCTCCTGGCACAGCGGGTCGTCACCGCCATGGAACTGCTGCAACATGGCTGCCAGCTCGGAGCGAGCCAGGACGATCGGCGCCTTGTCGGCAACGGTGCGGGTGCCGGCCCAGCGCTGCACGGCGTCGCCGTGGGTCGCGCAGGTGGGCACCACGAACATGCCCGGGACGATCGCCGAGATGTGCCCCTCATAGACGACGAGCGCGACGACGTCCTCGTCGCAGTCGGCACTGCTGCGCGAGAGCAGCGGCCACGCGCAGGGGACGCCCTCGCGCTCGATGTCGGCAACCAGGGTGGCGACCTCACCGTGCGGACACGTGCCCACCGGGGTCTCGGCCTCGCCGAGGCGCCGGGCGCGGCTCATGCGCAACCCGCCGATCGCGTCGCCGTCGTGGTGGGTGCGCTCGACCTCGCAACGGCCGGCTTGGCGGCGGCCTTGAGGGCAGCTCGCACCTGCACGGGGGTGCGCAACGCGGTGTAGGTGGCCCCGATCACGAGGTCGACCGTAGCGTCCTCGCGCCGGTCGGGGACAAGCACGGCCCCCTGGACCTGGCTCGCCACGGTCACCGCTGCCGACCGCCCGTGCGAGCCCGCGCGTACCTCCGCCGTGCCGGCCACCTTGCGGCCCAGCGGGTCGTTCGCCACCTTGACCACGGTGAAGTGACGGGACCGCAGCTCGGTGGCCACGGTCGTGGCGAGCCCCTTGCGGTCGGTCGCGTTGAAGACGTTCACGGTCACGCGCGACGCGCCGAGTGCGGGTGGGCCCACGGTGACGGTGGGGGCGACGGTGGAGCTGGGGCAGCCTGTGGCCGTTGCGGCCGGATCGGCGCGGATTCCGAACCACCAGGCGGCCGTGCCTGCACCGCCGAGCAGCAGGACCGCGACGAGAACGGTGAGCACCCGTCGTCCGACGCCGGAGGGCGTGCCCGAGCCCGGCCGGCGCTTGGGCACCTTGCCCCCCGGGCTGAGCATGCTCACGGCACGAAGGAGAGCTCGTCGGCGATGGTGAGCACGCGCGCGTGCAGGACCGTGCGCTGCTGGAGCGCCGCTCGCAGGGCCCGGTGCAGCCCGTCCTCGAGATAGAGCTCGCCGCGCCACTCGATGACGTGGGCGAAGAGGTCGCCGTAGAACGTCGAGTCGTTGGCGAGCAGCGTCGCGAGGTCCAGCTCACGCTTGGTGGTCACGAGAGACTCCAGCCGCAGCTGGCGGGGCGGGATCTTCGCCCACTCGCGCTGTGAGGTGTCGTGCACGGGATAGGGCCGCCCGTCTCCCACCCGTTTGAAGACCACGGCCGCAGCCTAATCGGCGTTACGCTCGCGCCTCGTGCATCACACACGTTGATCATGAGCAGTTCCGTTGCCCAACGGGCAACGGAACTGCTCATGATCATGGACAGAGGAGAGCAGTGACCGACAACTCCGCCCTCGTCGAGACCGTACGCGCGGGCTACGCCTTCGCCGGACCCGCGATCGAGCTCGGCGCGCTCGTCCTCGACGGTGTCGCGCACCCCGAGGCGCCCGTGCGCATCCCGCTGTCGATGGTCACCCGGCACGGCTTGGTAGCGGGCGCGACGGGCACGGGCAAGACCAAGACGCTGCAGCTGATGGCCGAGCAGCTGTCCGCCGCGGGCGTGCCGGTCGTCGCGGCCGACATCAAGGGTGACCTGTCGGGCATGGCGACGGCGGGAGCACAGTCGGACCGGACGGCCGCCCGGGCGGGCGAGGTGGGCCAGACGTGGTCGGCCACCGCCTACCCCGTGGAGTTCTTCGCCCTGGGCGGCGAGGGCACCGGCGCGCCGCTCCGAGCGACGATCACGTCGTTCGGCCCCACCTTGCTGGCCAAGGTCCTCGGGCTCAACGCCGTGCAGGAGTCCTCGCTCGGCCTGGTGTTCCACTGGGCCGACGGTGCCGGGCTGCCCATGCTCGACCTCGCGGACCTGCGTGCGGTCGTGCAGCACCTGGTCTCGGCCGAGGGGAAGGCCGATCTGGAAGGCCTCGGCGGTCTGTCGAAGGCCACGGCCGGTGTGATCCTGCGCGAGCTCGTCGCGTTCTCCGACCTCGGCGCCGACCAGTTCTTCGGCGAGCCCGAGTTCGACACCGCCGACCTGATCAGGGTCGGCCCCGACGGTCGCGGCATCGTGTCGATGCTCGAGCTGCCTTCCCTGCAGGACAAGCCGGCGCTCTTCTCCACGTTCTTCATGTGGCTGCTCGCCGACCTGCACGACGAGCTGCCCGAGGTGGGCGACCTCGACAAACCGAAGCTCGTCTTCTTCCTCGACGAGGCGCACCTGCTGTTCACCGACGCGTCCAAGGACTTCCTCACGGCGATCACGCAGACGGTGCGGCTCATCCGTTCCAAGGGCATCGGCGTCTTCTTCGTGACGCAGACGCCGAAGGACGTCCCGTCCGATGTCCTGGCACAGCTGGGCAACCGCGTGCAGCACGCGCTACGCGCGTTCACCCCCGACGACGCCAAGGCCCTCAAGGCGACGGTGTCGACGTTCCCGCACTCGGCGTACGACCTGGCGGAGCTGCTGCCGTCCCTCGGCATCGGTGAGGCCGTAGTGACCGTGCTGTCCGAGCGTGGCGCGCCGACGCCGGTCGCGTGGACCCGTCTGCGCGCGCCGCTCTCGCTGATGGCGCCCACCGACCCGGCTGCGGTCGCCGCCGCTGTGGCGGCGTCGCCGCTGAACGCGCGCTACGCCGCGGTCATCGACCGGGAGTCGGCCTACGAGATGCTGGCGGCGCGCCACGTCGCTGTGGCGCCTCCTGCCGCCCCTGCACACGTCGACGTGCCCGACCTGCCGCAGGCGCGTACGCCGGCCCGCAGCCGTCCGACGCCGAAGGACGACTCGCCACTGAGCGACGTCATCGGCTCTCCCATCTTCAAGTCCTTCGCGCGTTCGGCGGCGAGCGCGCTCGGCCGCGAGATCACGCGCAGCGTCTTCGGGACAGCTCGCCGCAGGCGCCGCTGAGGGCCTAGCGTGAGGCGCGTCTGTCGCGCTGATCGCGCGGTCTGCCGACGAGGGGAGCGCTCGCGTGAAGGACGTCGACCTGCTGGTGATCGGCTCGGGGCCGTCAGGTCAGAAGGCCGCCATCGCCGGTGCCAAGCTGGGCCGGCGCGTGGCCATCATCGACCGCAGCGACATGGTCGGTGGCGTCTGCATCAACACCGGCACCATCCCGTCGAAGACCCTGCGCGAGGCGGTGCTGTTCCTCACCGGTCTCGCGCAGCGCGAGCTCTACGGGCAGAACTACCGCACCAAGGACGACATCACGATGGCCGACCTCTCGGCGCGAACCCAGCACGTCGTCGGGCGCGAGGTCGAGGTCATCCGCAACCAGCTGCACCGCAACCGCGTGCAGATGGTGCCGGGCGCCGGGCACTTCGTCGACGAGCACACGGTCGCCGTGCTCGATCCCCGCGGCCAGGAGACGGGACGCGTCACTGCGGAGAACATCGTCATCGCGGTCGGCACGCGGCCCGCGCGCCCGGCGACGGTCGACTTCGACGGCGCTCAGGTCCTCGACTCCGACCAGATCCTGCACATGGAGAACATCCCGCGATCCATGGTCGTCGTCGGCGCCGGTGTCATCGGCATCGAGTACGCCTCGATGTTCGCCGCGCTCGGCACCAAGGTGACCGTTGTCGAGTCGCGAGACGGCATGCTGGACTTCTGCGACATCGAGGTCGTCGAAGCGCTCAAATATCAATTGCGTGATCTTGCCGTGACCTTCAGGTTTCGTGAGACCGTCGCAACGGTCGAGAGTCACGGCGATGCAACGCTGACGATTCTCGAGTCCGGAAAGCGCATCCTCGCCGAGACCGTGCTGTTCGCCGCGGGACGCCAAGGCATGGGCGACGCCATCGGGCTGGAGAAGGCGGGCCTCAGCGCTGACAAGCGCGGCCGCATCACGGTCGACGATCATTATCGCACCGCTGTGGCCCACATTTTCGCGGTCGGTGACGTGATCGGATTTCCCGCGCTGGCCGCCACATCGATGGAGCAGGGCCGCGTGGCCGCGCACACGGCGCTCGGCGAGCCCACCCGCACCCTGAGCGACATCGCGCCCATCGGCATCTACACCATTCCCGAGATCAGCTATGTCGGCCGGACCGAGGACGAGCTCACCGAGGCCAGCGTGCCGTTCGAGGTCGGAGTCGCGCGCTACCGCGAGCTGGCGCGAGGAGCCATCCTGGGCGACTCCTACGGCATGCTCAAGATCCTCGTGTCCACCCAGGACCGCTCGCTGCTGGGCGTCCACATCTTCGGGACGGGTGCCACCGAGCTGGTGCACATCGGGCAGGCCGTGATGGGGTGCGGGGGCACGGTCGACTACCTCGTGCAGGCGGTGTTCAACTACCCCACGCTCGCGGAGTCCTACAAGGTGGCGGCGCTCGACGTGCTCAACAAGCTGCGCGCGGTGGAGCGGCTCACGTCGGCCGTCGGCGACTGACCGCCGTTGCCGGCGTCCAGCTGTAGGTGAGGTCCGGCTCGCCCTCCTCATTGCCCGAGCCGTCGCCGGTCTGGAGGAACCCCGCCCGCTCATAGAAGGTGCGGGCTGCGGTGTTGCGCAGGAAGACGTGCAGGCTCAGGCCGGTCGGACTGTGTTCCTTGGCGGCGTCGAGCAGGCGCGTTCCGTGGCCTCGCCGCTGGTGCGCCGGGTCGACCCAGAGCTGGTGCAGCCAGCCGGCGTGCAGCGCCGCGAAGCCGGCGAGGCCGTCGGCCGACTGCACCACGACGACGTGGTGCTCGGCCACGACGATGTGCTCCATCCAGGCCCGCGTCGCCGCGTCGGAGTGCACCGCCACCAGCCAGGGCAGGGCGTCGTGGCGGGTGCGCAGATAGAGCGACGTCAGGGCGTCGCTGTCGTCGCGGGTCGCCATGCGCACATATGGAGCCAGCAAAGGTTTTCCTTTGACGTCGTTCGGTCGCGGGGAATAGCCGCTAGGCCATTGCTCTTGCCGATACCGGTTCGTGCGCGCGCGACGTCACGTGACCGGTGTCACCACAGAACGGGGAATCTATCCCATGAACGACCACTCGGTCTTTCGGGCATGATTCCGGCTTGCTGGATAATCTCGACAGGCGTGTGGTCTAGCCCACCGAACAAGGGCAGCACACCTGACCAGGTGTTCGGCACCCTGCACTGCGGCACCGCGCCCGGCGGCGCCTGCAACGAGAACAACGGGATCGGTGGCAACACCACGTCATCGTCGTCGCTGAGCGCGGGCTTCCACACCTACGCGGTGCAGTGGGACCGGTCGCGCAGCCCGGAGCAGATCCGCTGGTATCTCGACGGCAAGCAGTTCCACGTCGTGAGCGAGACCGACATGGCCGCTGACGTATGGGCGAACGCGACGCACCACGGGTTCTTCATCCTGCTCGACATGGCCATGGGTGGCAGCTTCGGCGGCCCGCCGGACGCCACCACCAAGCCGACCGGCTCGATGGTCGTCGACTGGCTGCGTGGCCTGGCAGAGTGGGGAAATGGCCGTGACCGTGTTTCTTGGTGGCGATGTGAATGTGCAGGGCCGGGAGTCTGCCGCGGTGGCTTTGGCGGGCATCGAGACGCTTCTGGTGGGTGCCGATGTGCGGTTCGTGAATCTTGAGGGGCTTCTGGTTGAGTCGTCTGTCGATGTGACGCGTCCGGACATCGGGCACAAGCCGAACTGGCGTCACTGTGGTCGTGAATCGGTCGCGGCGCTGGTCGGGGCCGGTATCGACGCTGTGGCTTGTGCCAACAACGTCGCCTTCCCCGGTCACGCGTTGATGGAGTCGTTGGGCGTGCTCGAGACGGCCGGTGTGGGCCATGCGGGCGCGGGGGCGTCCTTCGATGAAGCTCACGCTCCGTGTGTCGTGACGTGTGGGGGTGTGCGGGTGGGCTTGTTGGCCTACTCGAGCATCGTGTTCCCGTTCGGGCATGCTGCCGGGGCTACGTCACCAGGAATCGCAACGCTGCGTGCCGTGACGGCCTATGCGCCCGATGGACGCTGTGCCGAGGTTCCCGGACGTCCTCCGAGGGTGATGACGCAGCCTGTCGACGAGGATGTCCTCGCGTTGACCCGTGACGTGGTCGCAGCGAGGCGCGTTTGCGACGTTGTGGTCGTGTCGGTCCACTGGGGGCTGCCAGGCGATGAGGTCTGTGACTACCAGCGGACTCTCGGGCGGGCAGCCGTTGACGCTGGTGCTGATGTTGTCATGGGACACGGACCTCACTCCGTGCACGGTGTGGAGATCTACAGCGGGCGTCCGATCTTCTACAGCTTGGGGAATCTGGCATTCGACTGGGAGGCCATGCGCGGGCGGCATCGCGATGGTCTCGTCGCGCTCTGCAGAATCGATGGAGGGCGTCTAGGCTCGGTAGAGCTGCACGCTGTCCGACGCGATGAGCACAACGACATCGTCATAGCTACTGGCGGCGCCAGCGACGAGATCCTCAAGCGCGTCGTGCGCCTGTCCCCAGGGGTGGGTGACGCCATGCAGGGTCGGTCGGGTCACCTTCGTCTCGAGTTGTCGTGACGGGGTCGCGCGACCGTGCCTGGCCGTTGTAGTTTGCGTGAAAGGCGAGGAGGCGCGGAGCAGCCTTGTCGGGTTCAGGCGGCCGGAGCACTCGCCAGCGCCGAGCTGACCATCAGGTCTAGTTGGTCAACGGGTCGGGGTTGTGCAGGCACGGGGTGTTCCCGAGGATCGTCGCCCCCTTCTCCCCGTCGATGGCGCCGTACTGGATCTCCATGCCGTCCTTCGTGGCAAACCCGAGCCGTGCACCTTCGGCCGTGTCCTCGTTGGGCAGGATCTTCCACCCCTGCTCCCGCAGGTAGGCGCCTGCTCCTTCGCGCATCTGCACGGCAGTCCGCCCCGGGTTCGGGTCAACGTTGGTGACCTTCATCCTGCTGTCAAGCTTGCTGTGGTCATTGCCGAACGCCCCACCGCAAGGAACGCGAGTCTGCTCATCCTCGACGCGAACGGTGCCAACGCCCTGGGGAAGAGCCGCGGTCGCGGTGGCGATCATGACCCGCGTGAGCTCGGCGGGGCTTCGTCAGGGGCATGGCCTTTGCTGTCCTTTGCGAGGTCGGTTGCTTGCGAATAGGTCCGCAGCTCGCGGTTCCGACGGCTGCGGCGCTCATCACCACGCACCAGATGACCGGCTGGGTCCAGCGCTTGTCGACCACGCGCCGGAGCCTGGTCAAACGGGTTGGCGCCATGCCATGCGTCCTTCGCGCCGGTTCCCAGCCCAGTCGGCTGCGTCCTCGACGCCGTCAGTCCTCGCCCGGTGCTACCGCGTCTTTGTCTTCGGAACGTGCATCTCACAGGGGCGGCGCAGAGACGCTTGGCCCGGCGTGGCTGCCCGGTCGACGCTACGGTCTGCCCATGTCTGATCTTGTGTCGTACGGCTCGACGCCCGCCATTCCGCTCGTCACCATCGGCGACATCGTCTGCACGAGCGACCTGGTGGTGACGCCCTCAGGCAGCCATCCGGTCGGCGGCGTCCTGTGGACGTTCACCGACATGTCGCGTACGACTCGCGAGATTCCCGCCTGGGCGATCGTGTCCACGGTGGTCTTCGTGTGGTTCTGCTTCTTCGGGCTGCTCTTCCTCCTCGCCAAGGAGGAGCGCACCCAGGGCTCCGTGCAGATCGTCGTGCAGGGCAAGGGTTTCTTGCACACCGTGCAACTGCCTGTGTCGAGCCCGGCGCAGGTGGCGGACTACGCGGCCCGCGTGAGC
>CAXSDR010000092.1:2074-4264 GCA_964236445.1 uncultured Motilibacteraceae bacterium | reverse complement strand
GTGAGCCCGGGTCCGTGCGCCGGTCCCCCGGCGCACGGACCCCCGCTGGCGGAGGATGCGGGATTCGAACCCGCGAGGGTTTCCCCAACACGCTTTCCAAGCGTGCGCCATAGGCCCCTAGGCGAATCCTCCGCCGACGAGGGTATAGGTGTGCCGGACCCGTGGTCAGCACAGGGGCAGGGGCGGCTAACATTTGGCGCAGCCCCTCGCGTGGCGCCATCTCGCTGAACTCCCCCAGGGCCGGAAGGCAGCAAGGGCAGGTGGGCTCTGGTGGGTGCGCGAGGGGCCCTCTGCAGTTCGGCCACTGTCGGTATCCCCGACTAGTCTCGGCCCCGTGACGCAAGCGCTCTACCGCCGCTATCGCCCGGCCACCTTCGCCGAGGTGATCGGGCAGGAGCATGTCACCGAGCCCCTGCAGCAGGCGCTGCGCAACGACCGGGTGCACCACGCCTACCTCTTCTCCGGGCCACGCGGCTGCGGCAAGACGACGAGCGCGCGCATCCTGGCGCGCTGCCTGAACTGCGAGCAGGGGCCGACCCCCACGCCCTGCGGCGGCTGCGACTCGTGCCTGTCGCTCGTCGGCGGGGGCCCCGCTTCGCTCGACGTCATCGAGATCGACGCGGCGAGCCACGGCGGTGTCGACGACGCCCGCGACCTGCGCGACAAGGCCTTCTTCTCACCGGCGTCCTCGCGCTTCAAGATCTACATCGTCGACGAGGCGCACATGGTCTCGCCGGCGGGCTTCAACGCGCTGCTCAAGGTCGTCGAGGAGCCGCCGGAGCACGTGAAGTTCATCTTCGCGACGACGGAGCCAGACAAGGTCATCGGAACCATCCGCTCCCGCACCCATCACTACCCGTTCCGGCTCGTCCCGCCGACCCGACTGCAGGCCTATCTCGGCGAGCTGTGCGAGCGCGAGGCGGTGTCCGTCGAGCGTGGGGTGCTCCCGATGGTCGTACGCGCGGGCAAGGGCTCCGTGCGCGACGCACTGTCGGTCCTCGACCAGCTCATGGGCGGTGCGGGGGAGGCGGGCGTGACCCGGGCGCTGGCGTCCTCGCTGCTCGGCTACACCGAGGCCCCGCTGCTCGACGCCACCATCGACGCGTTCGCATCGCACGACCGGTCGACGGTCTTCACGGTCGTCGACTCGGTGATCGAGGGCGGGCTCGACCCCCGCCGCTTCGCCGAGGACGTGCTCGAGCGGCTGCGCGACCTGATCATCCTGTCCGCGGTGCCCGATGCGCGCTCGACGCTGCTCGCGCACCTGCCCGACGACCAGCTCGACCAGATGGCCGGGCAGGCTCTGCGCTTCGGTGCGGCGGAGCTGTCGCGAGCGGCCGACATCGTCAACACCGGTCTCACCGAGATGCGGGGCACGACCGCACCTCGGCTGCAGCTCGAGCTCGTCTGCGCGCGGGTCCTGCTGCCCGGCGCCTCGGGGGACGACGCGTCCCTCGCGGCCCGGCTCGAGCGCATGGAGCGCCGGCTCGCGGGCAGCGGCACCGGGCCCGTGGCCGTGCCTGTCGCAGTGCCGGTGGCCGTGCCCGCCCCTGCCGCGACCGTCGCGCCGGCCTCGTCGCGGCCTGCCGCTGAAGCCGTCGTCGAAGCACTCGAAGAGGCCCGGGATGCGCTGGCGGAGGCGCCCGCCGCTCCTGCCGTGGCCGACGACGCGGCGTCCTCCACGCCTGCGTCGGTGGCGCCCAGCACGCAGCAACCCGTCGCAGCCGGCCCCGATCCGCACGACCTCGCCGGCGTCCGGGCGATGTGGTCGGTCGTCCTCGGCACGCTCGCCAGCCTCAAGCGCACCACGTGGAGCCTCGTCGCCACGCAGGCCAGCGTCGTCGAGGTCGGGTCGGGCCGGTTGGTGCTCGGCTTCCCCACGGCAGGTCTGCGCGACCGGTTCGCCGGCCGCCCCGACCACGAGGAGTACGTCCGCCAGGCGCTGCTGCAGGTGCTGAACCTCGACGTCAGCGTCCAGGCCGTGGTGAGCGGTCCAGGCGACCAGACGGCCCCTCGCCCCGAGACCACGCCTGTCAGCCAGGGCGGGGTCGGACAGGCCGTGGCGCCAACGGAAAGCGCCCACTCCGACCAGCCGGCATCCCCGGCTCCCGGGGGCTCGCCCACGCCGCCCGCCCGCCCGGCACCGCAGCGGCAGGCACCTGCCCCGCGGCCGGCCTCGGCCCGGGGTGG
>CAXSDR010000092.1:0-1974 GCA_964236445.1 uncultured Motilibacteraceae bacterium | reverse complement strand
GGCCCCGGGGGCCAGAACGTCGGGTCGCCCTCCCGAGTGGCGCCCGAGCACGACGATCCTCAGCCCGACGACCCCGACCTCGAGGACAGCGGCCTCAGCGGCGTCGAGCTGCTCGCGCGTGACCTCGGAGCGAAGGTCATCGACGAATACGACACGGCGTGAGCGGGGCAGCCTCGCCCGCCGGACTGCTGCAGGCGGCGCAGCAGGTGGGGATGTCAGCCCGTGCGCGTAGGCTTCGGACCCAGTCGACGAACCCGTCGGGCAGGCACGGGAGGGGCGGCTCATGACGTCAGGCCAGTTCGACATCAACGCCCTCTTCGCGCAGGCAGAGGCGCTGCAGCAGCAGGTGGCGAGCGCGGCGGACGACCTCTCGCGCACCCGGGTCGAGGGCAGCGCCGGCGGCTCCCTCGTCCGGGCGACCGTGACGGGTTCGGGCGAGCTGGTGGGGTTGCACATCGCGCCCGAGGCGCTGGTCGACGCCGAGACCGTGGCCGACCTGGTGCTCGCCGCCGTGCGCAACGCGGTCACGTCGGCGCAGTCGTTGCAGGAGCGGGCGATGGGCTCCTTCGGGGGCGGTCTCGGGACGCTGCTCGCTACGCCCGAGATGCCTGAAGGGCCCACGATCGAGGTCGCGCCGGTGGCGCCCTGTGGTGATGACGACGGTGACCTGGACGCAGGCGGGCACGGTGACGTGATCGACGGCGAGGTCGTCGAGGACGACGACCGCTCTGTGTCCCAGCGCGCGGACGGCTAGCCGATGTATGAAGGCGTCGTCCAGGACCTCATCGACGAGCTCGGCCGGCTGCCGGGCGTGGGGCCCAAGAGCGCGCAGCGCATCGCGTTCTACCTGCTGGCAGCCGATCCTGTCGATGTGCGTCGGCTGGCGTCGGTGCTCGAGAAGGTCAAGGACACCGTCAAGTTCTGCACGATCTGCGGCAATGTCTCCGAGGAGACGCAGTGCCGGGTGTGCCGTGACCCGCGCCGTGACCTGGCGGTCATCTGCGTCGTGGAAGAGCCCAAGGACGTGGTCGCGGTCGAGCGCACCCGCGAGTTCCGTGGCCGCTACCACGTGCTGGGCGGTGCGATCAGCCCCATCGAGGGCATCGGCCCCGACGACCTGCGCATCCGCGAGCTGCTGGTGCGGCTGGCCGATGGCGTCGTCACCGAGCTCATCCTCGCCACCGACCCCAACCTCGAGGGCGAGGCGACCGCGACCTATCTCGCACGCCTGATCAAGCCGATGGGTTTGCGCGTGACCAGACTGGCGAGTGGACTTCCCGTGGGAGGTGACCTCGAATACGCCGACGAGGTCACCCTTGGCCGTGCATTCGAAGGAAGAAGGTTGCTCGATGTCTGAGTTCACGACCGGGGACGTGGCTGAGGACTGGGGTGACTTCGCCGCCGAGATCGCCGATCAGGTGGAGAGCTTCGTGGTGGCCGTGCGTGAGATCGCGGCGGGTGAAAGCCCCGAGACCGCGGTCTCGCTGCTGCTGCTCGAGGTCTCCCAGGTCCTGCTCGCCGGCGGCAGGCTCGGCGCAGTGCAGGACGTCGTGCCGGACGAGCGCTTCGAGACCGACACCGACGATGATCCCGACGTCGACGGCGTACGCGCGGCCCTGGCCAACCTGCTCGAGCCGATCGACGAATACACCGAGGTCTTCGACCCCTACGCCGATCCGGTCGAGCTGATCTCCACCGCGCTGTCCGACGACGTCGCCGACGTGGTCACCGATCTCGTCCACGGCCTTCAGCACTTCAAGGCCGGCCGCACGGTCGAGGCGCTGTGGTGGTGGCAGTTCAGCTATCTCTCCAACTGGGGCGCGACCGCGAGTGCAGCACTTCGCGCGTTGCAGTCGGTGGTCTCCCACGTCCGCCTCGACGCCGCAGTCGACGAGGAGATCCTGGCCGAGGACCGCCTGCTCGCCGAGACCTCCGCCCAGGCGCTGGCACCGAGCCCGACCACGGGGTTCTGAG
>CAXSDR010000091.1:6062-15253 GCA_964236445.1 uncultured Motilibacteraceae bacterium | reverse complement strand
TCGTAGCCGTGCATCGGTGAGTCGCGCAGCAGCCCCAGCACAGCGAGCTCGAGGATACCGGTGCGCTTCGGCAACGGGCACCTCCTCCACTGTCCGGTGGCCATCTGTCGGCCGGCTGCTGTTGACGCTAGGTTTCCCTGCGGGTTGTTCGTCGAGAGTATGCGATGTATCGACTCGATACATCGGCACGATAGGCGACAGTTCCCGTCTCGGCAACAGCGACGCGGTCCCACGTACCCTTGGGCCGCGTCGACCGCACACCCCGCCGCATCGCCCGCCCGCTCCCGAACGCTAAGGACGAGACGTGACGACCCCTGACGGCCCGCCGTCCCGGCGAGCGGGCGCCGGTCAGACTCCTGCTGACGCGGCGGAGACCTCGGTCATCCCACGCACCGCGCGCCGCTCTCCGACGGCGCAGGTGCCGCCAAAGCGTGGGCAGCGGGCGCAGCGCGTCAGGCGCACCGGCCTCAACTACCCCCGGGCCGGGCACTCCGGCGTGACTCGTTGGCTGCCCTCGCTGCGCCTGCTGACGCTGTTCGCGCTGCTCGTTATCTTCCTCGCCAGCGCGGCGGTCATCTACGCCTACAACGCGGTCTCGCTGCCGGACGACTCGGCGGGTGACAACAAGGCCGCCAGCCTCGTCTACTACTCCGACGGCAAGACGCTGATGGGCAAGTACGCCACCGTCAACCGCCTGCCCGTCCCCGACGTGTCGAAGAAGAACCTGTCGCCGCTCGTCGTGCACGCGGTCCTGGCCGCGGAGGACCGCTCGTTCTACAGCAACAAAGGGGTCTCGCCACGGGGCATCGCCCGCTCGGTCGTGGCCAACGTGCGCGGCGGCTCCCAGCAGGGTGGCTCGACCATCACCCAGCAGTACATCCGCAACTACTACACCTCGGTCGGCACCCAGAAGACCTACACCCGCAAGATCCGCGAGGCCATCCTCGCCATCAAGATCGACAAGCAGAAGAGTAAGGACGAGATCCTCACCTCCTACCTCAACACCATCTGGTGGGGGCGTCACGCCTACGGCGTGCAGGCGGCGACGGACGCCTACTTCGCCCGCGGCACGTCACCTCGAGCGATCACGGTCAGCCAGGCGGCGTTCCTCGCCGGCATCATCCAGTCGCCCGGCAACGACGACCCCGACACGAAGAACGGAGAAGCGCGGGCCCGCCAGCGCTGGCAGTACGTCCTCGACGGCATGCTGGCCCAGAAGTGGATCAGCCAGCAGGACCATGATTCCGCGACGTTCCCGACGGTCAAGAAGGCCGCGGTCGTCGACCAGTACCAAGGTCCGCAGGGTCACCTGCTGAAGTACGTCCACGACGAGCTGCTCCACGAGATGAACGGCCTGTTCCCCGACGACAAGGCGATAGAGACCGGCGGCCTGCGCATCGTCACCACGATCGACAAGCGCGCCGAGGACGCGGCGGTCGCGGCCATGGACCCCGCCACCGGCCCGTTCCCGAAGGACGGGCGGGCCAAGCAGGTGCACGCGGGCCTGGCCTCGATCGACGTCAAGACCGGTGCCGTCGTCGCGATGTACGGCGGCCCCGACTACCTCGAGCGCGCGATCAACGACGCGACGACGCCGCGGCAGCCGGGCTCGACGTTCAAGGCGTTCACCCTCACCGCAGCGCTGCAGCAGCACATCGGGCTCAGGTCGCGCTGGGCCGGCAACAGTCCGCTCAAGCTGCCCGGCGGCAAGGACACCGTGCACAACGAGTTCAACAAGAGCTACGGTTCCAAGATCGATCTCGTCAAGGCCATCCGCGAGTCGGTCAACACCGCCTTCGTCGACCTGACGGTGTTCCTCACCCCCAAGGTGGTCATCGATGCTGCCGTCGAGGCGGGCGTGCCGAGAGACTCGCCGAGCCTCGACGCGGTGCCGACGGTCACGCTCGGCACCGCCAACGTGAGCCCACTGTCGATGGCACTCGCCTACAGCTCGTTCGCCGGCAACGGCAGGCGCGCGGACCGCCCCTACATCGTCAAGACCGTGCGAGACGCCAGCGGCACTCTCATCGTCAAGGACAAGGGCTACAAGCCGGAGGTCCGCCGGGTGATGCCGGAGACCGTCGCCCGCGACGTGTCGTACGCGCTGCAACAGGTCGTGAAGAACGGCACCGGCACGGCGGCGTTGGCCGTCGGGCGCCCGGTCGCGGGCAAGACCGGCACGGCCAACCTCGACCAGAGCAAGAGCCAGACCACCTCGGCCTGGTTCGTCGGCTTCACCCCGCAGCTCGCGACGGCCGTGGACTTCTATCGGGGTCAGGGCGGCAAGACCGACGACCTCGACGTGCTCGCCGGCAACTCGCAGCAGACCTTTTTCGGCGGTGGCTTCCCGGCGCAGGTCTGGACCGCCTACATGAAGAACACGCTCGAGGTGATGAAGATCCCCGTCGCCGACTTCCCGCCGCCGGCCGACATCGAGGGTGACAAGGGCAGGAGCCTGGTGAAGGACGCGCCGACCTTCCGCCCGACCGAGACGGCCTCCGCGAGCCCGACGGCCTCGGAGCCCGCGGTGCCGACGCCCACCGCGACCCCGACGGTGGTCCCGGCGCCGGTCGACCCCAACCCGCCTGCCGATCCGAACCCGCCGCCTGCCGATCCGAACCCGCCCGCGAATCCGCCGCCCGATCCGAACCCGGCGCCCGCTGATCCGAACCCGCCCGCACCCGACCCGACTGGAGCAGCAGGATGACCGTCGCACCCAGCCGTGAGGACACTCTCGTCGCGGTTGCCAGCGAGGCGATCGGCGGGCCACCGGGGCGCTACTGGCGCACCGGAGCGTCGTGGTGGACGCCCGTACGCGTGGTGGCCGTGCTCGCCGTGCTCATGGCGGGCTTAGGCATGGTGTCGCGCCAGCACTGCCGCGCGACCGGCTTCGCCGAGGGCGACAAGTTCGTGCACGCCTGCTACAGCGACGTGCCGCAGCTGTTCGGGACGCGTGGTCTCAACCGCCACCTCGTGCCCTACTTCGGCGATGCGCGAGCCGACGAGGACGTCGAATATCCCGTGCTGACGGGCGCCGTGATGTGGGCGACGTCGTTGCTCGTGCCCGGTGGCGGCACCGACGCCGACCGTGGCGTGCGCTACTACGACGTCAACGCGCTGCTGGGCGCCCTGTGCCTGGCGATCGCCGCGGTGGCGACCGCCCGCACCGTTCGCGGTCGACCCTGGGACGCGGCGTTCGTCGCTCTCGCACCGGCCGGCGCGCTCGTCCTGAGCATCAACTGGGACATCTGGTGCGTGATGCTCGTGTCGCTCGCGATGCTCGCCTGGGCGCGGCGCAGACCCGAGCTCACCGGCATCCTGCTCGGACTCGGCACAGCCACGAAATTCTACCCGCTGCTGCTGCTCGGGCCGCTGCTGCTGCTGTGCCTTCGCGCCGGCAAGCTACGCGAGTTCGGCACGACGCTGGGCTACGCCGTCACCGCCTGGCTCGTGGTCAACGTGCCGGTCATCGTGGCCGACAAGACGGCCTGGGAGCGGTTCTACTCCATGAGCCGTGACCGCGGCGCGGGGTTCAGCTCGGTCTGGTATGTCGCCGGCCTGCACGGCTTCGACGTCCCCGACCTCGATCGCGTGGCCGGCGGCGCGTTCGCGATCGGGTGCATCGCCATCAGCTGGGTCGCGCTGACCTCCCCCCGCCGGCCCCGCCTGGCCCAGCTCAGCTTCCTCGTGGTGGCCTGGTTCCTGCTGACCAACAAGGTCTACTCCCCGCAGTACCTCCTGTGGCTCGTGCCGCTCGCCGCCATGGCGCGGCCCCGCTGGCGCGACCTGCTGATCTGGCAGACCGGTGAGGTCATCCACTACTTCGGCATCTGGGCCTATCTCGCCAACTGGCGGCCCGAGCGCTGGATCGGCGACAACGGCTACACCGTGACGGTGCTGGCCCACGTCGCCGGCACGCTCTGGCTCATGGCAGTTGTCGTGCGTGACGTCTACCGGCCCGAGGACGACCCGGTGCGCACCGACGCAGGCAACGGCCCGGCCGACGATCCCGGCGGTGGCGTTCTCGACGACGCACCCGACGTGAGGTCCTTCGCCATGTCGAGCTCGCACGGCGTGCGATGAGCTCGCGCATTGACCTCGCCGTGGCCGACCGCCCGGCGCTGCGCCTCTGGCTCGCGACCCGGGTCGCGACGTTCGTCGTCGTGGGCGCGTCGGGCTATCTGTTCGCGACCGACAACAAGCTGACGCCCTTCCTGCAGCGCTGGCAGCGTTGGGACGTCGCGCACTACGAATACATCGCGATGCACGGCTACCACGCCGGCACCGACCCCCCGCGTGAGGCGTTCTTCCCCGGCTACCCGCTGCTGCTGCGCGGGTTGACCGTCTTCGGCATCAACATCACCCTCGCCGGGCTGATCATCTCCTTCGTCGCCGGCGCGGTGGCCGTGGTCGCGCTGGGACGGCTGGCCGAGGAGCGTGGGCCGGCCGGCTCGGGCGAGCGGGCCGTGCTCCTACTGCTGTTGAGCCCGACGGCGATCTTCCTCGCCGCGGGCTACACCGAGGCGCTGTTCCTCGCGTTCGCGTTGCCCGCGTGGCTCGTCGCGCGCCGTGGCGACTGGTGGCTCGCAGGAGCGCTCGCGGCGGGAGCCTGCGCGGTGCGCGTCACGGGGCTGTTCCTGTTCGCGGCCCTCGTCGTGGAATACGCCGTGGGCTACCGCTCGCGCGAGTCGCGCCGCCTGTCCGACGCGCCGGCGCTACTGCTGCCGTTGCTGCCGCCGGCGGCGTACGCCTTCTATCTCAAGCAGACCCAAGGTGACTGGCTTGCGTGGATCCACGCGCAGGAGAGGGGCTGGCACCGCACGTTCACCTCTCCGGTGCAGTCGTTCAAGACGAGCTGGGACGCCGCGTGGCCGGGCGGCGGGCAGGAGCTGCAGTGGCAGTGGTCGTGGCGCTGCGAGATCCTCGCCGTGCTGATCGGCGTGCTGCTCACCGCCTATCTGCTCTGGGCCCGCCACTGGGCCGAGGCGACCTACATCGGGCTCACCGTCATCGCCTTCGCCACGTCCACCTACTACTTCTCCGTGCCCCGCGCCACGCTGCTCTGGTGGCCGCTCTGGATCGTCCTGGCACAGGCCACGCTGCGCCGGCCCTGGCTGATGTCGGTCTATCTCAGCGTCATCGCGCCACTCTCGGTCGTGTGGATCGTGCTGTTCGCGACCTACCGCTGGGCCGGCTGACGCTTCGAACGGCCCGGCTCACCGCCTCGCCGAAAATCTGAGAAGTCAATTCAGGTTGACAACGGCTGGGTTGTCAATCAAAGTTGACGCATGTCCACTGCAGACGACCTGACAGCTGCTGCGACCGGCAGGGACGCCCGGGTGGGACTGCGCGCCGCCCTGGCGCTGCGCAAGCTCGCCGAGTCGCTCGAGTCGCTGCAGGTGCAGAACGCTCGCCGCCAGGGCTGGTCCTGGCAGGAGATCGCGGATGCCCTGAACGTCAGCAAGCAGGCCGTCCACAAGAAGTACGCCGGGCACCGCCCAGGCCACGACCCCAGGGAGATCTGAGATGTTCGAACGGTTCACCAAGGAGGCCCGCGACGTCGTCCTGCGGGTGCGGCTCGAGGTTCTCGAGCAGCGGGCCTCGCGTGTCGGCCCGGAGCACCTGCTCCTCGCCCTGCTCTCCCCGGACTCGGGTATCGCCTACGCCGTCCTGCACGAGGCCGGCATCGAGGCCGAGCACGTACGCCGCGAGATCGCGCGTACGGCGCAGACGTCAGGCACGGCCGGCACACCGCTGGGATCGCTCGACGAGGGCGACGCCGCCGCGCTGAAGTCCGTCGGCATCGATCTGGATGTGGTCCTCGGTCGCATCACGCAGACGTTCGGAACCGACGCGCTCGCGTCGGCCGGCGGAGCGCCGCGCCGCGGGTTCCGCCGCCGTCGCGCCGGATCGACGTTCTCCGACCAGGCGAAGAAGGTGCTCGAGATGTCGCTGCGCGAGGCCATGGGCCTGCACAACAACTACATCGGCACGGAGCACCTGCTGCTCGGCCTGGCGCACGACCGTGACGGGCTGGCGACGAAGATCCTGACCGACGCCGGCCTCACCCTCGACGAGCTGCGCCGCCGGGTGCTCGCCCGGCTCAGTGCCGCCGCCTGACGCCGCCTGACGCGTTCAGAGACCGTCGACCCGGTCGAACGCCGTCGTGGTCATGCGTACGTCCACCGCCACCTCGTCGCCGATGGCGGGCGGTGGCACGTCGCTCGGCAGCAGCACCATCGAGACCTGCATCTGCGGCGGCTCGGCATACCACCGCTGCCGCCCGGCGACGGTGAACGGCGACAGGCTTCGCCCGGCCGCGCCGAGCACCCCGATGCCGGCGATCTTGGTGCGGCCCAGCACGCCACGCGCCGACGTGGGAGCCGCCATGCCGACGCCGTGCGCGGTACCGCCGGAGATGACGAGCAGGGTCGCGTCGCGGTGCAGGCGGCGCTGGCGGTAGCCGTAGGAGGCGCCACGAGGCAGCCGGTGTGCGTCGAGCACGGTTCCGGTGACGTGGCAGGCCGCGCGGTCGCCGAGCCACAGCGCGGTGCCCACGCGGGTGCGGAAGGTGACGCCGGGGTGGCGGTCGCGGACACGCGCGTAGCCGGCGCCGATGAGGTGGCTGACCCACAACGTCGAGCCGGCCGCGACAGCGGCGGCCCACCCCACCTCCGCCTCCCGGTCACCTGCCATCGGCAGGTGCACCGCCCACCCCTCGAAACGCACGGCAGGCAACAGCTCACGCGCCTGCGCGACCTCGGACGCCTCGATGCCGTGGCGCGCCATCGCGGTCCGGAGCTCCACGACGACGCGGTGCCCGGTGCCGGCGAGGGCCCGCAGCGCCTCGAGGTGGGAGACGGTGCGGATGACGCGCGGGTCCGGAGAACCGAGGTCGCCATAGGCGGGGTGCCACGGCGAAAGGACGAGAATGTCTTCACCGAAGTGGGGTTCCACGATCTGCACTTCGCTCGACACGCCGACCGCGACAACAGTGCTCCCCAGCGCGGCGGCTTCGCGAGCCAGCTGTGCCTGGCCGAAACCGTAGCCGTTGCCCTTGATGACCGGCACCAACCCCGGGTTGTCGGCAGCGACCGCGGCGAGATGCGAACGCCAACGAGATCCGTCGACGTGCAAGGTCAGTGCCACGACTCAGCTCCGGCGGCGCATGTAGGCGTCGAAAGCGACGTAGAGCGCCTTGTTGATGGGCAGGTCCCACTCGCCGAGCAGCTCGACCGCCACACCGCCGGTGCCGAGCTTGAACTGGATGAGGCCATAGTGCGGGTCGTCCTCGGCGATCGTGTCGGTGATGCCGCGCATGTCATAGACGGTGCAGCCCGCGGCGAGCGCGTCGCGCGCCATGGCCCACTGCACCGCGTTGCTCCCGCGGTACTCGCGTCCCGCGGTCGAGGAGGCACCGTAGGAATACCACGCGTGCTCGCCGACGCGCACCATCGTGGTCGCCGCCAGCAGCTGGTCGTTGCAGCGCGCGAGATAGACCGTGATGCGGGTGGGGTCCTCGTCGGTCATCGCCCGCCACATGCGGGTGAAGTAGTGCAGCGGTCGGGGCGTGAAGCCGTCGCGGTGCGCCGTCTCGACATAGAGCTCGTGGAACGCGGCGAGGTCGTCGGCCCCGCCCCGCTGCACCACGACCCCTGCCTTCTCGGCCTTCTTGATGTTGCGTCGCCACAGCTGGTTGAACCCGGCGAGCAGGTCGGCCTCGGTGCGCCCTTCGAGCGGCACCTGGAAGACGAACCGCGGCTGGCCGGCGGCGAACCCGCCCTCGTCGGCCGACGACCGGGGCGCCCGCCAGCCGGCGGCGGCGAGCGCCGCGCCGAGGCGTACGCCGTCGGCGTCTTCGCTGTCCGGGGGGACCTCACCGAGGGATCGTGCGGTGCCGCCCGCGACAGCTGCCTTGATCGTCTCGGCGGACCACCGGCGCACGCCTACCGGTGGGCCCATCTTGATGCCGAAAGCCCCGGCCGAGCGCAGGTGGGCGACGAGGGGGTCGAGCCAGCGTCCCGGCTCCGCGGCGACGGCAGCCCAGTCGAGCAGCGGACCCTCGGGCAGGTAGGCCAGCGAGCGCTTGAGGCGCGGGAGGCGCCGGTGCAGCACCAGGCCCGCGCCCACGAGCCGGTCGCCGGCGTCGAACCAGCCCAGCGACTCGGACCGCCACTCGGCTTTGACCGCTCCCCACGAGGGGACCTGCAGGAAGCTCGCACTCGGGCGCGAGGCCACGAATGCCAGATGCGCGGCGGAGTCGATCGGGCGAACCTGCACGGGCAGGAACCCTACGCGCTCACGAACCGAGGACGTGCAGGTCCGCGACCCGTGCAGCCGCAGCGCCGCCTGTCAGTGGCGGCTGCGAGGATCGGCCTCGTGCGCATCGCCACCTGGAACGTCAACTCGGTCGCCGCCCGGCTGCCCCGCCTGATCCCGTGGCTGGCGCAGACCGCGCCCGATGTCGTGTGCCTGCAGGAGACCAAGTGCGTCGACGACGCCTTTCCCCGGGCAGAGCTGGCGGCGGCGGGCTACGAGTCGGCCGTGCACGGCTTGAGCTCGTTCAACGGCGTCGCGCTCCTGTGGCGCAGCGGTCTGACGGTCCTCGACGTGGTGCAGGGACTCGACGACGAGCCGGGGTTCCCCGATCCGGAGGGACGCGCGGTCGCCGCGACGATCGAGGGGCTGCGGGTGTGGTCGGTCTATGTGCCCAACGGGCGCGAGCTGAGCTCCCCGCACTACGCCTACAAGCTGGCCTGGCTCGAGGCCTTGCGCGTCACCGTGGCCGCACGTCGTGCGACAGGGGAGCAGGTGGCGGTGCTCGGTGACTTCAACGTGGCGCCGACCGACGGTGACGTCTGGGACCCGGCGGTCTTCGTCGGGTCGACCCACGTCACGGCGCCCGAGCGCGAAGCTGTCGCCGGGCTGCTCGCCCTCGGCCTGACCGACGTCGTCGCCCGACCGCTGAAATATGACAAGCCCTTCACCTACTGGGACTACCGCGCGGGGATGTTCCACAAGAACCTCGGCATGCGCATCGACCTGGTCTTCCTGGATGACCGGGTGTCACTCGCGGTGACCGACGCCTACGTTGATCGTGACGCCCGCAAGGGCACCGGGCCCTCCGACCATGCGCCGGTGGTCTGCGACATCGGCTGACATCGGCTGACATCGGCTGACATCGGGCTGAC
>CAXSDR010000091.1:0-5962 GCA_964236445.1 uncultured Motilibacteraceae bacterium | reverse complement strand
GGCTGACATCGGGCTGACGTCGGCGGGTCACCCTGAAGCGAGAACGCGGATGAACCGGGGCGTCATCTGAAGCCCCTATAGTCACGGCCAAGCTGAGGCCCTTGGGGGGAAAATCATGCAGTTCCGTCGTCCGCTGCGCGCCGTCGCCGCTGTCCCGATCGTCCTGATGGTCCTGATGGTCCTGATGTGCCCCGCAGGTATAGCCGGCGCCGCCGGTGCCAGCCCGGCCGCGGCTCCCGTCGCCGGATTGCGGGTGGTGCACCCGCCGTTTCTCGTGGCGGTCGGCAGCGTCGCGCCGGGCGAGCTGGTCGTCGCCCGCGGCACGCTGCCCACCGCTGCCAACCGGACCGTCGTGGTGCAGACCTTCGGCGCGCGCGGCTGGACCCGGGTGGCGAGCGGTCGCACCACGCGACGGGGCGCCTTCGCCGTCACGCTGCACGCGCCGCTGCGCCCCGGCCGCTACGTCCTGCGTGTCGCGGTCACCATCGGCACTGCCAGCACTGCCAGCAGCCGGTTGCTCGTCGTCTCACAGACGGCGCGCCTGGTCGCGTTCCCCGTCCCGGTGACCGCCCTGCGCGTGCCCGTGCGCCTGACGGCCGCGCCGCCGCGCCGCGGGCGCATCGTGACGTTGCAGCAGCGTGCCGGGCGCCGATGGGTTGCCCTGGTGACCCTTCGTGAAGACGCTGCGGGTGTCGTACGCGCGTCGGTTCCCCGCCCCACCAGCGGCATCGCCGAGCTCCGGGCCGTCGTGACGGGGGCAAGAGGGGCCGCCGGCGTGGTCAGCAGGTCCGTGCCCGTGGCCGCCGTCGCGAACCCCTCGGTCGCACCGGTCGCACCCGGCACCCCGATTCCGCCTGTCGCTCCGGTTCCCCTTGCTGCGCCGACCTCGTCCACCGCGCCGGCCGCACCGGCCGCACCGGCCGCGCCTGCACCTGTCTCGTCCGGGGGCCCCGCCGGCGTCACGGGGATCCCGCCCGCGCTCGACCCGGTGCCGGCGCCGCCCGCTCCCACGAGCCCGCCGCCGACAGGTGCTGTCACCAGCCCGATCTCGACCGTGCTCCTGCACGGGAGCACGCCTGCAGCAGCCGTCCGTCGCGAGGCGAAGCTGTCGGCGGACGGCCGTTATGCGGCCTACACCGTCGAAGCGGCGGGATCGGCCTCGAGCGTCTACTGGACCGATCTCCGGACCGGCGATACGCGACTGGTCAGCCACAACGCGGCAGGAGCCCCTGCCGATGCCACGAGTGACTCACCGGCGATCTCGGCTGACGGGTCCACCGTGGCGTTCGAGTCCAACTCCGCGGTCCTGCGCCTCACGCCCCCGACGGGCGGCGGAGCGCTCGGCTTCAGCGTCTACGTCGTCAAGGTCCACACCGCAGAAGTGCAGCAGGTGAGCCTCACTCCGTCAGGAGCGGCGAGCAACGGTGACTCCGCCTACCTGTTCGACAGTCCCGGCCTCGGGCTCTCCGTCGACGGTCGCTACGTCGCGTTCAGCTCCGCCGCCCACGACCTCGTGACCCAGAGCACCCTGATCCCCGGCAACCCGTCGGCAACGCAGATCTACCTGCGCGACACGCAAAGTCTGACGACCGAGCTGGTCAGCCGTACGCCGGCGGGCGCCGCCGGGAACGACTCGAGCTATGCGCCGACGGTGTCCGAGGACGGCATGGTCGTCGCGTTCGACTCGATCGCCACCGACCTGTTCACCACCAGCGACGACGTCGCGCTCGAAGGCAGCTACGTCCGTGACCGCCAAGCCGGCTCGACCCGGCGCCTCGTCGCGCCGACGGGACCCTCGGCGACGGTACGGCTGGCGTCCGTGAGCGGTGACGGTCACCACGTCGCCTTCGACGCGTTCTCCACGCAGGACCCGTCGTTCGTCGTCGACAACGTCTTCGTGACCGACCTGGCCACCGGCGGCTCCGTGCTCGCGACCGCGCCCTATCCCGGAGCTGGGGCCGAGCAGCGCTTCATCGGTCGTCCGTCGTTGTCCAAGGACGGTCAGGTCGTGGCCTACGCGACGACGCGGTCCGACCTCGTTCCCGCCGACGGCGCCGACCAGGACGTCTTCGTGAGCGCTCCCGGCACACCGACGCGCAAGGTGCCGGTCGCGGTCGCGTCGGGCACGATCTACGCCGGCAGCGACGAGCCGGCCGTCTCCGGCGACGGGCACACTCTCGTGCTCACGGCCTGGTTCACGGACACCGCCGGCGCCGTGGCCGCAGATCTGTTCCTCGGCTCCCTCGGCTGAGGTGCGACCGGACGCCTGGGGACCAACCGGCTAGCGCAGCGACGGCACGCGCTCACGTAGGTAGGTGATGTCGGCGACGTGGCCTGCGCTCGGCGTCTCGACGACCACGGGCGCGCCGGCAGCTGCGACCACTGCTGCGATCTGCTCGGCGTCGATCGAGCCGCCCGCGAAGTTGGCGTGGCGGTCGGCGCCCGAGTCGAAGGCATCGCGGCTGCTGTTGGCGTGCACCAGGTCGATGCGGCCGGTGATCGCCCTGACCCGGTCGACGAGGCCGACGAGATCCTCGCCGCCGGCGTGGGCGTGGCAGGTGTCGAGGCAGAACCCGACGTAGGCGCTGTCCACCCGGTCGGTGATCGTCTCCCAGAGCCGGGCGATGCGGTCGAGCCGGCGTGCCATGGCGTTGTCGCCGCCGGCCGTGTTCTCGATCAGCACCGGCAGGGTGACCTCGAGCCGCTCGAAGGTCTTGGCCCAGTTGTCATAGCCGAGCTCGGGGTCGTCCTCCTTGAGGACGTGCCCGCCGTGCACGATCAGGCCCTTCGCGCCGATCGCCGTGGCGGCGGCGATCTGCTGCTGCACGATCTTGCGGCTCGGGATCCTGATGCGGTTGTTGCTCGTCGCCACGTTCGCGACGTAGGGCGCGTGCACATAGAGGTCGACCCCCGCCGCCTCGGCAGCCGCTTTCAGGGCTTCGGCACCACCGGCGTACGCCACGACCGGCGCCTTCCAGCTCTGCGGGTCACCGAGGAAGAACTGCGAGAGGGTCGCGCCTCGCGCCTGGGCCTGCGCGACAGGATCGAGCTGGTCCACGTGGGCGCCGATGGCGAGCGACGACGAGTTCATGGCCTCACCGTACGGACCCTGTGGACGAGCGGCGCGGACTGTCGGCGGGAGCCGGTAGGCTTCCCCTACTGCTTGAGGCAGTTAACCCTCCTGCCACGGAAAGACCGTGGCCGCCTGAGTCCAGAGGAGGTGGGTCCTGCATGCCTCGTTACGAGCTTATGGTCATCCTCGATCCCGATCTTGAAGAACGCACGATCGCCCCGTCGCTCGACCAGTTCCTCAATGTCATCCGCCAAGGCGGAGGCACCGTGGAGAAGGTCGACATCTGGGGCCGTCGCCGCCTCGCCTATGAGATCCGCAAGAAGCCTGACGGCATCTACGCCGTCGTCGACCTGGTTGCCGAGTCGGCCACCGTCGTCGAGCTCGACCGCCAGCTCAACCTCAACGAAGCTGTGCTGCGCACCAAGGTCATGCGCCAGGGCGGCGGCAAGTAGCTTCCGCTGCTCCATCGCTGCACCGATCCGCCGTCCCATCCCTTCCCGACCCGAGGAAACCCATGGCAGGCGAAACGCTCATCACGGTCGTGGGCAACCTCACCAACGATCCCGAGCTCCGGTTCACCCCCAGCGGTGCGGCTGTCGCGTCGTTCACCGTGGCCTCCACGCCGCGCACGTTCGACCGGCAGACCAACGACTGGAAGGACGGCGAGACGTTGTTCATGCGCTGTTCCGTGTGGCGTCAGGCGGCGGAGAACGTCGCCGAGTCGCTGCAGCGTGGCATGCGTGTGGTCGTGCAGGGTCGGCTCGTCTCTCGCACCTTCGACACGAAGGAAGGCGAGAAGCGCACCGTCATCGAGATGCAGGTCGATGAGGTCGGCCCGTCGCTGCGCTATGCCACGGCCAAGGTCAACAAGACCGCCCGTGGTGAGGGTGGCGGCGGAGGTGGCTTCAACGGCGGCGGCGGCGGGAGCGGCGGGTCGTCGCGAGGCGACTCCGGCGGTTCCTTCGGCGGCGGCGGCTCCTCGGGCGGCTCGGGCTTCGGCTCAGGTCCGGCCGACGACCCGTGGGCCTCTCCCCCTTCGTCCGGCGCCTCGTCCGGTGCTTCGGGCAGCGGCTGGGGTGGCGGCGCGCAGGACGAGCCGCCTTTCTAGGCCTTCCGTCGTTCCTCATCCGGAGCGACGCACGTTCCACCTGATCCACACCGTTCGATCCCAACGGACCATCCCGGCGCCCGCCGGGCTACCAGAGACACTGGAGCTCCACGATGGCCAAGCCACCACTGCGCAAGCCCAAGAAGAAGCAGAATCCGCTCAAGGCGGCGAAGATCACCGTCATCGACTACAAGGACACCGCGCTCCTGCGCAAGTTCATCTCGGACCGCGGCAAGATCCGCGCGCGTCGGGTGACGGGTGTCTCCGTCCAGGAGCAGCGCAAGATCGCGATCGCCGTCAAGAACGCGCGCGAGATGGCACTGCTGCCCTACACGTCGACCGCGCGCTGAGGGGAGTCGCAGACATGAAGCTCATCCTCACCAATGAGGTCTCCAACCTCGGTGCAGCCGGCGACGTCGTCGAGGTCAAGGACGGCTACGGCCGCAACTTCCTGGTGCCTCGCGGTCTGGCCATGCGCTGGACGCGCGGCAGCGAGAAGCAGATCGACAGCATCCGCCGAGCTCGCGACGCACGCGAGGTGCGCGGCGCCGAGCATGCCCGCGAGATCAAGACCCAGCTCGAGGGTCTGACCGTGTCCATCCCGGCACGCGCGGGTGAGACCGGCCGGCTCTTCGGCTCCATCACCGTGGCCGATGTCGTCGAGGCTGTCCGCACGGCGGGTGGCCCGACGCTGGACAAGCGTCGCGTCGCCATTCCTACGGCGGTCAAGACGCTGGGCAGCCACGGTTTCGAAGTCCGGCTGCACCCGGACGTCCTCGCCAAGGTCGTCCTGCAGGTCGTCCCGGCCCAGTAGGGCTCTGTTTCTCGCTGCGCAGCGCGGACGCGGCACGTGGAAGGCCCTGCCCCTGCCGGGGCGGGGCCTTCTGCCTCGATGGCCATGATGGTGGATGCGTCGTGAAGGCGCCGGCATGCCGTCACACCGCGTGTCCGGCACCTCCGGCCGGCGAGCGCAGACGGTGGATAACCGGTGCCTGTGGGCAACTTTCCCACCACCTGTGGAATCGCCTCGGTTACAGCCGACTTCGGTTGTAAGTGCTGACAGCCGATCTAGACCCGTACGTCGTCTCTCTCCGCCGTCCTCCACATTGCGCTGTGTAGTCGTCGCAGGCCGCGAAGGACGCTGGCTCAAATAATTGTCCGTCATCCACATGCTTATCCCCACCTGTGCACACAGGTTTTCCGGCTGTGTCCACAGGTCGTCCCCAGGTTGGGCTCCTAGGCCGTTTGGGTGACGCGTCGAGAGCCTCTTAACGTGCGTCTCACGAACCTGTCAGTGGCTCGCGGTTACATCGAGTTGACGGCCCTCGGGTAGTTCCCGGACCAGTACGACCAGCAGCACCAGCACGAGCACCAGCAGCACCAGCAGCACCAGCACCACCAGGGGGGAGGGGGCACGTTGACCGTCACAGAGATTCATGCGCAGGGCCGGGGGGCCGATCACGATCGCCTGCCACCGCAGGACGTCGCCGCCGAGCAGTCCGTGCTCGGCGCGATGCTGCTCAGCAAGGACGCCATCGCCGACGTCGTCGAGGTCGTGCGCGCGCAGGACTTCTACCGCCCGGCGCACGAGCTCGTCTATGACGCCGTGCTCGACCTCTACGGCCGTGGTGAGCCCGCCGACGCGGTCACGGTGGCGGGCCTGCTGACGACGCGTGGGGAGCTCGTACGCGCCGGTGGCGCCCCCTACCTGCACACGTTGATCTCGACGGTGCCGACCGCGGCCAACGCCGGCTACTACGCCCAGATCGTGCGCGAGCGCG
>CAXSDR010000090.1:0-15402 GCA_964236445.1 uncultured Motilibacteraceae bacterium | reverse complement strand
CCCTCGGGCGGTGCGACGACCTCGGGCGCGCGGCGAACGCGCTGCCCTCAGCAGCAAGTATGCACTACGACCGGGCCTCGCCGTCGCCGGTGCGCGAAAGCGGCTGCCGGATGGCGTCGCTGATCTCGCGCAGCGACGCGACCTGGTCAGGGGTGAGGCGGTCGATCAGCTGCGCCCTGACCTCGGCCACATGGCCCGGCGCAGCACGCACCAGAGCGGCGAATCCCGAGTCGGTGAGACGTGCGAGCTGTCCCCGGCCGTCGTCGGACGCCGGACACCGCGACACCCAGCCGCGCTGCTCCAGCCGAGTGACGGCATGGGAGAGCCGGCTGCGTGAGGAGACCGACGCGTCCGCGAGCTGACTCATCCGCAGCGAGCGTTCGGGCGCTTCGGACAGCCGCACGAGGATCTCGTAGTAGGTGTGCGGAATGCCCGCCTCGACGCTGAGCTGGCGCTCCACCGCGTCGAACAGCCTTCGCGTCGCCTCCAGGAACGAGCGCCAGGCCGCCTGCTCCTCGTCGCTGAGCCAGCGTGTCTTGCCGATCGCCGAGACTTCCTCCGTCATTCGCGCCACCTTGGTTGAACTTTCAACGGGAATTCCCTACCATCGTACGCAGTTGAGCGTTCAACTAGCTACCAGAGGAGGCGGCATGGGCATCCACCGGCTGAACCACGCGGTGCTCTACGTGCGCAACGTCGCCACGAGCGTCGCCTTCTATACCGACGCGCTCGGCTTCGTGCCCCTGACCGAGCTCACACCGGCCGGATTCGCGGGGGCGGCCTTTCTGCGCGCCCCGGGCTCGACCAACGATCACGACCTCGGCCTGTTCGAGATCGGCGAGGCCGCAACCCGCTCGACCGCGGGTCGCAGCGGTGTCGGTCTCTACCACCTGGCGTGGGAGGTCGACACGCTGTCGGAGCTCGCGCGTACGGCCGATGCCCTGGCGGCCCACGGCGCGCTCGTCGGTGCCTCGGACCACGGCGCCACCAAGAGCCTCTACGGTCGGGACCCCGACGGGCTCGAGTTCGAGATCGTCTGGCTCGTTCCCGCCGCGCTGCTCGACGACCGTGCGCGCGACGCCCGCCGCAGCGTCCGGGCACTCGACCTCACCGCTGAGCTGGCGCACTACGGCGCGGACACGCGCGGTGGGGTCGGCATCTCGGTCCCCGCCTGATCGACCTACACCTCAACCCCCTACAACCCAAGGAGCTCCCATGAGTGACACCGATTTCGACGCCCCCACCTCTGCCATCGAAGACCTCACCGGCGACTACCAGATCGACTCCGCGCACACCCGACTGGGCTTCATCGCCCGCCACGCGATGGTGACGTCGGTCCGAGGCTTCTTCCCCGAATTCGAGGGCACCGTCCACCTCGATGCTGCCGACCCCGGCAAGTCCAGCGCGAAGATCACCATCAAGGTCGAGAGCGTCACCACCGGCCACACCCAGCGCGACGCCCACCTACGCACCTCCGACTTCTTCGACATCGAGACCCATCCGGAGATGACGTTCGTCAGCACCTCGGCCGAAGCGCTGGGTGGCGAGAACTTCCGGCTCACCGGCGACCTGACGATCAAGGGCGTCAGCAAGCCGGTGTCGATCGACTTCGAGTTCACGGGAAGCGCCAAGGACCCCTACGGCAACATGCGCGCCGGCTTCGAGGGCAAGACGACGATCAACCGCAAGGACTGGGGCGTCGTCTACAACGCCGCCCTCGAGACCGGTGGAATGCTGGTCAGCGACAAGATCAAGCTCGAGTTCGACATCTCGGCCGTGAAGCTCACGCCCACGGCCTGACGGGCTCGACCACCGACGACGCGCAGCCCGGCCAGGTCACCACGACCGGTCGGGCTGCCGTGCGTCTACGGTGGTGTGCTGCGCGGGAGTGGCGGAATGGCAGACGCGCCAGACTTAGGATCTGGTGCCTTAGGGCGTGGGGGTTCAAGTCCCCCCTTCCGCACGAGCCGGCCGTTGCAAAGGTGCCCTCACGGCGGGTGCGTAGGCCGGTGCATGGGTAGCAGGGACGAGCAAGATCCCCGCACGCGCACTCAAGAGGAGACCGCACATGGCACTCGATGACGACATGATCAGCACCCCCGACGAGGGCGCTACGCACGGCACGGCAGACGGCGGCGCGAGCGGCGTCCCGGGTGGCCACGACGGCGGCGCGGATAGCGGAGCAGACGGCGGAGCAGACGGCGGAGCTGGCGCCAATGCCGACGGCGGCGCCGTACGCGGCGGAGCTGACGGCGGTGCAGACGGCGGTGCAGACGGCGGTGCAGACGGTGAGGCGGGCCACGACCGCGGCGCCGACGCAGCCACCCCCTGAGTGACAGCGTCGCTCGCGAGCCGGGCGGGCCTGGCCCGCCCGGCTCTGGCCCGATGCATCCGGGTCGACGCCGCCACCTTCGCGGCCGACTACTGGGATCAGCAGCCGCTGCTGTCACGCGCCGCTGACCTGCCGGGAGCGTTCACCGATCTACTGACCCTCGATGACGTGGACGAACTCGTCTCGCGTCGCGGGCTGCGGACCCCGTTCCTGCGCATCGCCAAGAATGGCACCGTCATCGACACGTCGCGTTTCACGGCCGGCGGCGGCGCGGGCGCCGAGATAGGTGACCAGGTGTCCGACGACGCCGTGCTGGACCTCTTCCTGGACGGTGCGTCGCTCGTGCTGCAGGGACTGCACCGCCTCTGGCCGCCTGTCGTGGAGCTGGTCTCGGCACTCTCTGCCGAGCTCGGACACCCGGCCCAGGCCAACGCCTACATCACACCTGCACAGTCACGCGGGTTCGACGCCCACTACGACGTGCACGACGTCTTCGTCCTGCAGCTTGCCGGCACCAAGCGCTGGACGATCCACTCCCCCGTGCTGTCGAGCCCGCTGCGCGACCAACCCTGGAGTGAGCGCGCAGCCGACGTGGCGGCGCGAGCCGAGCAGGCGCCTTACCTCGAGACGGTGCTCCACCCCGGCGACGCGTTGTATCTGCCACGCGGCTGGCTCCACGCGGCAGAGGCGCTCGGCGACGTCTCGGCCCACCTGACGGTCGGTGTCCATCCCGTGACGCGCTGGTCGCTGGTCGAGGCCGTCACCGCTCTCGCCGTGTCGGACCCGGCACTTCGCACGAGCCTTCCCGTCGGTGTCGATGTCGCCGACCCGTCGTCGCTGGCCGAGGATCTCGCGGCGACGCTCGACGCGCTGGCCGCGCACCTGCGTGCGGGTGAGGTCGACGCAGCAGCCGTCGCAACCCGCCTGCGCCGCAGCGTCTGGGGCGGCTCCCGGCCGACACCGTTGTCCCCGCTTCGCCAAGCCGCCGGCGTACGCGGGCTGCAACCCGACACCGTGGTACGGCTCCGTGCCGGCCTGCGCATACGCCTCGAGACGGACCCGGGGGACGCGGACCGAGTCAGGTTGCTGCTGCGGGGACGTTGGCTGGGCTTTCCCGGCACGAGCGGGACCGCCCTGCGCGTCCTGCTCGAGGGCAGGGACTCGGCGGCGGGCGAGCTGTCGGGGCTGTCCTCAGAGGACTCACTGGCGCTCAGCAGACGACTGCTGCGCGAGGCGGTGCTGGTCTGCGACCAGGTCGGCGCGCAAAACCATCCCGCGAATTAAGCGTCTGAAACTTGCCAGCCTTCGTCCCCTTGGCCGCGCGACACTTCCTCTTGTGTCCAACGCATCTTCAGCATCTATGGACGTGTCGTTCCACGCCTTGGCTGCAGCGCAGCTCGACCGGGTCAGGCGCGTCGGCATCGACGACTTCGGGCATCGCCTTCGCATCTTCATCAACGTCTCACCCGACGGCACGCCACTGCGCTGCTGTCTACGCGAGGCCGCTGTGGGTGAGAGCGTCGCGCTGCTGTCATGGCGTCCTCTGACGGAAGCGCCGAACACCAGTTACGCCGAGGTCGGCCCCATCTTCATCCATGCCGATTCCTGCGCGGGATACCCCGACAACGCGTGCTACCCGGAGGCTTTCCGCGCCCGCAAGCAGGTCCTGCGTTCCTATGCCGGCGACGGTGACCTCCTCGAGTGCTTCGCGGCGGCGGGAGCCGACGCAGACCGGGCGATCACCGAACTGTTGACAGACACCCGCGCGGTCGTCGTGCACAGCCGCAACCCGCTGGCCGGCTGCTACATGTTCGCGGCCCGACGTGCTACTGCGCCTACCTCGGCCCTTAGCTCAGGGCCGGTCGCTTCGAACGCCTCGGCTTAGGCGGATTGCAAGCGCAGTTGCTACAGCAGACACGTGATGTCGAACAGCGGTTTGTCCACTGGCGAATATCGGCCTTGTCGGTGCGTCAGCACCACGACTGGAATCTTCTCACCTCGACCTGTCCCGGATAGCTTTCGCACATGTGCTTGCCTGTTCCGGCTAACTGAGACCGCGCCGGCGCAGGCGTTGAATGCTCGCCGTGGTTGCGGCAGACACTGCAGCCGAGCCGACGCCCCACGTGAATGCGCCATCACCCCGGACCGACAGGGAAGGACGGCTGCATGGCTTCCGAACAGAAGAGCGCCGCGCTCATGCACCTAGAAGCACAGCTGGCCGAGATGGAACAGCGCTACGGCCTCGGCGGAGCCGAGCGCCAGGCGATCATCCCCGAAGACCTCGCAGCCACCTACCGCGCACTGGTGCTGCGACGCCGGGCTCTCACTGACGGCTAGGCCGGACGGGTTGTCCTGACAGAGAACTCGGTGCATTTCCGCACGCAGGGGCATGCAACACCCGACCGGCCCTACCCCAGGGCCCGTCCCGGATCCGAGAGGTATCTACATGTGGGACACCGACACTCTCGTCAGCCAGGACCGGCACACCGACAACACGGTGATGCGCATGCTCGCAGCCGGTCTTCCTCTTGCACTGCTGTGCGACCTGACCGACCCCGACATGCCGTCGTCGAGGGAGATCTATGGTCGCGAGGGCAGCCCCGAACTTGCGTGGTGGGCTGCGGGCTGAGCCCGGTGCCCGCCAGCAGGGCCACCACCGGGCACGTCGGCGCAGCAGGGCTGCTAACCTTCCGAACTGCGCGCCGCTAGCTCAACTGGCAGAGCAGCGGACTCTTAATCCGCGGGTTGGGGGTTCGATTCCCTCGCGGCGCACTGGTGACGACGGGCGTTCTCCCCTCTGGGGAGCGCGCCCGTCGTCGTTGCTGCCTCGTCGCCGGTTCGTCGTCGGCTAGGCCGAGTGATGACGCTTGCGGATCGCGGCGAGAACTTTGAGCCCGAGGATTCCCACCGCTGTGCCACCAGCAGCAAGCACTCGCTTCGTGCGGATCGCACCCTTCTCGTCCACCACCTGCGCGAGCGCGGTGGCCTTGGCGCGCTGCGCGATAGAGGCCGGGCTGACCCGCTCGCCGATCTGGTCGATCGTGCCCGCGAGGCGAGACCGGGTCGCCTCGATCTCGCGCTCGATCTCGGCAGGGGTCCGGGGCTCGCTGCCATCCGGGGCCGTGCTGTCGGTCGCTCCGGTGGCCTGCGTCACGTTGTCCTCCTGGTGCGGCGGGGTGCGGGGGTGCGGGTCCCGCGTCTACGGACCCTATGCCCGCGACCTCTGGGCCTCATGCCCGAGGACCCGGGAGGCAAGATGGCCTCATGACCGAAGCCACAGCCCCCGCCCCGAGACGCCTCCAGCCCGGCGACCGGGCGCCCGACTTCACGCTGCCCGATGCTGACGGCACGCCGACATCCCTGGCCGCGTTGCGCGGGCGTCGTGTCGTCGTCTATGCCTACCCGGCAGCATCGACACCCGGCTGCACGACCCAGGCCTGCGACTTTCGGGACTCGCTCGAATCGCTGCAGGCGGCCGGCATCTCGGTGCTCGGCCTCTCGCCCGACGCTCCGGCCACGCTCGCGCACTTCCGCGACGACCAGCACCTGACGTTCCCGCTGCTGTCTGATCCTGACCACAGCGTCCTTGCTGCCTATGGCGCCTGGGGAGAGAAGACGAGCTACGGGCGTACGAGCGTCGGGGTGATCCGGTCGACCTTCGTCATCGACGCCGAGGGCGAGATCGAGAAGGCGATGTACGCCGTCAAGGCCACCGGGCACGTCGCGCGGCTGAGGGCAGACCTCGGCGTCTGACCGCGACGAGGAAGCTACGTGACGGTCACCGTCGTCGAGTGCCAGCCCGTGGCCCCGTCTGGCACGGTGTCGTGCCGCTCGCCGGTCTGCACGGCGCCGATGCCGTCCGTGGCACGGCACTCGATCGTGTGGTCACCGGTGACGGCATCCCATTGCACGACCCACTGCCGCCACGTGTCGGTCGACGGCACATCTGCGAGGCGCGCGGGCAGCCAAGGACCTCCGTCGATGCGTATGTCGACCGCGCTGATGCCCCGGTGCTGCGCCCAGGCGACGCCCGCCACGGCGACTGTGCCGGCCGCAACCCGCGCTGACGAAGCAGGCACATCGATGCGCGCCGCAGTCTTGATCGGCGCTTGCTCCGCCCATCCGCGCTCCGACCAGTAGGCCTGCTGGTTGCCGAAGCGCATGATCTCGAGATCGACGACCCACTTGGTGGCAGAGACATAGCCGTAGAGCCCGGGAATCACCATGCGCACCGGGAAGCCGTGCCGCACGGGCAACGGGCTGCCGTTCATGGCGATCGCCAGCATGGCGTCGCGCCCGTCGAGGATGGCCGCCAGGGGCGTGCTCGCAGTGAAGCCGTCGGCCGAGGTGCTGAGCACCATGTCGGCCCCCTCGCGAGGTCGCGCCTCACGCAGCACGTCAGCCAGGGAAGCTCCCAGCCAGCGTGCGTTGCCGGCGAGCTGACCACCGACCTCGTTGCTCACGCACGTCAGGGTGACGTCGCGCTCCATGAGGGGACGCGAAGTGAGTTCCGCGAACGTCAGCTCGAAGGCGTTGTCGACCTCTCCGTGGATGCGCAGCCGCCACGTCTCGGCTGCCACGCGAGGCACCACGAGGGCGGTGTCCACGCGATAGAAGTCGGCTTCACGCGTACGGAACGGTGTCAACCCCTCGACCTGCAGCTGCGCCGGGAGCGCCGGGGCGGGCGACACGGCAGGCGGAAGCTGGACCGACGCGCGCGAGGCGGTGACATCGCGTCGGCGCGAGCCGACCAGGCGTCCGAGCGAACCCGTGGCCACGGCCAGCCCGGCGGTGGCGCCCGCCAGCAGCACGAAGCGTCGGCGCGACGTCTCCGGTGCCTCCACGAAGTCGTCCCACGACGGCTCCCCGGTCGCCTGCCGGCTGGCTTGGCGCGACCCGCGCGCGAGGTGCGGCAGGAGCAGGGCACCGACGCCGAGCGCGGCCAGCGAGGGAAGGACGTCGACGAGTGCCGAGTCGGGTCGGGTGACTGCCGCCGCTCCGGCGGCCACCGCGAGAAGCGCGACCACGGCGACGCCCGCGCGCGGGCGTCGCTGAGCGACGATTCCGGCGGTGGCGCACAGCAGGAACACTGCGGCCGCGACAACGCCAAGGAGCACAGTCTTGTCGTGCTGACCGAACGAACGTATGGCGAAGTTCTTGAGCCATTCCGGTGTGGCATCCACTGCGACGGAGCCCACGGCAACCACGGGGGACGACACCGGGCGTACGAACGCGGCGACCAGCTCGGCCGCGCCCATCGCTGCGGCGCCGGCGACGACGCCCGCTACGGCTGCCCTCGTGGTCCGCCCCTTCGTCGTCACACTAGAAGGTACGGCGCGGCGGCTCAGTCGGACTGGTCGAACAGCCCTCGCAGTTCGCGCGATCGGGTGACGAGCCGGCGCAGGGCGAGAGCGCGGTGCGAGATCGCGTCCTTCTCCGACGGGCTGAGCTCGGCGGTCGTACGTGAGGACCCCTCGGGAACGAACACCGGGTCGTAGCCGAAGCCACCCGCACCTCGAGGACTGCGGAGCAACCGCCCCCGCAGCTCCCCCTCGGTCACCACCGTGCGGCCGTCGGGCATCGCCAGGGCAGCCGCGCAGACGAACCGCGCGCCGCGGCGGTCGTCAGGCACGTCGCTCAGCTGACCCAGCAACAGCTCGAGGTTGGCCCGGTCAGCCCCGTGCCTGCCCGACCAGCGCGCGCTGAAGATGCCCGGCATGGCGTTGAGCGCGTCGACACAGATGCCGCTGTCGTCGGCCACCGCCGGCAGGCCGGTCGCGGCAGCGACCGCGGTCGCCTTGAGCAGCGCGTTCTCGGCGAACGTCGCACCCGTCTCGGCGACCTCGGGCACGCCACCGAGCTGCTCGGCGGCGAGGTCGAGCACCTCGCGGTCGACCCCGGCTGCACGAAGGATGCGACGCAGCTCCTGGACCTTGTGCGCATTGCGTGAGGCCAGGACCACGGTGCCCAGGCCCTGGCTCACCTGCCGAGTGCGGCCGTCTGCAGCGCCCGCAGCTCGGAGCAGCCACCCGCCGCGAGCGCGAGAAGGGCGTCGAGCTCGGACTTGTCGAAGGGCTGGCCCTCGGCGGTGCCCTGGACCTCGACGAAACGACCGTCGCCGGTCATGACGACGTTCATGTCGGTGTCGGCCTTGACGTCCTCGAGATAGCACAGGTCGAGCCGCGGCTCACCGTCGATGACGCCCACGCTCACCGCGGACACCGAGTCGCGCAACGCCTTGCCCTTGAGCGCACCGCGCTCCTGCAGCCACGACACCGCGTCGGCCAGCGCGACGTAGGCGCCGGTGATGGCGGCGGTGCGGGTGCCGCCGTCGGCCTGCAGCACGTCGCAGTCGATGACGATGGTGTTCTCGCCCAGCGCCTTCTCGTCGATGACCGCTCGCAGCGACCGGCCGATGAGGCGGGAGATCTCGTGCGTACGCCCGCCGATCTTGCCCTTCACCGACTCGCGGTCGCTGCGTGTGTTGGTCGCGCGAGGGAGCATGGCGTATTCGGCGGTGACCCAGCCGAGGCCGCTGCCTTTTCGCCAGCGCGGCACGCCCTCCGTGACGCTTGCTGCGACCAGCACGCGGGTGCGGCCGAACTCGACGAGAACGCTGCCTTCGGCGTGGTCGAGCCAGGAGCGGGTGAACGAGACGGGGCGCAGCTGGGAGACCTCGCGGTCATCGGGACGAGACATGCGTCCGAGACTAGACGTCGAGCACGAGACCCGGGCATGCCACCTCGACCGGCCCGTCGTAGGTCTGCTGTGCCTCCGCCAGAGCGTCCGCGGGCTCGCGCCACGGCGGCAGATGGGTCAGCACGAGTCGACCGACGTCCGCGCCGCGCGCGTGCGAACCCGCCTGCACACCGGTCAGATGCAGGGCGGGAGGGTTCTGGTCGCCGTGCGCGAAGCTCGCCTCGCACAGAAGGACGTCGGCGTCGCGTCCAAGCTCCACGAGATTCTCTGTCGGGCCGGTGTCGCCGGAGTAGACGAGCGAGCGACCGCCGTGCTCGACGCGGATGGCGTAGGACTCGCCCGAGTGCGCGACTGCCGCCACCAAGATATTGACATCGTTCACCTGCACCGCACTGCTGGCATTCCACTTCCTGAATTCGAATTCCTTCATGAGCTGACCTTCGGATGTGTCGTACGCCGCAGAGAGCCGCCGCGGCGTGGCCCCTGGACCGAAGACCGCCAGCGGGCGGGAGGGCTTGACTCCCGGTCTGTAGCGACGATGGACATACCAACCGCAGAGGTCGAGGTAGTGGTCGGGGTGGAGGTGGCTCAGCAGGACGGCGTCGACGGTGTCCAGGTCGGTGACCTGCTGCAGCGGGCCGATCGCACCGCTACCGATGTCGAGCACGAGTCGCGTCGCGCCCGCCTCGACCAGATAGCAGCTGGCCGGTGACCCGGGTGCGGGCAGCGTGCCACTGCAGCCCACCACGGTCAGCCTCACAGGCCCTCGACCTCACCGATCTCCGGTCCGAGGAACCGCCGCCCGAGCTCGTTGAACAGGCGTACGTCCCCGGTCGCCTGAAACCTGTGGACCGGCGGCGGCAACGCCGCGTTGCGCATGAGGTGGTTGTTCTCGAGGACGCGGTAGAGATCACGGGCCGTCTCGTCGGCGCTGTTGACCAGGGTCACGCCTTCGCCCATCACATAGCTGATGGCGCCTGCGAGCAGCGGGTAGTGGGTGCAGCCGAGGACGAGGGTGTCGACACCCGCTGCCACGACACGGTCGAGATAGGAGTGGGAGAGCGCGAGCAGGTCGGGCCCGCTCGTCTCGCCCCGCTCCACGAAGTCGACGAAGTCGGGACATGCCTGTGTTGTCAGTGTGAGATGCGTGGCTGCGGCAAAGGCGTCCTCGTAGGCGCCGCTCGTTATCGTCGCGTCGGTCCCGATGACCCCGACCCGGCCGTTGCGCGTGGCAGCGACGGCTCGGCGTACGGCCGGTTGCACCACCTCGACGACGGGCACGCAGTAGCGCTCGCGCGCGTCGCGCAGGACGGCAGCGCTGGCCGAGTTGCAGGCGATGACGAGGACCTTGACACCCTCCTCGACGAGGACGTCCATGACCTCGAGCGCGAACTTGCGTACGTCCGCCAGAGGCTTGGGGCCGTAGGGCTGGCGTGCGGTGTCGGCGACGTAGAGCACCTGCTCGTGCGGGAGCGAGTCGAGGACGGCGCGGGCAACCGTGAGTCCGCCCACCCCTGAGTCGAAGATGCCGATCGGCGCGTCTGCCACGGTGGTCGAGCCTACGGCGCCGCGAGCGGCTCGAGGCGCGGGTGTGGACGATCGTGCGATGACGGCCCGTTCGCCGCCCCACCCAGCTCGGGCTGCGAGCCTCGATCAGCGGTCACCACCGTTGTTCAGCCAGAGCGTGGCTGAGCCGTCGCCTCCCACCAGCACGTAGTCGGCGAGCCCGTCACCGTCGAGATCGGCCAAGGCGAGGTGCTCGCCTATCGGATCGGGAATGCCCACGCCTGCGGCTATCCGACCGCGCGGGATCCAGATCCAGTTGCCTGCTGTCCCACCACCATTGGTCCACGCGTCGATGGAGCCGGAGCTGTTGCCGACCACGAGGTATTCCGCCTGCGGGTTGCAGTCGACGTTCGCCAAGACGACGTGTGTGGTCAGGGAGTCGGCAGCGACGCCGCTGGCAATCGTGCCCATCGGGTTCCAGCCCCAGTTGCCTGCGGTGCCGCCCATGTTCAGCCAGGTCTGCACCGCACCGCTGACGTTGTCGACGACCACGTAGTCGTCCTTGTTGTCACCGTTGACGTCCGCGAACTCGGTCCAGGTCACCTTGGGGTCCGCGGCCACACCGTTGGCGATCGTGCCCATCGGGTTCCAGCCCCAGTTGCCGGCGGTGCCGCCCATGTTGAGCCACGCCTCGACCGCGCCACCCGGCTTGACGACGAGGTAGTCATCCTTGCTGTCCCCGTTGACGTCGGCGAACTGGATCTCCGATCCCAGGGCCATGCCGGAGGCGATGACGCCCATCGGGTTCCACCCCCAGTCGGCGTAGCCGTTGCCGCCCATGTTCAGCCACGCGTTGACCGAGCCCGTCATCGGGTCGACGACGACGTAGTCGTCCTTGCCGTCGCCGTTGAGGTCGGCGAAGTGGATGCTGCTACCCGGCGCGCCCACGCCGCCGGCGATCTTGCCCTGGGGCAGCCACTTGCCCCCGGGGGTGTGGCTGCACACGTTCTGGGGAGTGGTGCCCGCTGTCGGACCCGGGTCGCCCAGCCAGCCCAGGAAAGAGGCCTCGTCGATGCCGAGGTCGAACACGTCGGCCATCTTCTGGTAGCCGGCGTCGTTCGGATGCAGGCCGTCGGACAGATCGTTCGTCGTCAGGTCGTTCATGTCGACACTGAGGACGTGTTGGCCGGCCTTCTCCCGGGCTTGGACACGTCGGGCGATCTGCTCGTTGTAGGAGTCGATGCTCTCCTGCAGGGATGCGCTCGAGACGGGAATCAGGCCGGCGACGATGACGGTGGTGTCCGGCGCCGCAGCGAAGATCTGGCCGATGAGCGCGTCGAGACGGTCCGGTGCAGTGTCCACTGCAGTGTTGTTCTTGAGGTCGTTGGTGCCGAGGTGCAGGGTGACGACGTTCGGCCGGTAGGTGGCGAGACTGTTCGTGGCGATTGCCGCGATCTGGCTGATCTCCCAGCCCGAGTGGCCCTCGTTGTCCGGGTCGGACATGCTGCCCACGCGAAGCGACCCGACGAAGTCCTCGGCGTGGTGCTCCGCCCTGAGCTCGTCGTAGAGCGGACCGCGGTAGCCGTTGCCGGTCGAACTACGAAAGCCATCGGTGATCGAGTCACCGAGTGGTTCGAGGCGCAGCGTCGTGGTCGCGGGCGGATCCCATCCCGCTTTGCGGGCCCAGTCGGCCATTCGCTGAGAGATGCGGCTGCCGACCCTGACGGTGAGGTGGAACATGTAGGCCGCAGCCGTAGCTGCTGTCCCACCCAGCCATCCGCCGAAGCTGCGCACGCTGGTCGAGACTGCTTCGGCTACGGCGTTGAACACAGCGGGAAAGAACTTCATGGCCCATGCCCCCAGGCCCTTGACCCACGCGGTCGCTCCGGCGGCGGCGCAGATGGCCGCCGCCAGGGCGCTGGTCCAGATGTTCGCGTCGTAGACCGTCCCCTTGGACAGCGACTTGTCGAGCGCGGTCCCGATGAACCCGGCCATGCCGGCGGCGACGATGGGGCAGATCCCGGCGACGCTGGCGGCGGGAATCGTGACCGAGCAGATGGACCAGGTCAGCCAACCGGCCAGCATGCCGACGACGGTGCCGATGACTTTGGACAACCATTCCCAGATCTGGGTGTGCACGTCACCCTGCGGGATGGTGACCTTGATCGAGTGGTTGCCCTGGGTGACGGTGCCGTGGAAGTCGACCCACGAGCCGTCGCCCTTCTTCGGCTCGTTGTCCATCAGGGGGTCGGCCTGGAGAACGGTGAGGATCTTGTCGCTGAGCAGCTCGTCGGAGCTGGGCAACGGGAACCACTGCAGCAGCGCGGCCGTCACGGCGGCGTCGTCGACGGCCGAGGTGTCCATGGAGAGGACCATGTCCCCGGAGTCCGCCGCCTGCTCGACGTGCATCGCGCTCAGCGAGCCCGCGGAGGACCCGAGGGGACTGTTCACGCAACCAGCCGATGTCGGTCTGAACAGCGCCGTCCCGACCCGCGGCATGCTCGCCTGCGTCGCGGGCACTGCACGTGGCGCAGCGCAGCTGCTGGCGCTGCCAGCGTGGGCCAGTTGGCCGACAGGCAGGTCACCGGGCTCCGGCTGCGGGGGACGCATTCCCGACGTGATCAGCCTGGAGAACACGCTGGCCAGGCGTTCGGCGCCAGCGGAGGCGTCTGGCGCAGGCGGCGTGGGCAGAGCCGAGGCGATGACGGCCAAGGCCGTCACCACGGGCACGACGAGCCATGGTCGGAGGCGCAGTCGCCTCATCGTGTCCTCCTGTCGGGGCGGGTAGGAGGCGAGACGCACGCAAGAACCGACGCCGGAACGGCAAGCATCGCCACGCACGTCCGCAGCCGAGACAGACGTTAGGACTGGACGCGCCGGTGCGGGTGAACGTCACGACAACAGCACAAGTCCAGTGACTCAAGAGGAGGCGTCGACTCCGACCTGTCGCCAGGCGTCGACCACCGTCGTGCGGCCGTCCGCTCCGAGCGAGGCCTGCGCCTTGGCCGCGGTGAGCTTGGCGAAGTCGGCGAAACTCGCATCGGACGAGAGGTCAGCGGTGTCGCACAGGGCGTCGTACCACACCTGGCCCGCCTTCTCCCACGCAGCACCGCCGAAGGCGACCGCCGCGAGATAGAACGCATGGTTGGGAATGCCCGAGTTGGTGTGGACGCCGCCGTTGTCGCTGGTCGTCTTGAGGTAGCCCGCCATGGTGGCCGGCTGCGGATCCTTGCCGAGGACCGGGTCGTCGAAGGCGGTGCCCGGAGCCTTCATCGAGCGCAGCGCGACTCCGTGCACGCTCGAGGCGAGCAGCCCCTGGCCGATGAGCCAGTCGGCCTCGGCCGCCGTCTGGCGCGGCGAGGCGGCGTACTGCTTGATCAGCGAGCCGAACACGTCGGAGAGCGACTCGTTGAGCGCGCCCGACTGCCCGGTGTAGGCGAGGTTGGCCTCGTATTGCGTCACGCCGTGCGTCAGCTCGTGCCCGATGACGTCGATCGAGGCGGTGAACCTGTTGAACAAGGTGCCGTCACCATCGCCGAAGATCATCTGCGTGCCGTCCCACATGGCGTTGTCGTAGCTGCGGCCGAAGTGCACCGTGGCGAGGAGGTCGAGGCCGGCGTCGTCGACCGAGTTGCGCGCGTAGGCGGCGGCATAGAAGTCGAGCGTCGCCCCGAGCCCGTCATAGGCCTCGTTGACAGCGATGTCGGAGCTGGGTGGACCGCCCTCGGCACGCACGAGCGTGCCCGGCAGCGCCTGCTTGCCGTGCGCGTCGTAGATCGTGCGTCGCGTCTTCTTGGCCGCCATGCCGTCGAGGCCCGGACCAGCCGCACCGACGGGCGTCGCGGCGCGCAACGAGCGGACCGCCCGGTCGATGGCGAGCGTCGAGCTGATGAGCGAGCGATCCTCGGGCGTGCCGTTGCGCTGCACCGCTTCGAGCACATAGGGCGGGAGGATGCAGCGCAGGGACGAACGAGACATGGGCGTCCTATCGATCGAAGTGTCGGAGCGTGTCGACCAGTTCTGCGAGGGCCTCGTCGACGATGGGGTCGCTGAACGACATCACCCGGGAGTGACAGTTCTCGCCGCATACGGTCAACCGGTAGGTGCGCATGTCAGCGGCCCCGGAACCGGCTTGGTGCAGAGCGCGGTCACCGTCGGGCACAGCGCGCTGAACCAGCTCGGAAAGCTGGAGTGCATCGGAGACGGCCAGCTCGGTGGTGTCGACGACGATGTCGCGCTGCAGTCCGGAGAAGACCGCGAAGCCGCCCGAGCACTCGAGGGTGATCCGCACGGGGCTGCCCCGTCCTCTCCTAGATTGGCTCCCATGATGCCGGAGGTCTGCTGCCGGTGAGCACGCCCACCGAGGTCGTCGGCCGCCGGATCGCCGTGCTGGCAGCGTCGGCCTTCGTCGTCCTCGCGGCCGAGCCGCTCTTCCTGCTCGTGGACACCGCAGTCGTCGGCCACCTGGGACGGGTGCCGCTCGCGGCCTTGGCTGTAGGCGGGACCGTCATGGGCGCGCTGGCCATCGTGGGGACGTCGCTGGAGTACGGCACCACGGGCCGCGCCGCGCGGTTGTTCGGGGCGGGTCGCCGCGACGCCGCGGTCGCCGAAGGCGTGCAGGCATCGTGGCTGGCGCTCGGTATCGGGCTCGTGGCGGTCCTGCTCGGGCAGGCCCTCGCAGGTCCGGTCGCCAGAGGCGTGGCGGGAGGAAGCGGAGCTGTCGCCGCAGCAGCGGAGTCCTGGCTGCGCATCGCCGTCCTCGGCCTGCCGGGCCTGTTGCTCGTCACCGCCGGCAACGGCTGGCTGCGGGGGGTGCAGAGCACGCGTACGCCGGTGGTCGTGGTGCTCTGCGCCAACGCGGCGTC
>CAXSDR010000089.1:0-15822 GCA_964236445.1 uncultured Motilibacteraceae bacterium | reverse complement strand
CCGAGGGATCCGCTGGGCTGTCCCGTAGAGGGTTCCCCTTACGGGACGCTCCGAGGTGACCGCAACTAGCTGGACTCAGCGGAGGACGCTGTCGGCCGCGCCTCAAGCGCGGTCAGTCGACTACGTTCAGGGCTCTGCCGCGCGGCGGTGCGGACCGCCCGGGTCGAACTCACAAGCAGGGGGCGTCCGCAGCAATGGGTGAACGGCGAGGCGAGCACGGCAAGCGTGCAGTCAGTTGGCATGCTCCTGCGATCGGAGCGGCCATAGGGTTCGTTATCACACTCGCCCTGATCGCCGTCGTCTTCCTTGCGCCGTCAACGCGTGATTCTGGCTCTGACGTGCCCGGAACGGGCGCCGCCGGAGACGCGATGCTCGAGGGCGCTGTCATATTGTGGGCGCCTGTCCTGTTTCTCCTACTTGGCGCTGCCGGGGCAGTGCTCGGTTTGCTCGTCAACCGGCTCGTGAACATGCTGAAGGGCGCTGTCCGCGACAACCATCACTGACCGTCCCAGCTTGGCCAAAGCGACTATGGCGCATCGCATTCTTCCGGCGCACTGAGTGTGCGTGGAGTTTCCCGGTGGGGCCTGTGAGCGACAGCGTCCCGGTGAGGGATCCCCAAGAGCGACAGAACGATCATGAACCCCGGCCCAACCCTCGGATGTAGTGGCGGCGGCCGGCGCAGGGGTCTGTACGCCGTTTCCTTTACTGGAGCGCTCGCGGTGCACATGGCTGGTCGTCGGTGGTGGGGCACAGTGACCGTGTGCCGCCTCACGTCCTGCTCGCCTTCGCCTTGGCCGTCCTCCCGCTGAGCCTCACCCCCGGCGCGAGTTCCACGCTCGTCGTGACTCGTGTGCTCGCTGCGGGACGATCAGCCGACGGCGTGAAGGTCGCGGTCGGGACGGCGTGCGGGCTCTACGTGCACGCCACCGCCGCAGCGGTGGGACTCGCTGCTGTGATCATGGCCTCGTCGCGCGCCTTTCTGGTGCTCAGGATCGCGGGTGCCGTCTACCTGGTGGCGCTTGGCGTGTGCGCATTGGTGCAGCGGAAGTCCCGCATGCAGCGACGCCTGCCGTGGACCGGCCACGGCCCGTACGTCCAGGCCTTCCTGGGCAACGTCCTCAACCCGAAGGCCGCAGGTGTCTACCTGACACTACTGCCGCAGTTCATCGACGCGGACCGACCGGTGGTGCCGCAGATCTACGCCCTGGCGAGCATGCACGCAGCTGTTGCCCTGACCTACCTGACGCTGCTGAGCCACGTCGTCGACCGCGCGGGCGGCGTGCTGGCGCGGCCGGCCTGGCGCACCTGCATGCGGCGGACCACCGGACTGGTGCTGATCTTCTTCGGGTTCCGCACAGCGACCGCTGCCTAGCCTCCGCTCCTCATCGGCGCCGGGCTCAGTGCAGCGCTGAGGGCACAGAGCCGGCGAAGCCCGCAGATGACGACGTCCACCTGGGGCCGCCTGTCCCGGTCGAGACAAATACGGGACCTGTCCCATCGGAGGAACCCCAGCGGGCAACGTGCCAGTGATGGGTCCCCAGAAGCGACAGAGCGATCATGGCAGCGGGCGCATCTAATCTGACCCCGGCTTAGTCAATCTTCCGGGATGTCGACACAGTTGTTGTCGACATCCGTTGAGAACTGCCATGAAACGCGTTCGACGATTCAAACGATGCAGCACGACGAACACCGTCGGTCAAAGTTCCTGATAGGTGGCGACGCTTCCAAATGCGACCAGTAGCCTCATCCGGCCGACGACGAAACTACGCCCGAGTCGCTGTGAGGCGAGCTGCTCGCTCAACGAATCGCGCATCACGCAGCCACCTCAAGGCAGCGTCGGCGCTTGTGGTGGGCAGCGGTCACAGCTTGCGATTCTTCCACACCTCGCGCGCCACGATCGCGAAGAACTCGCCGTACGTTCGCTGCACGTGGACGCCGAGCTCCACGACCTCACCGTGCCGCTCGCGCAGCCGGTTGTTGGGGACGTTCATCGCGGCGTGGTGCTCGATGTGCAGGTTGTTGCCGTTAGTGAACCAGGTCGTCAGGCGACTGCCGGTGATCGTCCGTGTGTTGCGCAGCACGTCGACGCTGGCGGTGTCGCACAGGATGTGCTCGGGCAGTTCCACCAGGAAGTGCATCGGCATCGCGAGGAGCAGAGGGACCAGCCACAGCCGCAGCACCACCGGTCCGCCCCCCACCCCGCAGACCGCAATGAGAAGCACGATGAGCACCCCGAACCCGCGGTACTCGGCGACGATCGCCTTGCGGACCTTCGGGGCGATCTGACCCATGTCGTACTGCCAGCGCCCGGTCGCGCAAAGCGCGATGTTGCGGGCCACGTCGGTGACCCGCCGGACATCGATCAGCGCCGCGCCCAAGGCATCCAGCGTGAGCGGCTTGCGCGTGTCGAACCCGAAGAACTCGGTGTCCTCAGGTGTGCCGAGGTAGCGGTGGTGCTGCAGGTGCCTGGCGCGATAGTGGCTGTAGGAGACCAACATCGGCGTGCCCAAAGGCACCCCGACGAGCCGGTGCAGGCGTGGGTTGCGAAACGCCGAGTGGTGCAGGCACTGGTGCTGCAGCTCCACGGCGTGGGTATAGGCCGCCGCGAGGATGACGACCCCGCATGCCGCGGACGCGTACGACGCCTGTAGCGCGAGCGCTCCTCCGGCGACGAGCATGACGGTCAGGACGATGAGCTTCCCCGTGAACACCACCTCGTCCCTGGTGCGGACGCCCGCACGCTGGTACAGCAGTCGGGCTGGGTTCGCTATGCGCTTGGTCGACATTGTCGCGGTGATGGAAACCGTCTCCTCGATCGTGGACGTGCTGCGTATCGGACGCTTGCGTGCGCCGGAGCGCCGCGGCAGAGCGGTCTAGACGGGCGATTCCGTCGTGCTGGATGCACCTCTGGCGTCCGACCACTCGCCGAGGCGGTGTCGCCAGATCGCGGTCTCCTCGGCGACCCGCTCGGGCGACGTGCCCCCGAGGCTGCGGCGCGAGTTCACGGAGTCCTCGACGCCGAGCACCGTGAGCACCGCTGCGCTGATGCGTGGGTCGACCTCGCGCATCTGCTCCAGCGTCAGGTCCACCAGGTCGGTGTCCTGCTCGTCCGCCATCCTCACCAGTCGTCCGGTGATGTGGTGGGCCTCCCTGAAGGGCATGCCCAGCTCGCGGGTCAGCCAGTCGGCCAGGTCCGTCGCGGTCGCGTGGCCGGACCCGGCTGCCCCGCGCATGGCGCCGGTCCGCGCGCGGAGGTCGCCGACCATGCCGATCATCGCCTTGAGGCACAGCTCGAGGGTGTCGGCCGCGTCGAAGGTGGTCTCCTTGTCCTCCTGCATGTCCTTGGAGAACGTCAGCGGCAGCGCCTTCATCACCGTCAGCAGACCCATCAGGGCGCCGAAGACGCGCCCGGTCTTGCCACGGACCAGCTCGGCGGCGTCCGGGTTGCGCTTCTGCGGCATGATCGACGACCCGGTCGTCCAGGCGTCGGACAGCTCGACGAACCCGAACTGCGGCGACATCCACAGCACGATCTCCTCTGCCAGACGCGACAGGTGCGTCATGCACAGGGACGCGGTCGACAGGTACTCGACGGCGAAGTCGCGGTCGGAGACGGCGTCGAGGGAGTTGTGCATGGGCCGGGCGAAGCCGAGCAGCTGCGCGGTGCGCTCGCGATCGATCGGGAACGAGGTGCCGGCGAGGGCGGCCGCACCCAGGGGCGATTCGTTCATGCGCTCGCGCGAGTCGTGAAGGCGGCCGTGGTCACGGCCGAACATCTCCACGTACGCCATGAGGTGGTGCCCGAAGGAGACCGGCTGCGCGCTCTGCAGATGGGTGTAGCCCGGCATCACGGTCGCCGCGTGCTGTCCTGCCTGCTCGAGCAGCACGCCGATGAGCTGCTCGACGAGCAGCGAGGCGCGGTCGTGCGCGTCGCGCACCCAGAGCCGGAAGCTCGTGGCGACCTGGTCGTTGCGGCTGCGGGCGGTGTGCAGCCGGCCGGCCGTCGCGCCGATGAGCTCACCCAGGCGGCTCTCGATGTTCATGTGGATGTCTTCGAGGGCGACGGAGAAGGCAAAGCTCCCCGCGGTGATCTCGCCCCGGATGACGTCCAGGCCCTGCGTGATGGCGGCGGCGTCCTCGGGCGAGACGATGCCCTGCTCGGACAGCATCGTGACGTGAGCGACCGAGTTGTCGAGGTCCTGCATCGCCATCCGGCGGTCGAAGCCGATGGAGGCGTTGATCTGGGCCATCACGTCGTGCAGGCTCTCCTCGAACCGCCCGCGGATCAGACCGCCCTTGGCTGCGGAGCTCGTGGTCGCGTCGTCGTGCACGGAGGTGCCGCCTGTCTGGAGGGTGGGCTGGGGTTCGGGGCGGGGGTCACGGCGCGACATCGATGCGCACTCCTGAGATCACCTGACGGCACACGTCGATCGCCTGCTCGGCGGTCGGCGCGGTGGCCAGCACGTAGCCGACGCGGGACCCCGAGTCGTGGATGGCGGGGATCACGTCGCCGGCAGCCAGCGGCAGGTGCAGCGTCAGCACACCGGGCAGCCCCTGCAGGCGCTTGACCCCCGTCACCTCGACGACTGTCCCCGGCGGCGGTGTGAAGAACCGGATCGCCGCGGCCCCGGCGACGGTGGACGCCGGCGCGTAGGCCAGGTCGGGCTCCAGGGGGTGCTGAGCCGCGAGGTCGAGCAGGTCGTACCCCGTCGCCTGCCTGACGAGGGTGGGGATGGAGTCTCCGCCGACCCTCGTGTGGGTCTCGATGACCTCCGGACCGGAGGGCGTCAGTCGCAGCTCCGTGTGGCTGACACCGTCGGTGATGCCCATGACGGCGAGGAAGCGCGAGACGTAGTCCGCGATCAGCGCTGCTTCATCATCAGCGATCGGCGCGGGCACGACGTGACCGATCTCCACGAAGGGGTTCGACGGGTCGTCGTCGTTGGTGAGCTTGCCCGTGATCGCGATCACGTGGTGCTCCCCTGCCCGGCTGAAGGCTTCGACCGAGAACTCCGGGCCCGCCAGGAAGGGTTCTGCGACGTAGTCGTCGCCGGTCTCGACCGGCGAGACGACGTCTTCGGCCTGCCGGAAGCAGGAGACGTGCTCGCTGCCCTGTCCGTGGCGCGGCTTCACGATCAAGGGATAACCGTAGCGTCGGGCGAACTCCCGGATGCCGGCGGCGTCCGCCACCACCTCCGAGGGTGTGGTCGAGAAGCCCGCGTCCTGCAGCCATCGCCGCATGGCCAGCTTGTCCCTAGTGCGGGCGACCGTCTCGGTCGACAGGCCTCGTACGCCGAGCGCCTCGGCGATCTGCGCCGCCGGCAGCAGACCCTGCTCGGTGAGCGACAGGACCGCGCTGAACGGGGTGTCACGGTGGATGACCCGCAGCATCGGGATCAGCGACGGGTCGTCGTAGGCGGTGAGCACGGTGCGCTCCGCGCTGGCGACCACGCCTGCGTCGTAGCGCGCCGGCAGCTCCACGAGCGTGATGGCAGCGCCGAGCTGTCGAAGCCGGTCGCAGAGCCCAGGTCCGCCGCCGACGACGACCACCCGTCGCGAGCTCGGCAGGGGGTTCGTGATGTCCACTCCTAGAGGTTGCGCAGGTAGCCGTCGAGGTCAGCCAGCGAAGCGCTCCTCAGCAGGGAGTACCCGGTGCGGCTGTTGACCGAGAAGGGCGCGGCGCCGGCGACGACGCCCTCTCTGCTGCTCTCGCTGCGCAGCACCTCGACGCTCGGCGGGCACGTCGCGACCGGACGTTCGTCGAAGTCGAACCGGATCGCGTGCCAGACCTCACGGTCGCGGTGCGGGCGGTCGGGGACCGTCCAGTCCAAGCCGAGCCGGCAGTGGAGGAAGGCCTCCTCCATGCTGAACCCGTGCTGGAGCTCGATCATCTCGGGTACGTGGTCACCGGGCGGTCGGGCCCCGCCCTCGATCACGCTGACACGCTCGTCGGTCATCTTGAACTCGACGTGCATCGTGCCGCTGACGAGACCCCAGGCCGTCGCGATGCTCGTGCACGCCGTGAGCAGGGTGCTGCGGTGGCGCAGCGGGATCTCGCTGCCGGTGATGTGGCCGACCTCGTAGCAGGACGGCAGGGGCGACACGAACTTCTGCGTGAAGGAGTGGGCCACGACGGCCCCGCCCTGGACGACGCACTCGATGCTGAACTCGGGGCCTTCGGCGTACTCCTCGACGAGCGCTCCCGCGGTGAAGGCGTAGTTCGTGAGCCGCGAGCGCGTGAAGCCCAGCATCAGCGCGATGGTCTCCTCCACCTCCTCGCGGGACTCGCAGCGCCGCACGAACAGGCTCATCGCCATGTCGATCGGCTTGACGACCACGGGGAAGGCCACCGACGCCCAGTCGAACTCGCGGCTCTGCTCCAACGACGCGAACGTCGCGATCACCTGCGGCTGCGGTACGCCGTGCCGCTGGAACGCCTCGCGCATCAGCGGCTTGTTGCGAGAGGCGCGGATCTTCTCGACGTCGTTGTGGTAGGTGCCGAGCTCCTTGGCCAGCACGTCGGCGGCGATGACCGCGAACTCGTTGCCGGCCACCACCGCGTCGAAGCGCCGAGACCCGATCTGCGCCAGCAGCTCCTGCGGGTCGTCGGTCAGCGCTGGCACGCGGATCCACTCGTGCAGGGTGGGGATGCCGTCGCCGATCGTCGAGCTCTCGATGGTCTCGATCGTCAGCCGCCACCCGTGCCGATCGCAGACCGCAGCGATGCGTTCCAACGACCAGTCCGAGACCGGGTGCAGCAGCAGGACATGCATGCCCATCGCCTCGGGTGCCATCAGCTGAGGGCGTCGTTGCGTCCGAAGTAGCGCTCGAAGCCGACCAGCTCCTGGCAGCGCCGCACCACCTCGCGCTTGTAGTAGCGCTGGTACAGCGCGGTGTCGTCGGAGACGCAGTACGACGGCAGCAGCACCGTTCGCGGCAGCTCGCTGTTGTTGCGCCCGCTGTAGTGCGGGGCCAGGGAGTGGAACACCACCACGTCACCGGCGTCCAGTGCAGGGAAGACGACGTCGGACTGGTCCAGCCGGGCGGGGTCGCAGTCGCCCTCGGGGTTTCCCGCAGGTCCAGGGATCAGCTCGCGGTGCGCGCCGCGGTAGAAGCCGATCCCGCCGGAGCGCTCGTCGCACGGATACAGGTTGATGACCGCCGTGCACAGCGCATCCGGGTCCGTGTCGAGCCAGGTCCAGTAGAGGAAGTCCTGGTGCACGGCGTAGCCCCCCACACCGGGTTCCTTGCGGATCAGCTTGCACTTGAGCAGCTCCGAGGCGCCGCCCAGCACCGTGCTCAGCGCCCCGAGGAGCGCGGGATCGCGCGCGGCGCGGTTCAGGACCGGGGAGATGTCGAGGACCGGGTCCAGCCGATCGAAGACGTACGCGCCGTCGGGCCCGCGCCGGAACTCCGTGCGCAGGTTGAGGTCGTCGTCGAGTCCTTCCAGGTTCCAGAGGCGCTCGCTCTCCTCGCGCAGAGCTCGCACCTCCTCCTCGCCGAAGACGCCGGAGAGGACGGTGTAGCCGTCCTTCCAGTACTGCTCCGTCTGCTCCGTCAGGTCGTGCGCGATCACCGCTCGTCTCCGCTTCCGTGTGTTGGCTCTGCTCGTCTGGTCGTACGGGTCACGTCGCGGCACCCGGCTGCAGCGCCGCCCGAGCTGCGACCAGCCTCGTCCGCAGATCCGCGGCGGCTTCGCGTACGCGCTGCGGCGCGGTCCCGCCGTGGGTGGTCCGCCCCGCGGCGGAGGCATCGAGGGTGATGTCCGGCCATCCCGCGAAGCCGAGGCGCTCGTCCACGCCTGCCCGCGCCTCTGCCGGCAGCTCGCTGAGCGAGCAGCCCAGCTCAGCGGCGAGGCGCACGAGCTTCGAGGTGATGTGGTGCGCTTCGCGGAAGGGGATCCGCCGCTCGCGAGCGAGCCAGTCAGCCACATCGCTCGAGGTGATGAAGGCGATGTCGGCGGCGGCCCGCATCGCCGACGTGTTGGGCCGCATCAGCGTGGCGAGGGAGACCGCGGCGTCCAGTGACAGCGCCAGCGTGTCCGCCGTGTCGAACAACGGCTCCTTGTCCTCCTGCAGGTCCCGGAAGTAGCTCAGCGGAAGTCCCTTCACCACGACCTGAAGGGCGTGCAGGTTGCCCAGGACCCGCCCGCTCTTGGCGCGGACCAGCTCGGCAGCGTCCGGGTTGCGCTTGTGCGGCATCGCGGCCGATGAGCTGATCAGCTCGTCCGGCAGCGTGATGAGTCCCACCGGCTGCGACGACCAGAACACGATCTCGGATCCGAACCGGGACAGGTTGAGGGCGATCGAAGCACCCGCGCCGAGGAAGTCCAGCGCGAACGCCCGATCGCCGACGCTCTCCAACGAGTTCGCCGACGGCAGCCGGAAGCCCAGCTCTCGGGCCACGAAGTCGCGATCGATGGGGAAGCCGGTGCCGGCCAGCGCCCCGGACCCCATCGGGCACTCATCTTGCGAGGCCCGCACGAAGGCCAGCCTTCCCGCATCGCGCAGGAACGCCTCGGCGTAGGCCAGGCACACGTGGCCGAAGGTCAACGGCTGCGCCACCTGCAGGTGGGAGAAGCCAGGCATGACCGCATCGGCGTGCTCCTCAGCCTGCCTGCGCAGCGCCTCGGCGAGGTCCAAGACCTTCGCTCCGAGCTGGGCCGTCTGGTCGCGCAGCCACAGCCTCAGCGCCGTCACGGCGAGGTCGTTGCGAGCCCGTGCGGTCCCGAGCCAGCCGGCGTCGCTTCCGATCCTGCTCTCGAGGTAGAGCTCGACGGCCGTGTGCACATCTTCGGCGTCGGGGTCGAGGACCGCCTCTCCCGAAGCGATCGCCGTTGCGAGCTCGTCCAAGCCTGCGAGCAGGTTGGCCGCCGCGTCCGCCGGGACGATCCGCTGGCGCCCGAGCATCGCGACGTGCGCGCGGGAGACGGCGATGTCGTACGGAGCCAGTCGGTGGTCGTAGTGGGCGCTGGCGCCGATCGCGGCCATGTGTGCCGCGGCAGCGACCCGCGCCACCTCCATGTCCGGCCCTTCGTGCGCGCTCACGCGGCGACCCTGGCGAAGCGACGATCGGAGATCTCGGCCAGCTCGCGATCGAAGTCGGCCACGTCCAACGCCGCGGCCGCCGCCAGATCAGCCCAGTCGGGGCGCAGGCACCGCAGCAGCAGCGCCCTGGCGACGTGCAGCCGGGACACGGCTTCCGGGTAGATCAGCGACTGCGGCCCGTCGATGACCGCAGGCACCACCTCATCGCCCCGGTAGGCCGGCAGGTTGTGCATGAAGACGGCGTCAGGAGCGGCCCCGGCCATGAGCGCGGGGGTGACCCGGTAGGGCGCCAGCACGGCCCGCCGCGCCTCGGCCTCGTGGGCCCTGTCCATGGGGATCCACGCATCGGCGACCACGACCTGCACGCCCTTGACCGCGCTGAGCGGGTCGCTGGTGGCCGCGAAGCCCTCCAGGTGAACGGTCAGCTCCGCCGGCAGCGCCATGCTCTCGGGCGTCGCGCACGTGAAGCGGGCACCGACCTTGGCCGCGGTCTGCGCCAGGGACAAGGCGATGTTCGTTCCGTCGCCCACGAAGGCGATGTCGACCGCCATCGTGCCGAAGTGCCGCTTGATGGTGAGGAAGTCGCACAGGGCCTGGGTGGGGTGGTGCTTGTTGCACATGCCGTTGATGAACGGCACGGGCGACATCTGGCAGATCCGCTCCTGCTCGGCGAAGTCGTAGATCCGGCTCAGGAGGACGTCGTTGAACAGACCGGCGACGTTGACGAAGTCGGGCAGGTGCTCGGCCTTCGTGGCGTGGCGTCCGACGCGGGCCTCGGCGCCGTCGTAGTGGATCGCCTGGCCGCCCAGGTCCCCCATGGCGCGCTCGAAGGCGCTGCGCGTCCGCAGGGAGGTCTCGTCGAAGATCATGCCCAGGCACCTGCCGCGCAGCAGCGCCGGCAGGTAGCCGAAGCGCCGGGCGTGGCCCTCGAGCGCGTCTGCCACAGCGATGACGTCGTGCACGTCGCTGGCGGTGAGGTCATCCATGGTCAGCAGGTGCTTGCTGGTCATGGTCGGCTGCCGGCGCCCTGTCGGACGGCGGCGAGCTGCCGCAGCCGGAGGGCGTTCAACCGGATGAACCCTGTCGCGTCGTCCTGCCGGAAGGCGCCACCAGCCTCGAACGAGACCAGGTCGCGGTCGTACAGCGAGTAGGGGCTCTTGCGGCCCTCGACGATGACGTTGCCCTTGTACAGCTTGAGCCGCACCGTGCCGGTGACGCGCTCCTGGCTCTTGTCGATGAGCGCTTGGAGCATCGCACGCTCCGGGGCGAACCAGAAGCCGTTGTAGATGAGCTCCGCGTAGCGCGGCATCAGCTCGTCCTTGAGGTGCGCCTCCCCCCGGTCGAGCGTGATGGACTCGATGGCGCGGTGGGCGTACTGCCAGATCGTGCCGCCGGGGTTCTCGAAGAGCCCTCGCGCCTTCATGCCCACGTAGCGACCGTCGACGATGTCCAGCCGGCCGATGCCGTTGGCCGAGCCGAGGTCGTTGAGCCGCGTCAGGATGGCCACCGGATCGAGGGCCTCGCCGTCGATGGCCACCGGGTCACCCTGGACGAACTCCACCTCGATCGTCGTGGGCGAGTCGGGCGCCTCCTCCGGGGAGACCACGCGTACCCACGCCTCCGCTTCGGGGGTGATCCACGGGTCCTCGAGCTCCTTGCCCTCGCAGGAGATGTGCAGCATGTTGGCATCGGCGGAGTAGGGGGCCTCGCCCAGCTTGTCCTTGGCCACCGGGATGCCGTGCGCGTCGGCGAACGCGATCAGGTCCGCACGGCCGGCCATGTCCCACTCGCGCCACGGCGCGATCACGGTGATGTCCGGCGAGAGGGCGTAGTAGGCCAGCTCGAAGCGCAGCTGGTCGTTGCCCTTGCCGGTCGCACCGTGGGCCACCGCATCAGCGCCGACCTGCCGGGCGATCTCGATCTGCCGCTTGGCGACGAGCGGCCGGGCGATGGGGGTGCCCATGAGGTAGTAGCCCTCGTAGACCGCGTTCGCGCGGTAGACGGGGAACGCGTACTCCGCCACCAGCTCGTGGCGCAGGTCCTCGATGAAGATGTTCTCCGGCTTGACGCCGAGGGAGAGGGCCTGCGCCCGCGCGGCCTCCAGCTCCTCGCCCTGGCCCAGGTCAGCGGTGTAGGTGACGATCTCGGCGTCGTACTCCAGCTGCAGCCACTTCAGGATCACCGAGGTGTCGAGGCCTCCGGAGAAGGCCAGGACGATCTTGCGTGGCTTGCTCATGGGTTAGCAGCTCCTCAGCTGTGACTGCCTCGCAGGGGCGAGGACGACGCGACGGGACCGTCGGTGGGCAGTGGGTCGATGCGGGCGGCGGCGGTCAGGCCTGGGAGAGGACCTGCCGGTCCCGCTCTTCGACGCGGGACCGCTCGAGCGTGCGGATGGCCGGTCCGGCCAGGGCAGCCGGGACCGCGGCGAACACCGCGGCGAGCGCCAACCAGCCGGCCGTGCCGAACCTGATCACGCCAGAGGTGAGCAGGACCGGCCCGATGATCTGCTGCGCGGACCCACCGAGGCTGAACACGGAGAGGTACACGACGCGCTGGCTCGGGTCAGCATAGCGGTAGGCCAGTTCCCAGCCGACGATGGACTGCCACATCTCACCGAAGGTGAGGAGAACGATGGCGACGACCAGCATCGACGCCGCGGCTCGCGCGTCGAGCCTCGCGGCGATGACCAGCGCGCCGCAGCATGCGGCCAAGCTCAGCCCGGCGGAGCGCACGATGCGACGCAGGGTCGCGGCCGAGTCCCCGGCCCATGCCGCGATGGGCACTTGCAGCCCGATGGCCATGAGGGTGTTGATGGTCACGAGCGCCGCGAGGATGCTGGTGGGCGCTCGCGTGTGCTGCAGCACCCAGATCGGCATCCCGAGGGACAGCAGGGAAATGTGCACGCTGAGCACGCCGTTGACGACGGCGAGGCGAGCGTAGGGACCGTTGCGGAACTGGGCGAGCGCGGCCCAGGGGTTGCGCACGGTCGCGGGGAGCCGCGACGCGATCCGCATGCGGCCGAGCACAAGGGCCGCCATCGCAAAGGAGAGGGCATCGCCGATGACAATGCCGCGCAACGAGGTCACGGAGTCGATGGCGATGAGCGGGGCAGCCGCCATCGCGCCCAGGGAGAAGCCCACGTTGCGGATGACGCGCACGCTCGCCAGGGTCTTCGTGCGCTCGACATCGGCAGTCAGGCTGCCCACGACGCTCTGCGACAGCGGGACGACGGCACCGGTGGCGAGCGCGATCGCCATGTTGATCAGCGTGAAGGCGACCATGCCGTGGGCGAATGTGAGGGCGGTGAACCACACCCCGCGCCACACCTGGGTGAACCGCAGCAGTCGCAGCGGGCTGGTCCGCTGGCCTAGCGACCCGATCGGCGCGGCGGCCAGGAAGCCGACCAGGCCGGCGCCGGTCATCCCCAGCCCGGCTTGAGCGGTGGTCAGCCCGGCCACCCGGATGGAGAAGATGGCGGCGCCCACGATGTAGAGGCCGGTGCCCACCGAGTCGACCATCTCCGCGAGGGCGAAGGTGCGCAGGCTCGTGTCGCTGGGAAGCCACGACCACAGTCCGCGCCGTCTAGGCGCTCGCTCGCCTCCCTGCGCCGCGTCTGCCAATGCCCCTCGGCGCCGTCTCGAGGTCACGAAGCCGACGCGCCGGGAGATGCGGCCACGCGGCGCATGACGAGCGCGTCCGGCAGGTCAGCCAGGTCCGCGGGTCCAAGGAGCACGCGGTCAGTCTGCCCGACCTGCGTCTTCGCCCGGACCACTCACCGGTTGAACCCGACCAGCGCTAGCGGCGCTGAGACTGTTCCCAAACGTCGGCGAAGCTGCACCCGAGTGGTCAGCGTCTCGGGTCCGGGTGTCGTCAAGGCTTCTCGGACCATGTGTAGTCGGGCGGATTCCAGCAGCGTTCAGCCCCAGAAGAGGGCGGTCGGGTCCCTGTCCGCCTCGCCCAGCAGGTCCGCAATGTTCGAGCTGGCAGGCACCCGGTCGTAGACGTGGAACCTGGAGTTGCTGTAGCGCCAGTGAAGCGACCACAACCCGGTCGCTTTGGTGTGGCGCAGCCGCGCGATCGGGAACCGCGTCCACTCATGTCCGAGGTCTGCCCGCAACGGGGGCGGCACTCCACGATCGTCACGTGGCGCTCAGCGACATCAGCCTCGACGCGCACCTCGACCCGAACGTGCTCCGGAACCCGAGCGCGACACCAACGCTGCACCCGAGCAACATCCCGTCTGCGGCAGACGGGACACAGCCGCTAGTCTGCCGCCCAACAGGCGATCACGTTGCGACGATAAACTGGAATCCGCTGCACAGCTTCACGCAAAACGAGATCTGGCTGCAGATCCTGTCGATCGCGTGCGAACTCACCGCGTGGACCCAGATGCTCGCCGATCCCGAGCACCAGGCCCGACGGTGGGAACCGAAACGCCTACGGCTACGACTGTTCTGCACCGCCGGGCGCCTCATCCGACACGCGCGAGCAACGGTGCTACGCCTACCCGAACACCACCCTTGGGCTGACGTCGTCACCGCCGGGCTGACCCGGCTGGCCGCCCTCGCCGCGCCAGGCTGAGCCCAAACTCACCCGACCCGACCGCAGCACCAGCACCCGGCAGTGGAACCGGCGGCCCCACCCGAGCCGACACCCCGGACGCTTTGTCACACCCCAATGCCACACTCAGCAGGTGCTGGTGTGATCCAGCGGAGTGGCACGACGTTCTCGTCCATCAGGGCCTGGTCGCGGGGGTCGACGGTCACGCTTGGCGCGTCTTCCACTTCGCAAGCGCCACCGCAGCCCGGACAGTGCTCCAGGGCTTGCTGCCATCGATCGATCCAGTCCAGGTCGACTTCCCAGTGCTGAGCGGGTGATTTCTACTCGTCGGTTAAAGGCGCGGCCTTGGTTGGTGCGGTTGGTGTGGGTTTCGCCGGCGCCACGACGGTGTGGCGGCCATGAACCCCCGACACGGACAGTCACATTTGGGCTGAGACTGAAGAGCTCCAGGCGCTAACGGCTGATTTGGCTCAACGAGCACGAGACACCGATCAATCGGGAGCCGTCTACAACCCGCTCGGGGGTTGGCACAGCACTTGAGCGATCACATCATCCGACACCCCCTCAGGGAGCAACAAGGTCACCAGATGCGTTGTTCGAAACCGGAGCAGCACAAGTTCTTCGTTGAGTTGCCTCTCGCGGGCGGTCAACGAGGTGAACTCCGTCAAAGCCTCGGCGTAGACGTCAGGGTCGAGCATCGTTTTTCCGGCTCCTTGGTAGCGAACAACATCGGCTGGAGGTGCAACTCCCCAGCATGTGCCTACTGAACGACGAAACGCCGGTCCTGAACCGTGCCCTCGCTAGGGTGCGGCCGCCCAGCCGGAGCCCGCCTCCGAAGCGTTGACGACGACCGATCGCGCGCATATCGGCTCGGAGTAAGGCCGTATCTAATCTGACCCTCACTTAGTCAATCTGGCCGGGATGTCGACAAACACCACATTGTCGAAGGCCGCGCCGTCCTGCAGGGCCTTGCTCGCGACAAGAGTTCCATAGCTGTGCGCCAGCATCGTGGTGCGCGCCGTGGGCGGAATGTCGAGCCCCGCCCGAAAAGCGGCTAGCTGCGGGCCGGCCACCTCAGCCGCGTCAGCCACCGGCGAGTCGCCGAACTCCGGGGTGTCATAACCTAGCCACACCAGCACCGCCTCATGCAGCTTGCCGAGGGAGCTTGCCGCATCCAGCAATGCAGCCCCGTCCTTGATGAGGCTGCTGAAGTTGTCGATGCGGTTGGTGATCCCGGGCACTATGACCGCCACGTCCTGCGCGCCATCGAGGTCGCCGAGGACCTCGGCGGCCTTTCCATCGCCGAAGTCATCAAACAACAGGAACTGCCGACCGCTGAGCCTCGTTTCCTGGGCGCCAGAAACAAGGTTATGCGCGACAGTCGGTGATGTGACTAGGAACCCCTCCAACTGCCGGACGCGGTTGCGCAACTTCGCCAAATCGGGGTCGTTGGCGTCATCCGGCGTCGCGGCCAGCTTCGCCTTCTCGTGCGCCAGCGCCCGCTCGATCAGCACGCGGTTCGCCGCGAACCGCATCTCGCTCGGCGCCCCGTCGAGACCCCCGACCGCGTCCGGGGCGTTCACCGTCAGCCAGGACCGTTCCTGCGCGGTCAACCCGGCGAAGTAGTCCCGCACGACGTGGGCCCGATCAACTGGCTCAGCGTTTTCCGCATCGAGCATGGTCTGCTGCAGCTCACCGAGCAGCCCCGCCTGCCGCTCCGGCGACACCGCACCAGGGGCGACCAGGCCGAACAGCGACAGTGCCCGCGACCCGTCCCCGCCGGCACCCCGGCGCCCGATGTCAGCGGCGACCCGCAACGCAGCGGCAGTCCCCTCCGCCCACGCGATCACCGAACCCAACCCCGACGCGACACCGGCAACGCCGAGAGCCGACGCCCGCTTGCGCAACGCGAGAATCTCCGTCGCCGCCTCGTCGAGGCGATCGGCGACACGGTCCACGCCATCCGGGTCGATCGACACCTCCACCATGGCCCACAGCATGACGTACGCCCCGCGCCACTCCAGCCGTGCCAGGACGCCCACCACACGACCCGACAGCGAAGTCACCCGCACGGGTGACGCCGCCTACCAGCACGGGCGCACGGCCGTGCACGACGCCACCGAGTCCATCGGCGGGTTGGGGTGACGACGACATGACCGCTGTGTCAACGCCGGGCCAAAACTGACCCCCTGGTGCCGGGTGGGTTCTAGCGCTT
>CAXSDR010000088.1:0-16217 GCA_964236445.1 uncultured Motilibacteraceae bacterium | reverse complement strand
AGCAGGATGTTCCAGGTGAAGATCGACATCCGGAACATGGTCATGCCCGGCGCGCGCATGCAGAAGATCGTCGTGATGAAGTTGACGCCGCCCAGGATGGTGCCGAAGCCGCTGAGCGCCAGACCGATCACCCACAGGTCGGCACCCACGTTGGGGGAGAACTCGTGCAGCGAGAGCGGTGGATAGGCATACCAGCCGAAGTCTGCCGCCCCACCCGGGGTCAGGAATCCGGCCAGGACGATCAGGCTGCCGAAGAAGAAGAGATAGAAGCTGAACATGTTGAGACGCGGGAACGCGACGTCGGCCGTGCCGATCTGCAACGGCATGATCACGTTGCCGAAGCCGATGAACAGCGGCGTCGCGAACATGAGCAGCATGAGCGTGCCGTGCATCGTGAACAGCTGGTTGTATTGCTCCTTGCTCAGGAACTGCAGCCCCGGCCGCGCGAGTTCGGCCCGCATGATCAGTGCCATGACGCCGGCGAGCAGGAAGAAGAAGAACGACGTCATGAGATACATGTAGCCGATGATCTTGTGATCCGTGGTCGTCATCCACATGACCAGCCGGCTGCCCTTGGGCGCGTGCACGCGCCCGGTCGTCACCGAGGAGGTCGGCGTCGCCGCGACGGGCGGCTCCTGCAGGGTCGTCATGGCGCCTTCTTGATCTCGGTGGTCGGCTCGGACGACACGGCGTCCGGGTCGGAGGAACCGGGTGTTCGCGGACTGCCCGTGATGTCGAGCTGACCTGTCTGTCCCGCCACCTTCAACGCCGCGATGTGCGCGTCGTAGTCAGCGCGGGACACGACCTTGAAGGTGAAGAGCATCCGCGAGTGGCTCTCGCCGCAGAACTCCGCGCAGCGCCCGGGATAGGTGCCCAGACGGTTGGGCGTCGTCTCGAACTGGTTGACGTAGCCGGGAATCATGTCGCGCTTGTACATCAACGCCGGGATCCAGAACGAGTGGTCGACGTCTCGCGACTCGACGCGAAAGCGGACCTTCTCGTCGACGGGCACCCACAGGGTCGGCGGGTAGGACATATTGCCGACCTCGTAGACCTGGCCCTCGACGTAGTTGAAGTCCCATCCCCAGCGATGGCCGATCACGCCGATGTTGACCGCGGGCTTGCCGAGGCTGTCGATCGTGTTCTCGTCGCGCGCGGTGTAGAAGAAGTAGACGCCCACCATGAGCAGCGGGATGGTCGTGTAGAGGACCTCGACCGGCAGGTTGTAGCGCACCTGCGGCGGCAGGCCGGTGTCGGAGGGTCGGCGGCGATAGAGGATGACCGACGCGAGGATGAGGCCCCACACGATGGCTCCGGTGAGCAGCGCGGCCACCCATGCGCCCTGCCACAGCGAGGTCACGCGGGCGGCCGTGTCACTCGCGCCCTGGGGCAGGCCACCACGCTTCCAGTCAGCGGCCGTCTCGGAGGAGCAGCCACTGAGGGCAACGGCCGCCGTAGCCGCCGAGGCAGCGACGACAAGGAGGCGGGACGGTCGCACGAGCACCCTCTCCGTAGGCACACACACTGCGCGTTTCTGGCGAAATCACGAGCGGGGTGGCGGGTCATTGTCCTGGTGGACATGCACGTCACAGTGTTGGTCACTGGGTGGTCGCAGACTACTACCGGGTCCGGCGTGACGCCCTCCCAGGGCGTCGGGCAGTGCCGGCATCCTCGGAAGACCGGTTTGCTGAGGCCCGCGGCCTGCTCGCGGAAGGGCTCGTCATGCGCCGACGAGATCGCGTGCAGCTCACGGGTAGCTCACGGGTAGCTGCTGAGGCACGAGGGCACTGACCGCCAGTGCGTGTGCCGCACAGCCCCACGCCACCGGGCCTGTTCGCCGAACGGTTCCATGCCCGTTGAGCGCAAACCCTCCTGCCACGGCCCCGAGGGTTCGTGTCTCGGAAACAGGCGTACGTCTCGACGGACGAAAGCCCCTTCAACCAGTCGCCGCCGCTTGAACGACCAGCCTCAGTGGCTTCGGCTGACCGTGTTGTCCGACTCGGCAAGGAGAGCGCCGTCCCTTGCGTTCGAGACGCTCCCGAACGGGCGCGTCGCGTGCAGCGTGTGGCGGCCGAGTGCGAGGCCCGCTGCCACTGCCACCAGCCCGCAGACCCCGCTCCACCCCAGCGCACTGTAGGCCTGGGTGCCCAGCAGTGAGCCGACACTCCCGCCGAGAAAGGAACAGGTCATGTAGGCCGTGTTGAGCCGACTGCGAGCCTCCGGGCGCAACGCGAAGATGCGCGCCTGGTTCGCGACCTGCCCGGATTGCATGGCCACGTCGAGGATCAGCATGCCAACGGTGAGGGCGACCAGTCCCCCGATACCGTGCCGAACACTTGATGCCAGGACTGCTGCTGCAATCAGGGCACCGAGGATGCACAGCAGATTCACTCTGTCGGCACCTTCGCTGTCAACCCGTCGGCCCACGATCGGGGTGCTGAACATGCTCGCGGCACCCACCAGCGCGATCAAGCCCACGACCGGGGCGCCCAAGCCATAACTCGGCCCGGTGATGAACAGCGCCAGACTCGTCCAGGCGGCCGTGAAGCCGGCGAAGATCGTGCTCTGGTAGAAGCAGGACCGGCGGAGCTCTGGCTCAGCGACAAACAGGCGCACCGACTCCTGCGATCAGCGTCAGATACTTTGCCTGAGATGTTGGCGTCGTTCTCGGAACGGTCCTGGCCAGGATCAGAGCGAACAGCCCTACCACCCCCGCGGCGATCAGATACGGTGCCCGCCAACTCAGCCATTGCCCGAGCGTTCCGCTGAACGTGCGCGCCAGCAAAATGCCGCCGATGAGGCCGCTGAGTAGCTTCCCCGTCACGGCGCCACGACTGTGAGCGGGTGTCAGCCCTGCGGCCATGGGGAGGATGATCTGCGGCACTACCGTCGTGAGCCCGATCGCCGAGCTGGCGACGAGGAGCACCGACAGGGACGTCGCCGTCCCCGCGGCCGCCAGTCCCGCACTGGTCAACAGGAGCAGTGTCACGAGCAGCGGACGATGACGCAGCCGGTCGCCGAGAGGCACGAGGAAGAAGATGCCGGCGGCGTAGCCGACCTGCGTTGCGGTCACCACCGCAGCGCCAGAACTCGCCCGAACGTTCATGCCACTCGCGATCAACGGACTGATCGCTTGGGGGAAGTACACGTTGCCGACGGCCACGCCGCAGGCGACGGCGAGCAGTGTGATCAGCGGACCGCTGAGCCCCGAGGGCTGCGGTGGCGCGGATGGCTGCGTCACGAAATACCTCCGGGAACCGGTTTGACTGGTACGTCCGAAACGGTACCAGTTAGACAGGTGCACGGTAATCTGGGGCGATGGATCCCCACGCCGGCGTGATGCCGGCACCCGTGTTCCGACAGGGAGCCGGGCGGCTCTGCCTCGACTTCATCCGCACCCTGCGCTTTCGCGGTACGCCGCAGGCCACCGAGGAACTCGTGGACGAGCACGCTCTTGCCGCCTGGGCGCAGACATTTGCGTTCCTCCCGCCCGACCAAGGCGCCCCGATGACCGCCTCCGACGTGCAGAACGCCCGACGGCTCCGCGAAGCCGTCTACGAGTTGGTCCTGGTGAGTCGCAGCGACGACCGCACCGCCACGCCAGCCGACCCGGCCGTGGCCAGCGTCGAGACCGCGGCCCAAGCACCCACACCCGTTCCCTCACTCGGCTCCGACGGGTCCCTGCTGTGGAGCGCAACCACTCCTGCCAGTTCGCTTCTCTCCCTGATAGCTCGAGACACTCTCGACCTCGTCACATCACCGCTCACATCTCGTGTTCGCGACTGTGCAGGCCCCTACTGCGGCGCACTGTTCCTGGACAGCTCGCGCCCCGGAACCCGACGCTGGTGCTCCATGGACACATGTGGGAACCACGCCAAGAAGCAGGGCCAACGGGCCAAGAAGGCCAACATCCGGTGACGTTGGTGGCGTCCGTTCCGGCCGCCCGGCACGGCGCAGGTCCAGGCCAACTGCTCACGGGTGCACCATGGCCGCCGGCGCGAGGCGCGGGCGTGCGGCGAACGGACGTCCGGCGCAGCGCGCCGCCCCCGGCCAGCACCTACCGTGGCGACATGACCCGCCCTGGCTATCTCGACGCGGTCAGCGGCCGGCCGATGTCGAGGGCGGCCCGCGAGGCGCTGCTCGCCGCCCTCGACGACGGCTGGGCCGACCCTCGCCGCCTGCACGCCGAGGGACGCCGTGCCGGCCTGCTTCTCGATGCGGCACGCGAAGCGGTCGCCGCAGTGCTCCAGGTGCGCGCCGACGAGGTGTCCTTCGCCGGGTCGGGCGCCCAGGCCGTCCACCTCGCCGTCGCGGGCACGCTGTTCGGGCGGCGGCGCACCGGGGCAACGGTCGTGCTCAGCGCCGTCGAGCACTCCAGCGTGCTCGCCGCCGCGCAGCACTCGGCGCCGACCGCCGCCCAGGTGATCGGCGTCGACCCGCTGGGTCGCGTCGACCTGGACGCGTTCGCGGCAGGCGTCGCTGCCCCCGGCGTAGCCCTGGCGTGCCTGCAGGCCGCGAACGCCGAGGTCGGCACCTGCCAGCCCGTCAGAGAGGCCGCCGAGGCGTGCGATGCGGCCGGCGTACCCCTGCTCGTCGACGCCAGCCACGCCCTCGGCCACATCGCCGTGGCGCCGGTCTGGGGACTGCTGTCGGCCGGCGCCCGCGGTTGGGGCGGCCCGCCGGGCGTCGCCGTGCTGGGCATCCGGCGGTCGGTGCGCTGGCGCTCGGCGGGGCCCGACGACGACGCCGAGTCGGGCCGTGTTCCGGGAGATGTCGCGCTGCCTGACGCGCTGGCCGCCGCTGCGGGGCTCGAGGCGGCCGTGTCGGCCGCCGCGACCGACGGGCCGCGCCTGCACGCCCTGGTCGAGCGGGTCCGCACGGGCGTCGAGGCGGCCGTTCCCGACGTCGACGTGGTCGGCGACCCGGTGGACAGGCTGCCGCATGTGGTGACGTTCTCGTGCCTCTACGTCGACGGCGAGGCGCTCGTGACCGAGCTCGACAGGGCGGGGTTCGCGGTGGGAAGCGGCTCTGCCTGCACGTCGAGCACGCTGCGCCCGAGCCACGTCCTGGCAGCCATGGGCGTGCTCACTCACGGCAACGTGCGCGTCTCGCTGCTGCCGGGGACCACCGACGACACCGTCGAGGCTTTTCTGCGCGTGCTGCCCAGGGTCGTGACCGAGCTGCGCGGTCGCACGGGAGCGGGCGGGCTGTGACCGACGCGCAGGAGGACCCGTCGCTCGAGCTCGACACCCTGGGCCAGCGCTGCCCCCTGCCGGTCATCGCGCTGGCTCGCCACATCGGGCAGGTGCCCGTCGGCTCGCTGGTCTGCGTGCTCGCCGATGACGAGGCCGCGGGCCTCGACATCCCCGCCTGGTGCCGCATGCGCGGCCACGCCTATGTCGGGGCGCGTAGCCGCCCGGCCGGGACCGGCTATGTGGTGCGTCGACTCAGCTGACGGCCACGTGCGCTCAGTGCCCTCAATATGCTCAGTGCGCTCAATGCACCGTCGTGCCGAAGACGTGGCCCACGAGATAGGTGAACGACAGGCCGAGCGCGCCGCCGACCAGCACCCGCACCACGGCCCGGCGCGGGTTGCTCCCGCCGAGCCGCGCACTGACGGCGCCGGTCAGCGCCAGCGCCATGAGCACGGCGATGACGGTCACGAGCACCCGCCACGCGGCGGGCGTGACGAGGATGGCCACGAGCGGCAGCGCCGCGCCGAGCACGAAGGACAGCGCTGACGCCACGGCGGCCTGGCGCGGGTCGACGAGGTCGTCGAGGTTGATCCCGAGCTCCGCGTCCAGATGCGCGGCGAGGGCGTCGACAGCGGTGAGCTCCACGGCCACCTGGCGCGCGGTCGCAGGTGAGAGACCGCGGGCCTGGTAGATCTCCGTCAGTTCGTCGAGCTCTCCCTCGGGATTCTCCTCGAGCTCGCGCGTCTCCTGGGCGAGCAGCGCCGTCTCGGTGTCACGCTGGCTGCTGACCGAGACGTACTCCCCCAACGACATCGACACGGCTCCCGCCACCAGACCGGCGAGGCCCGCGGTGAAGATCGGACCCCGATCGCGCGTAGCGCCCGCGACGCCCACGACGATGCCGGCGACGGAGACGATGCCGTCGTTGGCGCCGAGCACGCCCGCACGCAGCCAGTTGAGGCGCCCGGCGAGCCGCCCGGAGTGCGGCTCGACGACCTCCGCGAGCGGGTCCGCCGCATCTGCTGCAGTCATCGGTTCCACCTGGCTCTCGAGTTCGGGCGGGAGGCAGTCGCCTGCGGTGTCTGGCGCGTCCCGCAGGCTGCCGGTCTGCTCGCTCACCAGGGAACTGAACCAGACGGCCGGGAAGACCGGCCCGTCAGCCCTCGTACGCGGGCGCGGCAGACCCGCTGTCGGCGACCGTGAACCCGCCCGGCTGCGGGAGCGTCAGCGCCTCCCGCAGCAGGCGCAGATAGCGGCGACGCGGCACCTGCACGGCGCCGAGGCTCGCCAGATGGGGCGTGAGCCACTGCACGTCGAGCAGCCGACGCTCGGGCTGATCGTCGGCGAGCAGGCTCACGAGGTGCACGAGCGCGACCTTGGAGGCATCGGTCTTCCGGTGGAACATCGACTCGCCCGCGAACAGCCCGCCCACCGCGACGCCGTAGAGCCCCCCGGCCAGGTTGCCGCCGGTCGACCAGACCTCCACCGAGTGCGCCCAGCCCAACCGGTGCAGCTCGCTGTAGGCGGCCGCGAAGCCGGCGTCGATCCACGCCCCGTCGCGGTCAGTCGCGGCGCACCCGGCGACCACGTCGTCGAAAGCGAGGTCCACCGTGACCTCGGCCCGCTCGACCGATCGACGCAGCGACCGGCTCACCCGCAGCCGTTGCAGCGGCAGAATGCCGCGAGGATCCGGTGACCACCAGCCGAGCGGCCCGGACAGGCCATCGACGCGCATGGGAAAGAGCCCCGTGCGATAGGCGGCGAGCAGGGTCCCGGGCTCGAGATCGGCCCCGACACCCACGACGTCGCCGACGAGCGGACGCGTGGCACGGGGCAGGACCCACCGACACGGGAGCGGCTCGATCGGGGTCACGTCACCACGGCCTGCCCCGGCCGGGATCAGACGGTCGCGGCGACAGGCAGGTGCGGCATGACCTCGTCGGCCGCTGCGCTGCCATAGGAGGCGGTGAGCCGCTCGAGCAGCGAGGCAGGCGTCACGTCGTATTCCTGCGTGCCGACAGACTCGAGGACGTAAGCCGCGAGCACGCAGCCCACCTGCGCCGCGCTCTCGTGCCCGAGCCCCCAGGACAACCCCGCGAGGAAGCCACCACGGAAGGCATCGCCTCCGCCGGTCGGGTCGACCGGCGTCACGTCCCGGGCAGCGGCGACCCGGATCTCCGCCGCGCCGCGCGCCGTGAGAGAGACTCCCCCCGCGCCGAGTGTGGTCACGCGTACGCCGACCCGGCTGAGCACGTCGTCGGCCGACCAGCCGGTCTTGGCGGCGATGAGCTCGGACTCGTATTCGTTGGAGAAGAGGTAGGCGGCGCCCTCGACCAGCTCGCCGACCGCGGCGGCGTCGAGGCGGGGAAGCTGCTGGGAAGGGTCGGCCGCGAACGGCAGGCCGAGCGCGCGGCAGGCGCGGGTGTGACGCAGCATCGCCTCGTTGTCGTCAGGGGCGACAAGCACCAGGTCGAGGCCACCCAGCCGGTCGACGAGAGCTGCCAGGTCGATCGTGCGGGCGACGGACATGGCGCCGGCGTAGAACGTCGCAATCTGGTTCTGGTCGGCGTCGGTGGTGCAGGTGAAGCGCGCCGTGCTGTGCTCGTCGCTGACCAGGACCCCCGAGCAGTCGACGCCGTGCGCCTCGAGCCATGCGCGGTAGTCGGCGAAGTCGGCGCCTGCGGCGCCGACCAGGACGCTGCGCACGCCGAGCTGCCCGAGACCGAACGCGATGTTGGGCCCGACCCCGCCACGGCGCACCTCGAGGTCGTCAACGAGGAACGACACCGACAGCTTGTCGAGCTTGCCCGCGACGAACGAGTCGATGAACCGTCCCGGGAACGTCATGAGGTGGTCGGTGGCGATGGACCCGGTGACGGCGATGCGCACGTGGTGCCTTCCGCTGGGGCGATGTCCTGCTCGTGCGACGAGATGTCGAACGGCAGGAATCTAGCCCGTGAGCACAGCGGTCAGTGGAAGGAGTCTCCGCAAGCGCATGAACCACCGGCATTGGGGTTGTCGATCGTGAAGCCCTGCTTCTCGATCGTGTCGACGAAGTCGATCGTCGCCCCGGCGAGGTAGGGGACGCTCATCCGGTCCACGACGACGCCCACGCCGTCGAAGTCCTCGACCACGTCACCATCGAGCGTGCGCTCGTCGAAGAAGAGCTGGTAGCGGAGCCCCGAGCAGCCACCGGGCTGGACCGCGACCCGCAGTGCGAGGTCGTCGCGGCCCTCCTGGTCGAGCAGGCCCTTCACCTTGACGGCCGCAGCATCGGTCAGCAGCACGCCGCTTCCCTGCGCCGTGGTGGAAAGCTCGACGGTGTCGTTGTGCACGGTCATGATCGCGACTCCTGTTGGTACGTCTGCAGTGCCCTATGACGGACGGGGAACGCCTTCGTGCCCCGGATCTCTTCCATGCTGGCACACCCGAGCCGATCGTGGGCGTGACGAACGCCACGCCGCCGCCCACGGGTCAGGACGCATCCAGGGCAGAGGCCCGGTCGATCACCCAGGTCACCCACCCAGTCACCGGAGGTCCGGGCGGCTCCAGGTGCGGGCGACGCGGGCGGCCGTCGCGCTCACGGCGTCCACCATCGGCCCCGCCGAAGTCGGCCCCGCCGAGGTCGATGCCGCGAGGGCAGGGGCGAGAGCATAGACCGCCTCGAGCCCGAGATTCGCGGTCTCGCGCCGGCCGATCTGCACATCGGCGCAGAGGGCGACGACCGGCGCGCCGTAGGTCACGGCCGTACGCGCGACCCCCGCGAGCACCCGCCCACGACGCGAGTGCCAGCCGACCACGCGCTCGCCGGTGATCACGAGGTCCGCCACCCCCTGTCCGGCGATCGGGCCAGCTATCAGGTCGGCGAGCCCCGCCGCGTCGATCGTGAGCTGGCTGGCGTTGACCCGGGTGGCGCCGAGCGCCAGCAGCGCGAGGCCGAGGCCGCCCTGGGCACCCGCGCCGTCCCTGCCCGCCAGCGGTCGCGCGGCAGGAGGTAACCAGCTCGGCACCGCGCCGGCGGTGTCGTCGACATCGGTGGCGATGACCAGCTCGGCACCTGACAACCGGGCGAGGGCCGGGGCGAGGGCCAGCTCGCCACCACCACCCGACCTCTCGAGCGCCCCCAACGCGAGCAGCGCGCCGTAGCCCCCGTCGCTGCGCGACGCCAGTCCCCCCGCGACGCCGGCGACGCCGACGACGATCCGCGAGGCACCCGTCGCGACGGCCACGGCGATGCGCCGGCCCAGCTGCGCGCTGCCGCCGCGGGCGTCGACCGCGTCGGCGCCGTCGACGTAGACAGTGGGGGTCGCCGTGCCGGCACAGCGCGACATCACCGCTGCGAATCCCGGTCCGCCGTCGGACAGCGTGACGAGGTGCAGGTCGTCGGCCGGGGCGGCGGTGGCCCAGCCGGCGGCGACCGCCTGCGCGACCTCCAGGGCGGTCAGCAGCCCCACGAAGGCATCCGGCGCGACGACGATCCGAAGGTGCGCAGACATGGGACTACTTTGCCGGTTCCGCGGGTTGGCGCTCATGCGGGAGATGACATGATCGATCTCCTGACGTGAGTTGCCTGCGCCGACAGTCGGGAGATGCAGTGTCCGTCACGACCCCAACGGCTTCCGCGGCTTCCGCGGCTTCCGCGGCTTCCGCGGCTACCGCCGACGACGCCGTACGCCCGACGCCCCTGGCCCTGCTGCTCATGGGCCGCGACCGCGACCTCGCGAGCGAGCGGGGGGTGGAGTGCCCCGGCGGCCTGCCTGCTCCGGGGGACCCTGAGCTGGTGGCGCGGGCCCGCGCAGCCAAGCAGGCGCTCGGTGAGCGGGCCTACGTGCTCGGCCACCACTACCAGCGCGACGACGTCATCGAGTTCGCCGACGTCACCGGCGACTCCTTCAAGCTGGCCCAGTCGGCGGCGTCGCGACCGGAAGCCGAGTTCATCGTGTTCTGCGGGGTGCACTTCATGGCCGAGTCCGCCGACATCCTGACCGGCGCGCACCAGCAGGTGATCCTGCCCGACCTCGCTGCCGGCTGCTCGATGGCCGACATGGCGGCCCGGGCGCAGGTCGAGGACGCCTGGGACGTGTTGACCGATGCCGGGCTCGCTGACTCGACCGTCCCGGTCTCCTACATGAACTCCAGCGCCGACATCAAGGCGTTCACCGGTCGCAACGGCGGCACGATCTGCACCTCGTCGAATGCGCGGCGCTCCCTCGAGTGGGCGTTCGAGCGCGGCGAGCGGGTTTTCTTCCTGCCCGACCAGCACCTGGGCCGCAACACCGCGGTGCTCGACCTCGGGCTCTCGCTCGACGAGTGCGTCGTCTACGACCCGCACAAGCCGGGCGGTGGTCTGACGGCGCAGCAGCTGCAGGACGCGCGCATGGTGCTCTGGCGCGGCCACTGCTCGGTGCACGGACGGTTCACCGCCCAGAACGTCACCGACGTGCGGGAGCGGATCCCGGGCGTCAACGTGATCGTGCACCCGGAGTGCCGCCACGAGGTCGTCCTGGCCGCCGACTCGGTGGGTTCCACCGAGCACATCATCACGACGATCGCCGCGGCGCCTGCGGGCACCGCCTGGGCGGTCGGCACCGAGCTCAACCTCGTGCAACGACTGGCGGCGACCCACCCCGACAAGCGCATCACGTTTCTCGACCGCACGGTCTGCTACTGCTCGACGATGAACCGCATCGACCTGCCTCACCTCGTGTGGGCGCTCGAGTCGCTGGTGGAGGGCCGCGTCCCCAACCGCATCGTCGTCGAGGAGCAGACCGCCCACTGGGCCCGCGTCGCGCTCGAGCGCATGCTCACCCTGCCGGGCACCTCCCTCGCGGGAAGCGCCCGTGACTGAACGGGCCGACTCCGCCGACTACACCGCCCGGTCCCAGCGGCTGCTGCAGCAGTACGCCGCGATCCCGCCCGGCCAGCCGGTCCGGCTCGCCAAGCGCACGTCCAACCTGTTCCGTTCACGAGAGGCGGCATCGGCGCCCGGCCTCGATGTGCGCAGCTTCGACGGCGTCCTCGCTGTCGACCCCGAAGCGCTCACCGCCGACGTCCAGGGGATGACCACCTACGAGCACCTGCTCGACGTGACGCTGGCCCACGGGCTGGCGCCGCTGGTGGTGCCCCAGCTCAAGACCATCACGATCGGTGGCGCGGTGACCGGGCTCGGGATCGAGTCGACCTCGTTCCGGAGCGGGCTCCCCCACGAGTCGGTCCGCGAGATGGAGGTGCTGACAGGAGACGGCCGCCTGGTGACGGCGCGCCGCGACAACGAGCACGCGGCGCTGCTGCGCGGCTTTCCCAACTCCTACGGCACGCTCGGCTACGCACTGCGGCTCACCATCGGGCTCGAGCGCGTCCATCCCTTCGTACGCCTGCGGCACCTGCAGTTCGACGACCCGGCGGCGATGTTCAAGGCGCTGGACGCCATCACCGACGCGCGGTCGCACGACGGTCAGGCCGTCGACTTCCTCGACGGCGTCATCTTCGCCGCCGACGAGTGCTATCTCACTCTCGGCAGTTGGGCCGACTCGGCGCCCTACGTCTCCGACTACACCGGGCGCGAGATCTACTACCGGTCGCTGCAGGAGCGCCACGAGGACTACCTCACGGTTCGCGACTACTACTGGCGCTGGGACACCGACTGGTTCTGGTGCTCACGGGCGTTCGGGGCCCAGAACCCGCGCATCCGCAGGCTCTGGCCGAAGCGCAAGCTGCGCTCCGACGTCTACGCCCGCCTGATCGCGCTCGAGACGCGCTACGGCGTCGCGTCGCGCATCAACCGGTGGAAGGGCAAGCCGCCGGTCGAGAAGGTCGTGCAGGACATCGAGGTGCCCGTCGAACGTGCCGCGGAGTTCGCCGCCTGGTTCCTCCGTGAGGTGCCGATCACGCCGGTGTGGACGTGCCCGCTGCGGCTGCGCGAGGACTCCCCCACGTGGGATCTCTATCCGATGGCGCAGGGCACGACCTATGTCAACTTCGGCTTCTGGTCGACGGTGCCGCTCGCCAACGGTGAGCCCGACGGCACGTTCAACCGTCGGGTCGAAGCCGAGGTCGACCGACTCGACGGACGCAAATCGCTCTATTCGACGTCTTATTACGAGCGCGACCACTTCGGCAGACTCTACGGTGGCGACGCGTACGCCGATCTCAAGCGCACCTACGACGCATCGGGTCGCCTGCTCGACCTCTACGACAAGGCGGTCCGAGCCCGTTGACCGGCGACCAGGCGCGTACGACACGGACGCAGAGATCGGAGCCAGCATGAGTGTCGCCGAGGTGTTTGCCGGGGTCGTCGGTCCGGAGGCGCCGATCGAGTTCCACGCGTTCGACGGCAGCCGAGCGGGCATGGACGGCGCCGACATCAGGGTCACGCTGCGCTCGCCCGAGGCGCTGGCCTATGTCGTGACGTCGCCCGGGGCGCTGGGGCTGGGCCGCGCCTACGTCAGCGGGGAGCTCGACGTCCATGGTGACGTCTACACCGCGCTCAAGCTGCTGTCGGAAGCGGCACTGGACCGCGTCGGCTGGGCTGACCGCGTGGGCATCATGCGCAGCCTCGGCCCGCGACTGCTGCGCCGTCCCCCGCGACCCGTGGAGGAGATCGTCCTGTCGGGCCGGCGCCACTCGAAGCGGCGCGACGCCTCAGCGGTCTCGTCGCACTACGACGTCTCCAACGCGTTCTACTCCTGGGTCCTCGGGCCGTCGATGGCCTACACGTGCGCGGTCTACGAAGAACCCGACGCGACGCTCGAGGAAGCCCAGGCCGCAAAGTTCGACCTGGTCTGCCGCAAGCTCGGCCTGCGCCCGGGCATGCGCCTGCTCGATGTCGGCTGCGGGTGGGGCGGCATGGCGATGCATGCCGCCGAGCACTACGGCGTGCACGTGATCGGGGTGACGCTCTCGGAGCAGCAGGCCTCCTGGGCCCAGGAGGCCATCAAGACGCGCGGGCTCGACAGCCTGGCCGAGGTGCGGTGGTCGGACTACCGCGACGTCCCCGAGACCGGCTTCGACGCGGTCTCCTCGATCGGGCTCACCGAGCACATCGGCTCGGCCGAGCTCCCCTCCTATCTCACCTACCTCGCGGCGAAGCTGCACGACGGGGGCCGGCTGCTCAATCACTGCATCACCCGCCCACTCACCACTGAACCGGCGTACGCGCCCCACGGCTTCATCAACCGCTATGTGTTTCCCGACGGCGAGCTCGAGCCGGTGTCGCAGATCATCGGCGCCATGGCCGACAACGGCCTCGAGGTGCGGCACAGCGAGAACCTGCGCGAGCACTACGCCAAGACGCTCGAGCACTGGGGCGAGAACCTCGACGCGCACTGGGACGACGCCGTCGCCGAGGTGGGAGCGGGACGCGCCCGCGTCTGGCGCGTCTACATGGCCGGGAGCCGGCTCGGGTTCGACCGGCGCAAGATCGAGCTGCACCAGGTGCTGGGCGTCAAGACGTCGGCGGGCGGTGTGTCGGGCATGCCGCTGCGGCCCGACTGGATGGGCTAGGCGGCCGACGCCTGTCAGAGTCCCGGCGCGCCCCACACCGCGAACCAGCGTGAGAGGTCGGGCTCGATCGCCAGGTCGGGAAGCTGGGCCCTGACCTGCAGCTCCAGGGCATTGTCCCGGCGCTCATCGGCGAGCGGGGCGAAGGGATAGAAAGTGCCGCGCTTCGCGAGGTAGACGAGACCGAGCCGCCTGTCCCCCGCGCCGACGAAGCCGATCAGCGAGCACAGCAGCCCGGCGCCGAAACCGCCGTCGACGAGCGAGCTGTTCACCGCGTGCAGGTCTGTCACCAGCCCGGCGAGGTCGCCGGCGTCGTGCCGCGCGGTGAGCCAGGTGTAGCCGTAGGGGTCTGCGGTGAGCTCGACCTGCGGCCCGTCGTCTGCGTCGAGCAGGGCCCGCACGTCGCTCTGCACCTGGTCGAACGCGCCGCCCTCCGCACCGCGGTAGCAGACCGACCCCACACCGGTCGGCCGGAACCCCGCGGCGGTCTCGAGGGTGACGGCCGCTTCCGGAACGGCGAACAGCGCGTCGAGGTTGGGCGCGACCGGCTTGGTGCGCCCGAGGATGCGGTCGAACACGCCCATCAGCCGGGCCGCCCCAGCTCGGTGGACAGCCGACCGAGCCGCTCGAGGCGCTGCTGCAGCGGCGGGTGCGTGGAGAAGATCGACGACAGACTCATGCCGGGTGCAACCGCGGGCGCGAAGAAGAACGCGTTGAACGCCTCAGCCTTGCGCAGGTCCTGGGTGGGGATGCGCGCCATGTCGCCGCTGACCTTCACCAGCGCACTGGCGAGTTCGGCGGGGTTGCCCGTCAACATGGCACCCGCACGGTCAGCAGCCAGCTCCCGATAGCGCGACAGCGCCCGGATCGCGAGAAAGCTCAACGCATAAACCGCGATCGAGGACACGACGACGAGCGCGGCGAGCATCGCGGCGTTTCCCTCGTCGCGGCTGCTACGACGGCCGCGCGCCATTCCTCCGTAGGCGAGCGAGCGCACGAGCAGACCGGCCAGCACGGAGACGAACGACGCGACGGTCATCACCGTCACGTCGCGGTGCGCCACATGACTGAGCTCATGCGAGAGCACGCCTTCGAGCTCACGCTCGTCGAGGCGGCGCAGGATGCCTGTGGTCGCACAGATCACCGCGCGCTTCGGGCTGCGGCCGGTGGCGAAGGCGTTCGGCAGGTCCATGTCGGCGATGGCGACGCGCGGCTTGGGCATGTCGGCCAGCGCGCAGAGCCGGTCGACGATGGCGTGCAGCTGAGGCGCTTCCTGCTCGGTGACCTCACGGCCACCCATGGAGCTCAGCGCAAGGCGGTCGGAGAAATACCACTGCGCGAACAGGCCGATCGCGCTGACCACCAGCACGATCGGCCACGGCAGCCCGACCAGGCCGATGAGGATCGCCATCACGGCGACGTAGAGCAGCCCCAGGATGAAGACCGTGGCGACCATGCGCGCCGCGAGGCCACGGTCCGGCGCGAAGCGTGATCTCACGTGCACACCGACGTCATCGACGTCAAGGGACCGGGCATCAGCCCGGGATCATCCCCTCGTCGGTGAGCAGGGCGCGTACGTCGTCGGCCGAGGAGTCCTCCTCGGGCAACACGGCGTCCGACGGGCGCAGGTCGTCGTCCGGGACCCGGGTCCCGCGCTCGCGGACGAAGGCGATCAGCGCGGCCAGGGCACCCCGCCAGCGCGGCTCGTCGTCGATGTCGAACGAGTCCGTCAGCGTCGTGTCGAGCTCGTTGAGGGCGGCGACGTCGGAGTCGGACACCTCGAACTGACCCTCGGTCAGGATGCGGATGATCACGCCGTCTCTCCCTCGCGCAGGACCGCGCCTGAGGCATTCTGGGCTGCCTGCGTGGTGGACGTCCCCTCGATCGACTTCTGCGCGGGGGCGCCGCCGAGCTCGGCCTTCATGCGGGCGAGCTGCGCCTCGACGTCGCCCTGGCTGCCCATGCGCTCGAGCTCGAGGGTGATGTCGTCCTTGGTCGCGCCCGTCGGGTCGTCGAGCGCGCCCGACGCGAGCAGCTCGTCGATGGCCCCTGCCCGCGCCTGCATCTGCTGGGTCTTGTCCTCGGCGCGCTGGATCGCGAGGCCGACATCGCCCATCTCCTCGCTGATGCCCGAGACCGCCTCACCGATGCGGGTCTGGGCCTCGGCTGCGGTGTAGGTCGCCTTGATCGTCTCCTTCTTGGTGCGGAAGGCCTCGACCTTGGCCTGCAGCCGCTGCGAGGCGAGCGTGAGCTTCTCCTCCTCGGCCTGCAGCGCGGCGTACTGCGTCTGTAGGTCGTCGATCTGCGTCTGCACCCCGGAGCGGCGGGTCAGCGCCTCGCGCGCCAGGTCCTCGCGGCCCGCGGTCAGTGCCTGGCGGCCCTGACCCTCGAGCTTGCTCGACTGCCCCTGCAACCCCTGCATCTGCAGCTCGAGCCGCTTGCGCGACGTGGCGACGTCGGCGACCCCACGGCGTACGCGCTGCAGCAGCTCCAGCTGACGCTGGTAGCTGTAGTCGAGCGTCT
>CAXSDR010000087.1:0-16293 GCA_964236445.1 uncultured Motilibacteraceae bacterium | reverse complement strand
AGCGACACTGAGGAGCCGAAGCGATGACCGAGCTGACGATCCGGCCGGAGGAGATCCGTGACGCGATCGCGCGACACGTCGAGGCCTACTCGCCGGAGACGACCCGCGAAGAGGTCGGCACCGTCGTCGAGGCCGGCGACGGCATCGCGCGCGTCGAAGGCCTTCCCTCCGTCATGGCCAACGAGCTGCTGACCTTCGAGGACGGCACGCTCGGCCTGGCGCTGAACCTGGAGGAGCGCGAGATCGGCGTCGTCGTCCTGGGCGAGTTCGCCGGCATCGACGAGGGCCAGCCGGTGCACCGCACGGGGGAGGTCCTCTCGGTGCCCGTCGGTGACGGCTACCTCGGTCGCGTCGTCGACCCGCTCGGCAACCCGATGGACGGGCTCGGACCGATCGAGCCCGAGGGCCGCCGCGCCCTCGAGCTGCAGGCGCCCTCGGTCGTGCAGCGCCAAGAGGTCCGCGAGCCGATGCAGACCGGCATCAAGGCCATCGACGCCATGACGGCGATCGGCCGGGGCCAGCGCCAGCTCATCATCGGCGACCGTCAGACCGGCAAGACCGCCGTCGCCATCGACACGATCATCAACCAGGGCGAGGCGTGGCGCGCCGGCGACGAGAGCAAGCGCGTCAAGTGCGTCTACGTCGCGATCGGCCAGAAGGGCTCCACGATCGCCCAGATCCGCGGCGCGCTCGAAGAGGCCGGCGCCATGGAATACACCACGATCGTGGCGGCACCTGCGTCGGACCCCGCCGGCTTCAAGTACCTCGCGCCCTACACCGGCTCGGCGATCGCCCAGCACTGGATGTACAACGGTGACGCCGCGCTCATCGTCTTCGACGACCTGAGCAAGCAGGCTGACGCCTACCGCGCCGTGTCGCTGCTGCTGCGACGTCCGCCGGGCCGCGAGGCCTATCCCGGTGACGTCTTCTATCTGCACTCGCGCCTGCTCGAGCGCTGCGCGAAACTGTCCAAGGAGCTCGGCGGCGGCTCCCTCACGGGCCTGCCGATCGTCGAGACCAAGGGCAACGACGTCTCGGCGTTCATCCCGACCAACGTCATCTCGATCACCGACGGTCAGTGCTTCCTCGAGACAGACCTGTTCAACCAGGGTGTCCGTCCCGCGATCAACGTCGGCATCTCGGTGTCGCGTGTCGGTGGCTCGGCGCAGACGAAGGCCATGCGCAAGATCGCCGGCCGCCTGCGCGTCGACCTCGCGCAATACCGCGAGCTCGAGGCGTTCGCGGCCTTCGGATCTGACCTCGACGCCGCGTCCAAGGCATCGCTCGCCCGTGGGGCCCGCATGGTAGAGCTGCTCAAGCAGCCGCAGTATTCTCCCTTCCCGATCGAGCACCAGGTGCTCTCGATCTGGGCCGGCACCACCGGCAAGCTCGATGACGTCCCTGTCGACGACATCCGCAGGTTCGAGTCCGAGCTTATCGACTACGTCGGGCGCGAGCACCGGGCGATCTTCGACTCGATCACCGAGACGAAGGAGCTCTCCGACGACACGGTGTCGCTGATGGAGAAGGCGGTCGCGTCCTTCAAGCTGATGTTCACCACCTCCGAGGGTCAGCAGCTCGTCAAGGACGAGCCGGTGCCCGCTCACGAGAGCGAGGGGCGCGAGGCGGTCAAGCGCCACGTGCCGAAGTCCGGGGGTGGCAGCTCTCCGTTGGGCTCCGACGGCGGCAATGCGGTCGAGAACGCTGCTGCCGGCAACGCTGCGAACGTGCCGGGCTAGGCGAGACGCATGCCCGCACAGCTGCGCGTCCTGCGCCGGCGCATCAAGTCGATCCAGGCGACCAAGAAGATCACCCGCGCGATGGAGCTGATCTCCGCCTCACGCATCCTCAAGGCACAGCAGGCGGTGGCGGCGAGCAAGCCCTACGCCGACGAGCTCACGAGGGCGCTGTCGGCCGCGGCGTCGAACTCCTCGATCGACCACCCGCTGACCACCGAGCACGAGTCGGCCAGCCGGGCCATCATGATCGTCGTGACGGCCGACCGCGGGCTCGCGGGGGCCTACTCCTCCGCGGCAATCCGCGAAGGTGAAGGGCTGACCGGCCTGCTGCGCAAGGAGGGCAAGGAGGTCCTCCCGTTCCTCGTGGGGCGCAAGGCCGTCTCCTTCTACCGCTTCCGCGGCCGCGAGATCGGTGGGGAATGGACGGGGTTCACCGACCGCCCTCGCTACTCCGACGCCAAGGCGATAGCCGACGAAGCCGTCGAGCGGTTCCTCCAGGACTCGGCCGACGGCGGTGTCGACGAGATCCACATCGTGTTCACCGAGTTCCACACCATGGCCACGCAGGAGCCCGTGAGCCGGCGGATCGTTCCGCTGGTCGTCGAGGAGACGACGGAGGATCCCACAGGGGGGGCTTTCCCGCTCTATGATTTCGAGCCGTCGGCGGAGCAGGTGCTCGACGCGTTGCTGCCGAAGTACGTCGTCAGCCGCGTCTACGATGCGCTCCTGCAGTCGGCGGCCTCCGAGCACGCGGCCCGACGTCGCGCCATGAAGGCGGCCACCGACAACGCCGACGAGCTGGCAAAGGCCTACACCCGCGAGGCCAACGCGGCACGTCAGGCAGCCATCACGCAAGAGATCAGTGAGATCGTGGGCGGCGCGAACGCGTTGGCCGACGCGACGGCCGATAAATAAGGGGAATGACGACATCATGACTGCCACCCTCGACCAGACCGCGACCCCCGCCACCAGCGGCGGCACCGGGCGGGTCTTCCGCGTCATCGGCCCCGTGGTCGACGTGGAGTTCGCTGCCGACTCGATGCCGGAGATGTACAACGCCCTGACCGTCGAGGTGACCCTCGGCGAGCTCAGCAAGACGCTGACCCTCGAGGTTGCCCAGCACATCGGCAACAACCTCGCGCGCACCATCGCCATGCAGCCCACGGACGGTCTCGTGCGCGGCGCCGAGGTGACCGACACGGGCAGCGCCATCAGCGTGCCCGTGGGTGACGTCACCAAGGGCCATGTCTTCAACGCGCTCGGCGAGCCGCTCGACGTGCCGTCATCAGAGCTGAAGATCACCGAGCGCTGGCCGATCCACCGCCGGCCGCCGGCGTTCGACCAGCTCGAGGCCAAGACCGAGATGTTCGAGACCGGTATCAAGGTCATCGACCTGCTCACGCCCTACGTGCAGGGCGGCAAGATCGGCCTGTTCGGTGGTGCCGGAGTCGGCAAGACGGTGCTCATCCAGGAGATGATCTACCGAGTCGCGAACAACCACGATGGGGTGTCCGTGTTCGCCGGCGTCGGCGAGCGCACCCGCGAGGGCAACGACCTGATCGCTGAGATGACCGAGACAGGCGTCATCAACCAGACGGCCCTCGTCTTCGGCCAGATGGACGAGCCGCCGGGCACCCGGCTGCGCGTGGCGTTGTCCGCGCTCACCATGGCGGAGTATTTCCGCGACGTGCAGAGCCAGGATGTCCTGCTGTTCATCGACAACATCTTCCGCTTCACGCAGGCCGGCTCCGAGGTCTCGACACTGCTCGGGCGCATGCCCAGCGCCGTCGGCTACCAGCCGACCCTGGCGGACGAGATGGGTGTGCTGCAGGAGCGCATCACCTCGACGCGCGGTCACTCGATCACCTCGCTGCAGGCGATCTACGTCCCCGCCGACGACATCACCGACCCGGCCCCGCACACGACGTTCGCCCACCTCGACGCCACCACGGTGCTGAGCCGCCCGATCTCCGAGCTGGGCATCTATCCCGCCGTGGACCCTCTCGACTCCACCAGCCGGATCCTCGATGCGCGCTACATCGGACAGGACCACTACAACACCGCGCAGCGAGTCAAGGAGATCCTCCAGCGCTACAAGGACCTGCAGGACATCATCGCGATCCTCGGCATCGACGAGCTCTCCGAGGACGACCGCCTGCTGGTCAACCGGGCGCGCCGGATCCAGCGCTTCCTGTCGCAGAACACCTTTGTCGCCAAGGCCTTCACCGGTCTCGAAGGATCGTTCGTGCCGCTGTCGGAGACGGTCGAGGCATTCACCAAGATCGCTGACGGTGAGTTCGACCATCTGCCCGAGCAGGCTTTCTTCCTGTGCGGCGGGCTCGAGGACCTCGAGCGCAACGCCAAGCAGCTGCAGGGCTGACGGGTATGGCGCTTCACGTGGAGGTCGTCTCCCCCGAGACCGAGGTGTGGTCAGGCGAGGCGACGCTCGTCGTGGCTCGCACGACCGACGGGGATCTCGGGATCCTGCCGGGCCACGCGCCGCTGCTCGCCGTCCTGGCACCAGGACTGGTCACGGTGACGCCTGAGGACGGGGAGCCGGTGAGCACGCTGGTGCTGGGCGGCTTCCTCTCCGTAGCCGACAACCGGGTGTCGGTGCTCGCGGAGAGCGTGGAGCCGATCGAGTCCCTCGACGTTGCCGGTGCGCAGCAGCAGCTGCGCGACGCCGAGGCCGCGGATGACGAGGAGGCCGCTGCACAAGCACGCGCTCGCCTCGCTGCGGCCGAGACTGCGCGCTAGCGCGAAAGCACAAGCGGTCGACGACGGTGGGAGTCCTTCTCGCGCTGGACACCGTCGTCGTCGCGGTGCTGGTGATCCTGCTCAGCCTGCTCGGCATCGTGATCCGGCGACGGGTGCTCCAGCGTCGCGGCGGCACGTTCGACTGCAGCTTGCGCGAGTGCCGCCGGCCGGTGGGCAAGGGCTGGATGCTCGGCGTCGCGCGCTACGAGCGTGACACCCTCGAATGGCACCGGGTGTTCAGCTGGTCGCCGCGCCCGCGGCTGATCGTCGGACGCCGCGAGCTCGAGGTGCTCGACCGGCGCGAGCCGGTCGGCACCGAAGCCCACGTGCTGCTCGCCGGAGCCGTCATCGTGCTGTGCCGTTCCGCGGGCAACGAGCTCGAGTTCGCGATGAACTCCGGGTCGCTGACGGGGTTCCTGTCCTGGCTCGAATCGGCACCACCAGGCCAGACGAGCATCACCGTCTGAGCGCAGGCGATCTGCCGCCCGGTCGCAGGTGCCTCGCTCAGGACGCCGCCGGGCTCGGCGCCACCACGGGGTCGCGGCCGGGGATGGCGGCGTACGTCGTCGTGACGACCGAGCCCATCGTGTTGGACGTCGTGGCGCGGCAGATGAGGAACCGGCCCGCGAGAGCGTCGAGCGTCGCAGCGCTGAAGACGAGGGTCTGACCCGTCTGGATCACCACACCGTCGCGGCCGTCGTAGCCCGAGGCGTTCAGCCAGTCGTAGGTCGTGGTGGTGTCCGGGCTGCTCGGGCTGACGCCGCCGCAGGTGGCGACCGAGTCGACCACCGGCATGACGTCGAAGGCCACTCCGCCGATGGCCGCAGCGCCGGTGGCCGTGGGCAGGGCGGGCACGGCGAGCGGCGTGGGCACGGCGACGGCGTCGAAGCCGGCCTGTGATCGCGCGACGCTGACGCACACCAGCGACTGACCCGCGTCCTCCACCGCTATCACGTGGTCAGCGCCGGCGCCGAGCGAGTCCGAGCCGCGGAACCACAGCGACGCGACGTCCGTCGCATTGGCGCTCCACGCGCCGGACGTGCAGGTCAGGGTCTGCCCCAGGGCGACCGTACCCGCGACGGTCGGGACGCTCATCGCCACGGGAAGGGCCGTGTTGTGGCTCCTGGCGAGGCCCGGTAGCACCGCCTTGCTCTGCGACTCCCAGGCGGTGTAGTCACCGACGCTGGCGAACACCGTGGGCGTCTTGTCGCACGCCGATGCGGCGCCGAAGTTCGTGACCCCGACGAGATAGGTGACGCCGGCGATCCGGGTGGTGAGCGGGCCACCGCTGTCGCCGCTGCAGCCGCCGGCATAGCGCTTGGTCACCGGGTTGTAGTGGCCGGCCGCGATCATGCGGGTCGGCACGAAGACGCCGCCGAAGGCCTTGGCTGCTGCAACCTGCTGCTGCTGCACCGCCGTGACGCGCAGCGCGCCGGTGAGCTTGCCCGTCTCGGTGTCGCCCCAGCCATAGATCGTCAACGCCTTCTTGCCGGCTCGCACAGCCTTGGCGATGCCCGGTGTGGCGAGCGTCGCGTAGGAGCGCAGGCCGAGGTCGAACAGCGGCCGCAGCATGGCGATGTCGTTGCGGTTCTGGGCATCGTGGTAGCCGCTGTGGGCGCGGATGGCCTCGACGGGGACGAAGCCGCCCACGTCGGCAGAGAAGGTGTCCACGCCGACCCGCGCGTAGAGGAACCCCGGCTTCTTGGTGCAGTGCGCGGCCGTCACCAGCAGGCGGCCGTTGATCGCCGTGGCGCTGCAGAGGAAGTGCAGGGTGCCGCTCCCGCGCAGACCGTCGGAGGTCGGCGCCTCGTTCCACAGGCTCACCGCCCAGGGCACCGCTCGCGAGGGAGCCGGGACCGCGGTGCCGTGCGTGACGGTCAGGTGCGCCGTGAGGTGCGCGAACGCGGTGGGGCGGGGGGTTGTCGCAGCCAGGGTGGCCGCCTGCCGAGCACCCGACATGTCCAGCAGCGCCGAGGGCGCGGGCAGCGTGACCGCGGCAGGCGACCTGCTGTGACCCGGGGCTCGTGTCGCGCCGGGGCCTGCCGAGGCGGCACTCGGCGTGAGCGCGACGACCACCGCGGTGCCGACGACGCAGGACGTGGTGACGACTCGGCGTACGCCGCTGGCCATGAAGAACTCCCCCGTTTGGAAGTTCAAGAATAAGGACGCAGCGCACCTGTGGTGTCACGCTGCGTCGATATTACCCGGAGGGCCTAACGTCGACCCCTCAGCGCGGGCCGCCCGGCTCCCACAGCACGTCGCCCGCTGGTGCCGAGCCATCGGCGTTGGCGCAGCGCGCAAGGACGAAGAGCAGGTCGGACAGCCGGTTCAGATAGCGGGCCGGCACAGCGCTCATGGAGCCGGCATGAACCTCCGCGGCGTGCCACGTCGAGCGCTCGGCGCGGCGGACCACCGTGCGCGCCACGTGCAGCAGCGCAGCCCCCGGGGTGCCACCCGGCAGCACGAACGAGCGCAGCGGCCCGACAAGGTCGTTCCACTCGTCGCAGGCGCTCTCGAGCCGCAGGACATAGCTCTCGTCGACGCGCAGCGGTGCCCGGTCCAGCGTCCCCGCCCGTTCGGCACCGGAGATCGGGCGGCACAGGTCGGCACCGACGTCGAACAGGTCGTTCTGGATGCCGGTCAGCAGGGTGACGGCCGCCGCTGGGAGGGCACCGAGGGCGAGGGCGACGCCGATGGAGCTGCTCGCCTCGTCGACATCGGCGAAGGCGGCCAGCCGGGCGTCCGTCTTGGCTACGCGGGACCCGTCGCCGAGGCCTGTCGTGCCGTCGTCTCCGGTGCGGGTGTAGATGCGACTGAGGATCACCACGATGCGGACTCTACGATGGGCGGCGATGGAGCGCTTCCGGGTCGAAGGTGGCGGCCGCCTGCACGGCGAGGTGCGAGTCACCGGCGCCAAGAACAGCGTGCTCAAGCTGATGGCCGCCTCACTGCTGGCCGAGGGCACCACGGTGCTCGAGGACGTTCCGGCGATCCTCGACACCGAGATCATGGCGGAGCTCCTGCGCCGGCTCGGCTGCGACGTCACCTACGATCCGGCGTCGGCCAAGGTGATGATCGACGTGCCCGAGGCGCCGCGCCACGAGGCCGACTACGACCTCGTACGCCGCATGCGCGCCTCGATCTGCGTGCTGGGTCCGCTGCTGGCCCGCTGCGGGGAGGCCAGCGTCGCGCGGCCCGGGGGCGACAACATCGGTTCGCGCCCGCTGGACCTGCACATCAACGGACTGCAGAAGCTCGGAGCGACGGTCACGACCGAGCACGGATTCGTCATCGCGCGCGCGCCTCGCGGTCTCGTAGGGGCCCGGGTGTGGCTGGACTTCCCGAGCGTGGGTGCAACGGAGAACCTGCTGATGGCGGCGGTGCTCGCCAAGGGCACGACCGTGATCGACAACGCCGCGCGCGAGCCCGAGATCGTCGATCTGTGCCAGATGCTCGAGTCGATGGGCGCGACGGTCGGCGGCGCAGGCACCTCGACGTTGGAGATCCACGGCGTCGACTCGCTGGTCCCCACCTCGCACGTGTCGGTGCCCGACCGCATCGTGGCCGGCACCTGGGCCTACGCCGCCGTGATGACCCGCGGCGACGTGACCATCCGCAACGGGCGCGCCGACCACCTCGAGCTCGCTCTCGACACCCTGGTGCGGGCGGGCGCGACCGTCGACACCATTGCGCCAGCGGACGGTTGCGAGTCGGCTTTCCGGGTGCGCATGGACATCAGGCCCCGGTCCGTCGACGTGGTGACGCTGCCCTATCCCGGCTTCGCCACGGACCTGCTGCCGCTCGTGCTCGGGCTCAACAGCGTCGCGGACGGCGCGGCGATGGTGACGGAGAACGTGTTCGAGTCGCGCTTCATGTTCGTCGACGAGCTGGCGCGGCTGGGGGCCGACGTCCGCACCGACGGCCACCACTGCGTCGTCCGTGGCCGCGAACGGCTCTCGGGAGCGCCCGTCAGAGCGCACGATATCCGCGCGGGAGCGGGCCTGATCATCTGCGGGCTCGTCGCCGACGGCGTGACCACCGTGAGCGACGCGTTCCACGTCGACCGCGGCTACCCGGGGTTCGTGGAGCAGCTGCGAGGCCTCGGCGTCGATGTCAGCCGCGAGCCCGACCCCGATGCGGTCCCCGGCTAGCTCGTGCTGGCGCCCGTGCCGCTGCCGGACCTTCAGGGTGCAGCGAGCAGGCTTCGGGCCTGGAACTCGTCGCTGGTGAACACCATCAGCCGGGGCCCGTCGTTCGTGGTCGCCAACGTTGCGCGTACGCCTGCGGCCAGCAGCCGTTGGCGTGCCAGCTCTCCCTCGATGTAGGTCGAGGGAGAGGCCACCGAGACGAGCAGGCCGTAGTTCGTCTCCGCGCCCGGCTGCGGCAGCCGGGCAACCACGGAACCGCCCCGCCCGAAGGTCCATCGCAGCAGCAGCGCAAGCACCCCCACAACGCCGAGGGCGAGCACCGGCCCCAGCACGGTGGTGTAGTAGCTCGCCCAGGACGGCACCGCTCCAGTCTGCGCCTCGACCTGCCGACACGCCCGAGCGACGTGGGAGCGGGCACATTTTCTCAACAAGTCGTAACGTCGACGCAACCTAGCGTGATGCTGGTGCGTCTAGGGAACGTAGACATCTCTCACGGGGAGAGCCGATGGACGTCAGGGTGCTGCAGGTCGACGACCTGGACGACGCTGTTGACGCTGCCCGCATGCAGGGGAAGGCGCTCGTGGGGTCGTTGCTCGCCGCGGGCGACGAACCGGGCAGGAGTGGCGGCTCGGTGCAGCAGGCAGGTGATCGGCGCGGGACAGTCGTGTTCCTCAAGGGACGGCTGGACGCGACGACCGTCGGAGACGTCCGGGCCCGGCTGCACGAGCTGGTGCACGACGGAGTCGGCGACTTCGTCGTGGATGTGTCAGGGACCGAGGTCGGCGACGCCACGGGCCTCGGCATGCTGGTCGGCCTGCACCGCGGCGCCGAGCGGTGCGAACGCCACCTGGTGCTCCAGGGCGTGCCGCCGCGACTGATGCGGATGCTGCGCGCGACCAAGCTGCACCGGATCCTGCGCGTCGCGTCAGCCACTCTGGTCGCGCCCGTCCTCGACGACCCGACGGTCGACGTCGTGGTGTCCGCCGCCTGCTGACGCTTGCTGGCAGCCCAGCCAGCAGGATGGTCGGGTGAATGTCGTGCCCGCCACCCTCACCCTCGTCATCGGGGTTGCGATCGTCTATGCCGCGGCACGCCGCGTCGGCATCCTCCCGCCGCTGCTCCTCGTGCTCGCCGGCGTCGTCGCGTCGCTGGTGCCGGGCGTCCCGGACTATGCCCTCGACCCGCACCTGATGCTCGTCGTGGTGCTGCCGCCGTTGCTCTATGCCGCGGCCATCGACACGTCGCTGCCTGCCTTCCGGCGCAACCTGCGGCCTATCTTCCTGCTCGCCGTCGGCCTCGTGATCTTCACCGCCTTGGGCGTCGGCTTCATCCTGCACGCCGTGGTCGGCCCCAGCCTGCCGCTCGCGGTCGCACTGGCGTTCGGCGCGATCGTCGCGCCGCCCGACGCAGTGGCGGCGACGGCCGTAGCCCGGCGCACCGGGCTGCCGCGGCGGGTCGTGTCGGTGCTCGAGGGCGAGAGCCTCGTCAACGATGCGACCGCTCTCACCCTGCTCAGCGTCGCGACAGGCGCGATCGACCACGGCCACGTCACCGGATCCGATCTCGGCACGCCCCGCGTCTTCGCCGGCGCGGTGACCCAGTTCCTGCTCACCGCTGTGGGCGGAGTGGTCATCGGGCTGGTCGTCGCCAAGATCATCATGATGCTGCGGACGCGTACGGCCGACATCGTGCTCGACACCACCATCTCGCTGCTCACCCCCTTCACCGCCTACGCGCTGGCCGAGGCCGCGCACGTGTCGGGAGTGCTGGCCGTCGTGGTGGGCGGCCTCTGGCTCGGCCACCGGGCACCCGTCGTGCAGAGCGCCGGTTCGCGACTCGCGGCGCGGGCGATCTGGCAGACCGTCGAGTTCCTGCTGCAGGGCGTGGTCTTCGCGCTCGTGGGCCTACAGCTGCGCAGCGTGGTGTCCCAGCTCGACGAGAACACGCCGGTCGTCGCCGCCTCGGTGGCGGTCATGCTGGCCGTGGTGCTGCTGCGTCCGCTGTGGGTTTTTCCGGTCACCTACCTGTCACGGATGCTGCCGGGGCCGAGCGACCGAGATCCCTTCCCGCCGTGGCAGCTGCCCGCCGTGATCTCGTGGTCGGGCATGCGCGGGGTCGTCTCGTTGGCCGCAGCGCTGTCGCTGCCCGATACGCCTGTCGTGCACAAGCCCCTGCTCGTCTTCCTGACCTTCGTGGTCATCGTGGTGACGCTCGTCGGCCAGGGTGCGACCCTGCCGTGGCTGATCCGGCGCCTCGGACTGCGGCCTCCCGATGCCTCGCAGGACTTCCTCGCCGAGGCGGGCGTCCAGCAGGAGGCGGCGCGCGCTGCGAGCACGGTCCTCGACCGCCTCGTCGCCGAAGGGCCCGCGCCGGAGGGGGTCGAACAGCGGTTGCGCCGCGACGTGGAGGACCGCGCGCACGCTGCGTGGGAGCGGCTCGGCGGCGGGGGCGTCGATGAGGACACCGGCGAGACGCTGCTCGTGCACGGCCCGTCCGAGGGCCCGCACATCGGGCGGCCCGGCCTGCGTGAGACGCCCTCCGCGGCCTACCGGCGCCTGCGCCGCGCGATGCTCACGGCCGAGCGCGAGACCTTCGTCGCTGCCCGGGACGAAGGCCGGGTCGCCGAGGAGGTGCTGCGGCGGGTGCTGCGTGACCTCGATCTGGAAGAGACCATGCTCTACCGCGAATGACCGATGACCTGGCTGTCGCCGGCTGACATGCCAAACCCGATCCGGCCCCACCCGAGACCCCAGGAGCAGCCGATGGCCACGTGCGAGCACCTCGCCACAGCGCCGGCGGACGCCACGCCCGGGACGCCTGCCGGCTGTGAGGAGTGTCTTGCGGGCGGGACGTCCTGGGTGCACGTGCGTCTGTGTCTGACGTGCGGCCACGTCGGGTGCTGCGACTCAGGGCCCTACCGGCACGCGACCGCGCACTTTCAAGCGACGGCTCACCCGGTGATGCGCTCCTTCGAGCGGGGCGAGTCCTGGCGCTGGTGCTATGTGGACGAGACCCTCGGATGACGTTCTCCTGATGAGCGCCGTCCCACGCGCACGCATGCGGTGCCTCGTGAGTGCGATGGTCATCGACTGCCTCGGCAGTGGGCTGTTCGGCCCGTTCGTCCTGCTTTTCGGCAATGTGGTGGTCGGGCTCTCGCTGCCGTCGGCGGGCGCGGCGGTGGCGGTCGCGGGAGTTCTCACGCTCGGCCTCGGGCCGCCGGCCGGCGCCGCGCTCGACCGTCTCGGCCCCGGACGGCTCCTGGTCACGGCCAACCTGGTCGCCGCCGCGGGCGACCTCGTGCTGCTCAGCGCGCACGGGCTGGTGGCCTTCGTGTTCGCCTCGCTGCTCGAGCTGGCGGCGGCGCGGGTCTTCTGGGCGGGGTTCGGGCCGCTCGTGGGCAGGCTGGTGGACGAGTCGGAGCAGGAACGCTGGTTCGGCAAGCTCCGAGGCGTCCGTTATGCCGGGCTCGCTCTCGGCGGGGCACTGGCCTCGGCGGTGCTGCTGCTGGGGGAGCGCCGCGGGCTGCTGGCCATGGTGTGCATCGACGCCGTCACCTACGTCGTCGCGGCGGGACTCACCGCTGTCGCCACCCGTTCGATCGGACCGGCTGGTCCTGCGGGCACCGGCGGCGCCCCACCGAAGACGGGATACGCCGCCGTGCTCGCCGACCGGGACAACACCGTGCTCGCGCTGCTCAACGTCTCCTGCACGCTGTCCATCGTCGCCCCGGTCATCGCCATGCCGGTCTACGTCCTGGACAGCCTGCACGGCGCCCGCTGGCTGCCTGGCGCCGTGGCCGCGGCGACGACCGTCTCGTTGGCTATCGCCGTGACCCTGAGTCACCGTATGACCCGAGGGCGAAGCCGACTGGTCGTGCTGGCAGCCGCCAACCTGCTCTGGGTGTGCGCAAGCGCCGCCTCTGCTGCTGCGGCCGCCGGCACGCGGGGGCGCGTCGCGATGCTCTTCGGGGCCGCCGGCCTGCTTGGTGTCGCCGAGGGCACCTATGCGCCGACAGCCGACGTAGTGCCGCTGGTGCTGGCTCCCGCCGAGCTGACGGGTCGGTATTCAGCCCTGCACCAGATGGGGTGGGGGGTGTCCAACACTGTCGCGCCGCTGCTCGTCGGGGTGCTTCTGGCGCGCGGACCTTTCGTGCTCTGGGTGGTTCTTGGGACGCTGGCGGGGGTCACGTCGGTCTGCTATCTCGCGCTACGGCCTACGCTCGCGTCCCGGCTCGGGCGCGCTGGCAGCGTCTCCCTGGCGGTCTAGCTTCCCGACTTCTGCCAGCGGAAGGTCCGCAGCTCACGACCAGGGCGTCGGAACTGCGCCCGATACGTCAGAACAGCCGGGTGCTCGGATCGTCGACGCCGCGCATGGCGTCGTAGTCGAGCAGCAGGCAGGCGATGCCGCGGTCGGCGGCCACGACCCGTGCCTGCGGCTTGATCTCCTGCGCCGCGAAGACGCCGCGCACCGGCGCGAGCAGGGGGTCACGGTTGAGCAGCTCGAGATAGCGGGTCAGCTGCTCGACGCCGTCGATATCACCCCGGCGTTTGATCTCCACGGCAACGGCCGCGCCGTCACTGTCGCGGCAGAGCAGGTCGACCGGGCCGATGGCGGTGGGGAACTCGCGCCGGACCAGCCGCCACCCCTCTCCGAGCACGCCGGGCTGGTCGGCGAGCAGCTCCTGCAGGTGCGCCTCGACGCCGTCCTTGAGCAGCCCGGGGTCGACCCCGAGCTCGTGACGCACGTCGTGCAGCACGAGCTCGATGCTGATGACGAGCTGCTCACCAGCCTTGTTGACCACGGTCCACGTGCCCGTGCCATCGTCCATGACGTCCTCGACGAGCTTGCAGGGCGGGCTCATCCAGTTCAGCGGCTTGTAGGCGCGGTCGTCCGCGTGGACCGAAACGGAGCCGTCCGCCTTGACCAGCAGGAGCCGCAGCGCCGAGGGCAGATGCGCGGTGAGCCGGCCCGCGTAGTCGACACTGCAGCGGGCAATGACGAGGCGCATCTGCAGGACCCTAGTGCGCCGTGCGCACCGCGTCCGTCACGGGCTCGGGTTGTCCAGCGCGAGCAGCGACAGGAGTCTCGAGACGGCGACGCTGGGCTCGCGCAGCTCGAAGCTGCCGGCCCGACGGCTCATGACTGCCCGGGCGTGCAACAGGGGTGACATGCCAGCTGCGTCGACGAAAATGATGCCCGTGGTCTGGACGACCAGCCTCACGAGCTTGGGGACGCGCTTCGCGCGGAGGAGGTCGTCGAGAAGGGCCTGCAGCAGGCTGCTGGTCGCCACGTCGAGTTCCCCGTCGACGACCACGAGGGCGCTAGGGCCACCATCGTGCACTCTCAGGCCGAGCGTGGCTCGGCCAGGATCGGAAAAGGAGAGGTCCTCGGTCGGCGCCCGACGTTCGGGCGGACCCGGTGAGTTCACCGGCCCCTCGTGCCCAACCGCCTTCGCGACGAACCCCCGTGTCATGAAGATCCACGCTAACGGCTCCCTGCGACACTTGTGCTCAAACGCAGGGAAAGAAAGCGGGGTGGCGCGATGGGCAGGCGCAACTCCCCCCGTCGCCGCAAGCCCACGTCCGCAGCGCCGCTCGGCGAGGAGCGGCCGTTCGGCTCCGGGTCGCTGGGATCGCACCGCGTCGAGGAGTGGGCGGGCGCCGACTGGGCCGTACGCCAGGTCTCCGGAGCCGCCGCCACGAAGCCCTACCGCTGCCCAGGCTGCGACCACGAGGTGAGGGTCGGCAGCCCGCACGTCGTCGTCTGGCCGCTCGACGCCGGCGCCGGCGACCGTCGCCACTGGCACACGGTCTGCTGGTCGGCACGCGAGCGTCGCGGCCCCACGAGGCGTCGACCGTAGATGTCGAGAACGTAGGAACAAAGATCGTCTCGGCCCGAGTAAGACGCACAAGGGGTGGGTAGCCACGCTTCGTTCGTGCCAGAGTCGTGCCGGAACCGCATCAACCGTGGGCGCACCGGTGCCAGCCAGCGTCGAAGCGTTCGGGAGGCGGACCCACCGTGCTGAGACTAGATGTCAATGCATTTGACTACTCGATCCTGGCGATCTACTTCGCGCTCGTCATCGCCATCGGCGTGATGGCGCGTCGTGCGATCGCGACCAGTGAGGACTTCCTGCTCTCCGGCAGGTCGCTGCCCGCCTGGGTGACCGGTCTCGCCTTCATCTCGGCGAACCTCGGCGCCATCGAGATCCTGGGCATGGCGGCCAACGGGGCGCAGTACGGCATGTCGACAGTCCACTTCTACTGGATCGGCGCCGTCCCCGCGATGGTGTTCCTCGGCTTGGTGATGATGCCGTTCTACTACGGCTCGCGTGTGCGCAGCGTGCCTGAATACCTGCTACGACGTTTCAACCCGGCGACCCACCTGCTCAATGCACTCACGTTCGCCGTCGCCGCCGTGCTGACGGCAGGCGTGAACCTCTACGCGCTGGCGCTCGTGATCAACGCCCTGATCGGCTGGCCCATCTGGGTTTCCGTCATCGTCTCCGCCCTGTTCGTGCTCGTCTACATCACCCTCGGCGGGCTCTCGGGCGCCATCTACAACGAGGTCCTGCAGTTCTTCGTCATCCTCGCCGGTCTGATCCCGCTGGTCGTGATCGGTCTGCACTCCGTGGGCGGCTGGGGTGGCTTGCACGACAAGGTGGCCACGACCGCGCTCGGAGCGCATTCCTTCTCGACATGGCGAGGAACCGGCGTCGGAGGCTGGACCAATCCGCTGGGTGACTGGATCGGCATCGTCATGGGTCTCGGATTCGTACTGTCGTTCGGCTACTGGACGACTAACTTCGCCGAGGTGCAGCGTGCTCTCTCCGCCAAGGACCTCTCGTCGGCACAGCGTACGCCGCTCATCGGTGCCTTCCCCAAGATCTTCATTCCTGCGCTGACCATCATTCCCGGCCTGATCGCCCTCGTGGTGGTGCCGGACCTCGGCAAGGGCAAGACCACCTACAACGACGCGATTCCGCTGCTGATGAACAAGTTCCTGCCGAACGGCGCGCTGGGCGTCGCTCTCGCCGGACTGCTCGCGGCGTTCATGGCAGGCATGGCCGCCAACGTCAGCTCGTTCAACACTGTCTTCACCTACGACATCTGGCAGGGCTACGTCGCCAAGGGCCGACCCGACGGCTACTACCTGCGCGTGGGCCGCATCGTCACGGTCCTCGGGATCCTGATCGGCATCGGCACCGCGTTCATCGCGTCCGGCTACAGCAACATCATGAACTACATCCAGCTGCTGTTCTCCTACTTCAACGCGCCACTGTTCGCCACGTTCATCATCGCCATGTTCTGGAAGCGGACGTCGCCGTGGGCGGGCTTCTTCGGGCTCATCGCCGGCACGACCGGTGCGGCCGTCATGCACTTCGCCGGCTACCACATCGGCTACTTCTATCCCCACCAGGTCCTGGGCGCCCACTCCACCATCAACGCGCAGATGGTCAACTTCTATGGGGCGATCACCGCGTTCGTGGCCGATGCCATCGTCACGGTCGCCGTCACCCTCGTGACCCGACCCAAGCCGGTGGAGCAGCTGGCGGGCCTCGTATGGGGCGTGCACGACCCGAACGCTCCCGACCCGCGTCTGGCGCGCAAGCCGCTGTGGTGGGAGTCGCCCAAGCTGCTCGGCTACAC
>CAXSDR010000086.1:0-16338 GCA_964236445.1 uncultured Motilibacteraceae bacterium | reverse complement strand
CACTAGGGCCCTGTCCATGTCACGCACGCCCCTCCGCTGGTGGCGCCGCTCCTAGGCGGCTGCGTGATGTCAGCAGCCGCCACCCGCATCGAGGACTTCCTCGTCACGGGCGAGGTGTGCGTACGCGCTCTCGACGACGCGGTCCTAGGTGCGGGCTGTGGGCGGTTCGGCTGGGACCTGCAGCGCCGTCCCGATCGCTATGTCAGTGCCGCACTGCCTGAATTGCCCTTCGTGAATCGACAGTTCGACCTGGTGCTGTGCTCCAACCTGCTGTTCAGCTATGACGACCGCATGGACCTGTCGAGCCATCTCGCTGCGCTGCGCGAGATGCTGCGCGTGTTCCCCTTGCTCGGCTACGCGGGCGGGCGTTCCACCCTCGTGGAGACGGTCGTGACGGAGCTGCGTGGCCGGGGCGTCGATGTGCAGCTGCGGCCGGTGCCCTACGCCTTCCAGCGAGGTTCGCACGAGGGGCTCCGACTGTCGCTAACGTCTGCCTCATGACGCCGCAGACCCGGACCGACCGCGGACCGACCCCATGACGGCCGGCCGCCTCGCCCGCGCCTGGCTGACGACGGCCGAGTCCGCCGGCGCGGTCGGCAACCTCGCCGAGGTCGGCGCCAGGTTGCTCGCCGCCTACAGCGCGCCCGAGCGGGCCTACCACGACCTGCACCACCTGGCCGACGTGCTCGACCACATCGACGAGCTGGCCGCCGAGGCTGCAGACCTCACCGTCGTGCGCATGGCTGCCTGGTTCCACGACGCGGTCTACGGCCGCGGCGATGACGACGAGGACCAGAGCGCCAAGCTCGCGGAGGCCGAGCTCGCCGGGCTCGGTCTCGGCACCGGGTTCATCAACGAGGTAGCCGAGCTGGTCCGCCTCACCGCCACCCACGACCCGCAGCCCGGCGACGCCAACGGGTCGGTCCTGTGCGACGCCGACCTCGCGGTTCTCGCGGCCGGGCCGGAGCGCTACGCGGCCTATGCCGCAGGCGTACGCCAGGAGTGGGCGCATGTCAGCGACGCCGACTTCGCCGTCGGTCGGGCCGCCGTGCTCGAGTCGCTGCTTGGCGAACCGCAGGTCTTCCGCACCGCGATCGGCTCGGCCTGGGAGTCGGTCGCGCGCGCCAACATGGGTGCAGAACTGATGCTGCTCGCGGCCATTCGCGGGTGAACCCACCGGGGAGCCGCCGTCTCCTCGAGGGCATGCGACATCACCGGGTCCTGGTCTGGCCTATCCCTTCAAGTCCTCCACGCTCGTCCTCAGCGCCGTGACCCTGACGGCCCCGACCACCAGCTTGTCGGCGCCGAGATCGGCCGATCTGCCGTGCGTTCGACTCGGCCGCGAGGGGCATGCGGGCCAGGGCGTCGGGTGGTGCAGGTGCCCATGACCCTGGCCGTCGCAGTTCAGCCGCAGGCGGCGGTGCGGCGGCACCGACCCCGTCGGGCTCTCGGTCAACCCGCGAGGATCGGGGGTCTTCGCGAAGACGAGAGTGCCCCGACTACGAGCGACCCGGCGTCGTGCGCACGGGGCCGGACGGGTCGGCTGACCGGTCGCTGATCCTGCTCACACCACCAGGCGCAACCGCTTCGGGGACAACCCGACCGCCACCCGCTGCCCCCAGGTCGCGGTGAGCCGGTCCTGCTCGACCCCGTCGCCGAACACCGCGAGGCCGTCGGACTCCACCGCGAGCACCAGCTGCTGGTCGCCGGTGAGCAGCCCGCTGGTCCAGCTCGTCCCGGTGGCGGGCGACGGCCACGCCTCACGGACGAACCAGGCCAAAACCTGGTCCTCGGGCGACGGCAGTGCGACTCCACCCCCGCGCTCACGGTTGACCGATGCGGCCCACCCGGTCGAGCCCGTGCCGGTGCTCACGAGAATCCCCGACGACGACTGGCGTTCCTCACCGGAGGCGGCGAGCAGGCGGTAGCGAGCGGACTGGTGCGACGGGTGCCCGACGAACACCTCGTTGAGCGCATCGAGCGTCTGCCCGTCGTCGAGCGTCGCGCGCACCATCGCCCACAGCACCGTATGCGCCTTCCCACCCGGCACGGCAAGGATCAAACTCGTCGTCTCGGACCCGACCGTGTGTCGGACGAGCACGCCTGGGTTCACGCCGGGTTCGGGGTTCACACCGATCACCGGCTGGCCGTCGACGTACTTCGCCGTGTTGGCGACCAGACCGTCCTGGCCGACGACGACGACCACATCGCCTTCATCGAAGGAGAACCGGTCGAGGTCGGCGCGCTCGAGGTCGCCACGACGCCAGTCGACGGGCACGGCAGCGGCCACCTGCTGCAGCGCGTCGGCGAGCAGGTCGTGACGCTGCTGGACCTCGGCGAGCGTGCGGCCGCGCTCGCGCAGGAAGAACTCCGTCTGGCCGCGCGTGCCGTGGCGTTCGAGCAGCTCGGTCAGCTCGGTGCGCCGGTGCACCACGACGAGTCGTGGTGTCAGCGTCGGCACCTACGACTCCTTGGGCGCCAGCAGTCCGCTCAGCGCCCCGGTCAGCATGTCGGGCGTGACGGTCAGGTTGTTGATGTCCGGCAGGTTGTGCGCCAGCTCCTGCAGCGCGAGCGCCGCGAGGATGCGCTGGTCCACGCCTTCGTAGGCGCCGAGCCGTGCGGCCTCGACCGAGACCTGCGCGTCGCCGACGACGCGGGCCGTGTTGGCGTCCGCCTGGGCGAGCAGGCCCTGGCGTTGCGCAGACGCGTTGGCCTCCACGAGCGAGGCAGCGGCGGCTTCCTCCGCGCGGCGGCGGGCGTTGGTGCCCTCCTGCGTCACGAGCTGCTGCTCGCGGGTGGCGAGCTCGATCCTGTTGGCGAGCTCGTTCTCCGCGATCGCACGCTCCCGCGCAACAGCGAGGGCACGGCGTTCATAGGTGGAGCGGTCGGCCTCGGTCTGCGCCGCTTCGCGTGCCGGCGTCTGCAGGAAACGCTCCATGTCGGCCTCGGCGCGCACTCCCGCGATGCGCGCACCCAGCACCACGATCCCCGTGGCCGCCAGCCGCTGGTCGTTCTGCAGACCGGTGGTGACGGCGTCACGGAGCAGACCGGCGCCGCTGGTGATCGCATCGCGCAGCGTCATCGGCGCGACGGCGTCCATGACCTGTCCCTTGGCCAGCTCCGTGACCAGGCCCTGCACCTGCTCGAGCGGGTTGCCCGTCCACCGTCCCGACTCGGGGCTGACGGCGAAGTCGATGCGCCCCGCGACGAGCTTGGGGTCGACGAAGCGAAAGCTCACCGTCAGCGTGACGGCGAGGTCCTGCAGGTCGGCCGTACGCGCCCGGGCCACCAACGGCAGCTCGCGGTCGTCGACCGGCACCTCGCTGATGACCGCAGACAGCGGCCGGAACCAGAATGCGAGACCGGTGCCCTCGTGGCGCACCTTGCCGCGTTTGAGGTGCACGACGTAGGACGTCGGGGAGCTGCTCAGATGGCGCATGACGGGATAGCGCTTGATGACCGCCACGAGAAGCTCCTTCGCCTGTCTGAGTCGAGGCCAGAAGGATAGGGGGATGCGCGGCGCACGATCTCAGCAACGTGCGTCAGAAAGTGTGCGACACGGCAGCGAGTTCCATCCCGGTTGCCAACAGCTCGTTGTGGTTGCACAATGATTGTATGGTCACAACGGATGACGAGCAGCGAGACGGCCGGTGGATGGTGCTGGCGGTCTGCTGCATGAGCCTGCTTCTCGTCAGCCTGGATGTGACCATCGTCAATGTCGCTCTCCCGGCGATCGGCGACGACTTCCATGCCCGGCTCAGCGGGCTGCAGTGGACGATCGACGCCTACACCCTCGTCCTGGCGATGCTGCTGATGCTCTCGGGCTCGCTCGGTGACCGGCTGGGGCGGCGGCGCGTGTTCCGCACCGGGCTCGTGCTGTTCACCGCGGGCTCGCTGCTGTGCAGCCTCGCTCCGTCGCTGGGTTGGCTGGTGGGCTTCCGCATGCTGCAGGCCGTGGGGGGCTCGATGCTCAACCCGGTCGCGATGGCGATCCTGGTGAACACCTTCCGAGAGCCCTCGCAACGCGCCCGGGCGATCGGCGCGTGGGGCGCTGTCATCGGGATCAGCATGTCGCTCGGCCCCATCGTCGGCGGCGTGCTCGTCGACTCGTGGGGCTGGCGCTCCATCTTCTGGGTCAACGTCCCGATCGGCCTCGTCGCACTCGCGCTCACCGCTCGGTTCGTCCCGGAGTCGCGTGCCGCGCGTGCGCGAGCTTTCGACCCACCTGGCCAGGTGCTGGTCGTCGTGCTCCTCGCCTCTCTGACGTACGCCACGATCGAGGCGCCCGACCGAGGCTGGACCGCCGCCGGCACCCTCGGCCTCTATGGCGTGGCCGCTGCTGCCCTTGCCGCACTGATCGTCGTCGAGCTGCGCCGTCGCGAGCCCCTGATCGAGCTGAGGTTCTTCCGTTCGGTGCCCTTCGCAGCGGCGAGCGTCACCGCAGTCGCCGCGTTCGGGGCCTTGGGGACCTTCCTCTTCGTCAACACTCTTTATCTTCAGCAGGTGCGGCATTTCACGCCCGTCGAGGCGGGTGTGTGCACCCTGCCGATGGCGGTCGTGGCGGGACTGTGCGCTCCGCTGTCGGGCCGCCTGGTCGCGGTTCACGGTGCGCGCATTCCCCTTGTGGGCGCAGGCCTGGGAACCGCCGCCGGATCACTGCTGCTCGTGCGGCTCGCCCCGACGACGCCGACGTGGCAGCTGCTGACGGCGTACGCACTGATCGGGCTCGGTTTCGGGCTAGTCAACGCACCCATCACCAACACCGCGACGTCCGGCATGCCGCGGGAGCAGGCAGGAGTCGCAGCCGCGGTGGCCTCGACCAGCCGCCAGGTGGGGGCGTCGCTCGGGGTCGCCGTGAGCGGTTCGCTGGTCGCGGGCACCTCGGGTGCGGGGTTCACCCAGGCGAGCCACGCGGTGTGGGCCATCATGGCGGGCTGCGGCGTGGCCGTCCTGGTCCTCGGTGCTGTGGCTACGAGCAGCCGCGCGCTGGGGACAGCTGCGTGGGTCCGCGACCACTTCGACGAGGAGACGACCCGTGAGCTCACCCACGCCTGAGCACGTCTGGGCACAGCTGCACGAGTTCGTCGACGCCAATTCCCCGCGGCACAAGCTGCGCCGACAGCTCGGCGCAGTTCTCGGCGCCGGCGGCGGCCGGGTGAAGGTGCTCCTGCTTTTGGAGTCCGTGGCCATGACTCACAGCGAGCTGGCCGAAGCCCTGCAGGTCGACCGGCCCTACGCCACCGTCATCGTCAACCAGCTCGAAGCCCTCGGCCTCGTCGAGCGGACCCCGGATCCTGCCGACGGCCGGCGCAAACGCGTCGCACTCACCCGCGAGGGGACCGACGTCGTGGCACGAGCGCGCGACGTCATCGACACTCCTCCCCCGCCGCTGCTGCGCCTGACACCCGCCGAGCTCGCGAAGCTGTCACGTCTGCTCGCGAAGCTGACCGAGGATCAGGCGTGACGTACGAGCATTAGTGCACGCCATGACCAAGAAGCCACTCAGAGGAGCCACGACAATGGACATGCGCCTGGAGCTCGTCCCACTTCCGACAACGGACGTTGATCGCAGCAAGCAGTTCTACGTCGACCGGTTGGGGTTCACCCTGGACCACGACATCCAACCCGGCAACGGGATGCGCGTCGTCCAGCTGACTCCCCCAGGCTCGGCCTGCTCGATCGTCATCGGCGTGGGGATCAGCGATCCGCACGCGGGACGTTTACAGGGCTTGCACCTCGTGGTGGATGACATCGAGGCGGCCCGGGCTCTGCTCGTGGGCAGCGACGTCGACGTCTCAGCAGTGAGTGACATGGGCGGGGGCGTGAAGTATGCCTACTTCAGCGACCCGGACGGCAACTCGTGGGCACTTCAGGAGATCTCCCGCTGAGAAGGAGATCCTCAACAGCGGTCTGGCAGCGCGGTGACCAATACCCAGCCCTCGAGCGCGCGCCCATGCGTGACGCGCCGACGTGGGCCGGCCAACCATCTTGGATCTTCAGTTCGGCTGACAACGGCTGCGTGACGGTGACACCGGACAGCTCATCCCGCTGCGGGACAGCTGCATAGATTCCTGGAGCTCCACGTCTCCCCGACAAAAGTCGCTACGGTGTTGAGCGTGCTGCTGCCGGTCTGTGAGCGACTGCGGTTTCGGGTCATGGATGCGGGCGACATCGAGGACATCGCCACGCTGTTGGGCGATCCGAGCGTGATGGCCTTCTATCGCCGGCCGAAGACGCGGGCGGAGGCACGGGCCTGGATCGACTGGACATGCGACTCGTACGCCACGCACGGATTCGGGCTGTGGGTGCTCGACCTGTGTGCGACCGGTGAGTTCGTCGGTCAGTGCGGGTTGACGATGCAGGACTTCGACGGTGTGCCTGAACTGGAAGTCGGCTACCACGTGAGCCCACCGTTCCAGCGCCGCGGGTTCGCGACGGAAGCGGCTCGAGCGACACGCGACTGGGCGCAGAGCCAGCTAGCCGCTTCGCGTTTGGCAGCCATCGTTCACCCCGACAATATTGCTTCGCGACGGGTAGCCGAACGGATCGGGCTCGCTCCTGAGTCACAGTCCCTCATGACCGGAAACGTCCTGTATTCGATGTCGCTGATCAAGCCCCAGCTGACCATGGCATAACAGGAGCGGTCCTCGTGCCGTCGCTACGGACAGTCAAGTGCCGGTCCACGCTCGACAGCTTCTCGACCTGCGCGAGAGCAGGTTGGCCACCAGCGCGTGACACGCAGGTTGTCCGGCAGCGGGCCCCCGCTGTCACCCGCTGGGAAGCAGGGCCAGCGCCTCGGCCGTGTTGCGCTCAGCAATAGCCTGCATGAGATGCCGGTCAGGAAAGTCGCCGTCGAGCAACCGCAGAGGGCCGGCGACGAGAGAGAGGCGCATGGCGAGCATGTAGAGATCGAGGCGTCGTGGATCGAGGCCAGGACGCGACAGGACGGGGTAGTGCTCGCCGAAGCGCAGCTGGAGGAAGACGTGCTCCCATTCCACGTCGAAGAACATGAGGCCTTCGATGTCGATGAGTACGGCCTGTCCGCCCTCGTCCACGAGGACATGGTCGGGGCCGAGCTCTCCATGGACAAGCCCGTATTCGGCCCGCGGTGTCACCAGCCCTGCGAGCTGCCGCAGGCGGGCGTCGAACCGGCTGCGAGCCTCGTGAATCCGATCGACGCGCTCGGACGCCGCCGCAAGATCTCGCAGGGCGCGATCGAGCACCAGCTGTTCGCAGGAGCTCCCGAGGGCGACCCCGCCGATGTCGAGGAGGTCCACCCTGCCGTAGCGGAGGTTGCGGTGCTCCTGCATAAGTCCGAGCGTCCGCGCGAGATCGGCGAGGATGCGCGCGGCGTGGTCAGGGTCGACCGCGAGAAGTGTCTGCAGGCTGCCGAGGCGGAGATCCTCGACCACCGCGAGGTCCGCCGCGTAGAAATGCTTGCTGTCATCAGCCAGCAGCACGTCGGGGACTCGCACGCCGAGCCCAGCGAGAGTGCGCTGCGCACTCAGGAAGGGCACCAAGCCCGAGGCGGGCGCGAACGGGTCTGAGGGATCAGCAGAGGAAGCTGCGGGCCAGAAGTTCTCGTCGTCCGCCCACATATAGACGACGACACTCGCAGGAGCGCCTCCGTCCACCCAGACCCGGTAGACACCCTTCTTGGTGCCACCACGCAGCCGCTCGACTCGGGCGATCGGACGAGCCCCGCCCAGGGCGGCGTGCACCACACCCGTGAGGTTCTCTGCATTCACGAAGCTCCGCATTGGTCGACGGTACTGATGAACGCCACACCCTGTGAGACACAGTCGGTGACCACAGTGCAAGGCTCGCGGAACTTGCTCCGGTGGGGCACGTTCAGGTGGTGGCGACCGGCGTCTCGGGGTCGAAGATGGCTTCGATCGGCTGTTCGAAGAGGCGCGCGATCCGAAATGCGAGCGGCAGGCTCGGGTCATAACGTCCGGTCTCCAGCGCGTTGACGGTCTGCCGCGACACGGCCAGCTGGTCGGCCAGCGCACCCTGGCTCCAGCCCCGCTCCTCACGCAGCACCCTCAGCGCGTTCCTCACGGGTCGCAAGGAGATGCGCTCGCGCTCAGCCAGCCGACACCCACGCTCCTGCTCGAAGTGCCGAGTCGACAGGCCATCGCCCGATAGTCAGGCGTACGCGCATCAGTGTCAAGGGTCCTTGTCAGCCGACCATGGGTTCATGCCGTCGCGTGCTCCACGCCTGCTCGACCCCCAGACCCGCCACCTCGCTGTGCGCCGACGTACGCAGCGCGTCCTCGGCGGCTTCGCGGCGGCCGGCTGGGTCACGGTGCTGATCGGCGCCCTGGTCGCGGACCGGCTGGACCGCACCGGGGGCAACCTGCTCACCGCAGTCTTCATGGACGGGCTGCTGGGCCTGTGGGTGCTGAGCATTGTCGTGTGGTTGGTGCTGCGGGTGGCTGAGAGCGTGCACCCACCCGACCCGCTGGGCAGCCGCCGGGCGGCCGTCTTGCTCATGGGCCTCACGCCCTTGCCGTGGGTGCGCCTGGTCGCCGCCGCTCTGCTGACACTCGCCCTACCGGGGGTTGTGCAGGACCTGGCCGCGGCGGGGGCGGGGGTGCTGCACCTCGGGCCGCATGTGCAGTTCATTGCCGACCACTACAGCTATGGCGGCAAGGGCAGCGTCCTCTCCCACGGCTCGTGGACCGACGGCGGCGGCGAGCACGACGCCGTCGCGATGGACGCGACGCCTGCGCTCGGTCGGCCACTGCTCGTCCGTCGCCCACCCCTCGGTGGCGTCTCGGTCTATGCGGGTGGGTTCTACAGCTGGGTCGCCTGCTTCTTCCTCCTCACGACTCTTGTCTGCTTCGTGCTGCTCGTGCGGTCCACGCTGCGCGCACTCCGGTCGGCCGAATTGCGGGTGCCGCATTTCATGCCGGCGCTCGGCACCGCACCGGCACCCGCCCCAAGGGGACGAGCCCCGCACCGCGTGGCGATCCACCCGTCGCGCCCGCTCACGCTGCGACCCGAGCCGCGTCCAGGCAGGCGGTCGCGCGCCTTCGACCGCAATGCCGCCATGACGGCGACCGACAATGAGCTCGTGCTGGTCGACCGCAAGGGGCGCCGCCACAGCTTTCCGATCGTGCACCGCGGCCGCGACAAGGAGGGAGCGGCGTACGCGCTCGGCTTCATCTCCACGTTGTACGACAACGGCAGGATGCTCACGCCGCTGATCGTCGAGAACGTCTACGTGCTCGACCGCGACAACGTCGTGCTCGCTGAGATCGAGTCCGACGGGTGGGACCTGGCCACGATGCGGACGTGGGCCCGCGGGGCAGGGCTTCAGGTGTTCTCGGCGCGTCTGGCCGATGAACGGGTGCGCGACAAGGCCTACCCGCTGCCCCAAGGAATACCGGTGATCAAGAAAACGGGCACACCCGAAGTGCTGCTGTGGCTCGTCGGCAGCATCGTGGGCGGCGGTGTAGTCCTCGCCACACTGCTCTGGATCGCGCACTTCGCGGGTCGCTGGTCACAGCTCGCGTTGTGGGGTCTGCTGTGCACCCTTCCTTTCGCCAGCGCGTCGGTGGTCTTCGGTTGGAGCCAGCTGCGCGAGCACGGCACCAAGGCCGGCCCGTGACGGGACACGGCGCTGGTCGGCGCCGACCTTGCCCTCCCCAACGGAGTCCTCGGAAGCGCAGTCGGGTGATGTGTCCCGGCCCACCGCCGAGGCGCAACCCGCAGTTGCCCGCTGCCACGGGCTCGAGCTAGCGAATCCGGCGCACGCGGACGACGAGGTCGTCGACGTGGTGCGCGCCGGCCCCACCGTCGGGCACGACGCGCGGGCGCTGCTCCTCCAGCTCCAGGACCCAGTCGTCGTCGAGCAGCGCTGCCACCATCGAGGGCCACACGTAGTCGATCGGGTCGAAGCCGCTGTCATGCACCGGTTGGGTCTCCATTCCCGCGTGGTGCACGAGCAACAGCAAGCCACCCGGCGCAACGGCCGCGAGCAACGCTCGCTCAGACGCAGCGTCGGGTGTCCGCAGCAGCGCGGGATACTGGGCAGAAACGAGTTCGAAAGAACCCGGCGGCAGCATCGCCTCCGCCAGTTCGGCGTGCACCCAGCGAATCGCCAGACCAGCGTCGCGCGCGTGCCCGGCCGCCCGCTCCAGCGCGATGGCCGAGACCTCGAGCGCGGTGACGTCCCAGCCGCTGCGCGCGAGCCAGACGGCGTCCGCGCCCTCGCCGCAGCCGACGTCGAGCACTCGCCCGGGCGGAAGTCCCGCGACCTCGGCCACGAGTGCCCCGTTGGGCCGGCCGCTCCACAGCTGCGAGCGCTCGGCATACCGCCTGTCCCACTCGTCCTGCACCGCAGGGTCTCCCCTGAACTCGTCGACAGTCGAGGCAGCGTCGGGCGTGGACGATCCTGGCGCGCGGTGGTCGGTCACGAGCCCATCGTCGGCCACGGTGCGCCGGTTCCACCAGTCCTGTTGCCGGTCCAGCGACAACGGCGCCGGGTTCAGGGCGACTTCCCGGCTGTCGATGTCAACGCCATGGTAGGAATTGCGCGTCGGGCTCCGGAGACCGCGGCGGCGTGTGTGGCCGCTGGATGGTCGCTCGCAACAGCCCTGCACATGTCTGCTGCTTCCTGGGCGATGTACCGCTCCAACGTCGCCACTGAGCACCGGATGATCAGCCAAGCCGCTGAGCAAGGCAGACCGGCTCCACCCGTGTGGCACCTGTGGTCGCCGGGTGTGCTCGAGCAGCTTCCGAGGTCCTTGCTGCAAGCAGCATTGCTGGGAGCGGTGAGCATGCTGGGGGTGTTCCTGGCACGCAACGGTCGTCCGGTGCTGGGCCTGCTGATTCCGTCCCTGCTCGTGCTGCTGCCAGTGACCCGCGAGGCGAATCTCGCAGACAGCGTGCTGCTGCGCTCCGACCCTCATGCGCCCATCCCCGCGTTCTGGCCCTACAGCGAAGCGCTGCTGCAGCTCGCTCTGGTCCTCGTCCCGATCGCGCTCGCTCTGCGTGGCGGAGGGCACCGGCGAGCGCGCGGGCGCCGGGCGTCGCTGGGCTGGGCCGCCACCACCGGTGTCGTCACAGCCGTCGTCTGGGGCATGACCGACGCGTACGGCTTCGCTCTGGGGGACCGCGCAGCGATCGGCTCGAGTGTCAGCCTGGGACTTGTCGTCGTGGGAACCGCGCTGCTCGTCGGCGATGACTACCGCCGCGGGCTGGCGCAGGTGGTCTCGGGCGCGGTCGCGATCATCGGGCTGCAGCAGGCGGGCAACGGGCTGCTCGATGTTCACGTGACCGCGTTCGTCTACTGGCCGGACGTGCTCGGCTACGCCGTCGCGCTGTTCGTGGGACCCGCGGCGATGCTCGCCTCACCCTTCGTCTCGCGCGCCTGGGTCAGGACACTGCGCGGCAGCGCCCCTCGTACGGCCCCCGCCTGACCGATCGAGTCGCCTGCCTGAATGTCAGTCGTCGGCGCCGAGAGCGGTGTGCACGGATCGCACGACGCTGGCGCCTTCTCCGACGGCGGCCGCGACCCGTTTCATGGAGCCGTGCCGGACGTCGCCGGCAGCGAACACGCCGGGGATGCTGGTCTCGAAGGGGAGGGGTCCGCGGCCCAGGGCGGCCCAGTCGCGTCCGAGATCGGCCGGGTCGAGCTGGACGTCGGTGAGGACGAAGCCGTCGGCGTCCAGCGCCGGCCCACCCTGCGGGCGATCCTGACCGGTCAACCAGTCGGTGGCGGGCACCGCCCCGATGAAGCAGAACAATCCGGAGCAGTCCTGGTCGCCCCGGTGACCGGTGCTCCGTTCGGTGAGGGTGATCGACTGCAGGAAGTCCTCGCCGTGCAGGGCTGTCACCTCGGTGGAGGTCCGCACGGTGATCCGTGGGTGAGCGATCACGCGGTCGGCGAGATAGGCCGACATCCCCGCGCGCAGATCGGACGCGCGGATCACCAGGGTGACGGTGCTGCTGCTACGGGTGGCGAGGTAGAGCGCGGCCTGCCCGGCCGAGTTGGCGCCGCCCAGCACGCTGACCGGACCCATGCCGCAGGCACGTGCCTCGATCTCCGTTGCGGCGTAGTAGATGCCCGCTCCCACGAACTCCTCCCATCGCGGCAGCTGCAGCGCCCGGTAGCGCGCGCCGGTGGCGAGCAGCACGGCGTGAGCATCGATGCTGGTGCCGTCGACCAACTCGATCTGCAACCGCTTCCCGATGGCGTTCAGGCTCGCGACCTGGCAGGGGCTGTAAAGCTGCGCCCCGAACTTCAGCGCCTGCACCACGGCCCGCCCGGTGAGGTCGGCGCCGGACACGCCGGACGGGAATCCCAGGTAGTTCTCGATCCGAGAGCTCGCGGCGGCCTGCCCACCTGTGGCGACCGCGTCCAGCACGACGGTCGTCAGACCCTCTGACGCCCCATAGACGGCGGCGGCGAGCCCAGCGGGGCCGGCACCGACGACGACAAGGTCCACGGACGCGCCGGGAGTCGGCTGGTAGGACAGGCCGAGGTGTTCCGCGAGATCGCCGGGAGTCACCGAGCGCAGCACCGCGTCCGGCACGAACACCGCCGGCAGGTCGTCGCCGGCCAGGTCCGCGTCGCGCAGCAAGGCCTGTCCGGCGGGGCTGTCGGCGTCCAGCCAGGTGTAGGCCAGGTGCTGACGGGCCGCCCAGGTGCGTAGGGCGAGCGACGGTGCCGACAGCCCGCTCCCGACGATCTCGAGCGCCCTCGCGGCTCCGTTCCTGCGCAGCACCTGCCGCCGGGCGACCAGCGAGCGCAGCAGCAGGTCCGACAGCTCCGGGTCGCGGGCCATCAGGTCGCGGAACTGCGGCGGGGCGATGCGGTGGATACGTCCCGGCTCGACGACCGTGCCGTCGAGATAGACCGTCTGCCCGCTCAGCAGGTCCATCTCGCCCAGGAACTGACCGGCGCGGGCCCGGAAAAGCACCTCCGCCGGTGCGCCGTGGGTCGCGGCCCGCTCGATCTCGACCACGCCCTCGTCGATCAACACCAGGTCCTGGCTGGTGTCACCCGCGCGCAGCACCATGTCACCGACCGACACCTCGTGCTCCGTGCCGTAGGACCGCAACCGCGACAGCTGCTGCTCGGTCAAGACCGGCAGGGTCGCATCCTCATCAGGCGCGGCGCCCGTCACGGCAGGATCTCCTTCAGGTAGCCCCAGCGGCACAGCGCGGCCGGCTCCCGTGAACCGGTCACCACAAGCCCCACCAGGTGCGAACAAGCTGTCGCCATGCGTCTCTCCAAGAGGTGGGTCGCAGAGTGTTCGAAGTTGCGGGTCGAGTCGACGTCAGCCCGACGGCTGGTTCTTGTGGGCTGGCCTGCCGCGGCCGGCCAGCACGAGGACGCACAACGCTGCTAAGCCCCAGAGCAGGCCGCCCAGCAGTGCCGCGACGGTGTAGCCGTGGTCGGTCGGCAGGGTCGCCCCGACGGGCGTGAAGACCTGCAGGATGACGGCGGACAGCGCGCTGCCGGTGGCGTAGCCGATCAGGCGCAGCACCTGGTTGAAGCTGATGGCGCTGCCGGTCTGCTCGGCCGGCACCGAGCTGACGATCAGGCCTGGCATGACAGCGAAGACACAGCCGACGCCGAGACCGGCGACGCCCATCACGATCAGCAGCTGCACCAGCCCGTGTCGGTCCCAGGCCAGCATGAGCAGGGACGCCAGGACCGGCAAGCAGGCCAACGCCAGGATCAGGGCCGGACGCAGGCGCTGAAGCAGCCGGGCGGCGACCCGCTGGGAGAGCAGACTGGCCGCGGAGAACGGGATGAGCACCAGTCCGGTGGTCAGCACCGAGGCGCCTAGGCCGTAACCCGATGCGCGAGGGGTCTGCATGTATCGGGTGACCAACGACAGCAGCAGATACATACCGACACCCGCCAGCACGGCCGTGACGTCCGCGGTCACGACACCACGGTCACGCAGCAGTGCGAGGTCGACGAGCGGATGAGCCGAACGCTGCTCGACAGCGACCCACACCGCACCCAGCACGACGGCCGCCAGCAGGAGCGCAAGAACTCTCGGTGAGGTCCACGCCCACACGGGGCCCTCACTGATCGCCAGCAGCAGACAGCCGAGCGCTCCAGCGAGCAGCACGGAACCGAGGATGTCGAGCTCGGCAGCGGCAGCCTCCGTCGGCCGCGGAACGACGATGAGCGCGACGACGATCGCGACCGCGGACATAGCCGCTCCGAACCAGAATGCGGCGTGGATCCCGGCCAGCTCGACGATGAGACCCGTCAGCGGATAGCCCAGCCCGACTCCGGCGACCGTGGTGATCGACAGCAGGGCAGCAGCGGGGGCGGCCCGGTCGGGCGGAAGTGACCCGCGGGCCGTGGCTATGGCCAGTGGCGTGAGACCCAGACCAACGCCCTGCAAGGCGCGACCGACCAGCAGGACGGGAAAACCGGCTGGTAGGGCGGCCAGGATCCCGCCGACGCAGACGACGACCAGACCGACCACGATCATCTCGCGTCGCCGTGGGCCGTCACCGATCCGGCCCATGATCGGCGTGGCCACCGCGCTCACCAGGAACGCGATCGTCAACGTCCACTGCGCCGTTCCCAGTGAGACGTGATAGACGCCGGCCAGGTCAGGCACGAGGGGGGCGCCGAGGCTGCTGAGGACTGCGACGACGAGGCCGATGAACACCAGGCCTGGCACGAGCGCCGCCGACGGAGCCGGGGCTGCGGTCGAGCGGGAAACCCCGGGCGCACCGCCCTTCTGCGGCGGGCCTTCCGCGGCGGTCACCCGCTGACCGCCGCCACGATCGCGTCTGCTGTGTCGAGCTGACCCAGCCGCGGCAGGATCACCTCGATGCTGGCCCGGTGCGCGAGGGCGTTGGTGTCGGTGACGGCGTCGCTGGCGACAGCGATCTCGTAGCCACGTTCGGCGGCGGCCCTGGCTGTGGATTCCACGCCGATGCTGGTCGAGATTCCCGCCAGGACGATCCCCGTGACTCTGCGGCGACGCAGTTGCAGGTCGAGCTCAGTGCCATAGAAGGCGTTCCAGCCTCGCTTGGTGAGGAGCAGGTCCGACCCGCGAAGCCCGAGCTCGGGCCGCAGCTCGGCAAAGTCGGGAGCGGGCACGACGGGCGGGGCCGCGCTGTCGGTGCGAGCGGACAGCACATCGCCGAAGTCCGGCGAGTAGTCCACGTGCACGGCGATGACCGGCAGCCCACGGTCATGCCAGGCCCGGACCAGACCTGACGCCGCATGCACCACCGCGTCGGAGGAATGCACCGTCGGCAGGGCCGTGATCCCTCGTTGCAGGTCGATCAGGACGAGAGCCGTTTTGGGGTCAAGGGTGACGGACACACCTGACGATCCCACAGAGCCGGCCGGCCGCCCTGCCTGCTCCTCACGCAGATGCAGGGGACGCTGCACCACAGGGGCTGCGCTCACACCCCGCGCCGGCGCAACCCCGAGGCGCGCAACCTCGTGATCAGCTCCCGGCCCGTCACCGCCTGTGCTCCCGAGCTGAGGGCGATCTCGCGTAGATCGGCCGGGACGTCGTAGTGGTCGCCCTGGAACGCCTCGCGCGCAAGCCCGAGCAGCGCGGCGAAGTCGTGCAGCTCGTCGTAGGACACGTCGCTCACGAGGTGGGCCCAGAGCCGACCCCGCCACGGCCAGATCGCCGGGTCGACCAGCACAGCCACACCGCGAGCGTACGTCGTGGGTCACCATGGAGCGTGACCTCCCACGAGACCGCCGATCCGCTGCTGGTGACGCGCGCACTGCTGCTCGCCGACCTGGCCGCGAGCGGTGCCGTCGAGGCCGAGCTCGTCAACCTGGTCGAGGACGTCGTCGCTCAGCGGCGCTGGTGGGTCGGCGAGTGGCCGCAGGGCGCGCCCTACGTCGCCGGCCAGGCAGCCCAGGACCTGCAGGACCGGCTCCTCGACGAGAGCGGTCGGCGCTGGCCACCGTGCCCGACGCACGAAGGCACGCACGAGCTGGCGCTCGAGCCTGAGCTCGGGCCCGACCCACACTGGGTGTGCCACGAGTCGGCTGCGGTCATCGCGCCGCTCGGCCGCCTGGCACGGCCCGTCGACTGAGCGCAGCGCTCACTCGTTGTCGGAGCGATATCCGAGGTTGGGCGAGAGCCACCTCTCGGCCTCGTCCATCGTCCAGCCCTTGCGCTCGGCATAGCTCGCGACCTGGTCGCGACCGAGCTGCCCGACGACGAAATACTGCGACTGCGGGTGGGACAGATACAGCCCGCTGATCGACGCCCCTGGCCACATCGCCATGCTGTCGGTGAGCTCGATGCCGGTCGTGACCTTGACGTCGAGCAGCTCCCAGATCGTCTGCTTCTCGGTGTGCTCGGGGCACGCGGG
>CAXSDR010000085.1:0-16429 GCA_964236445.1 uncultured Motilibacteraceae bacterium | reverse complement strand
CGACCTTGGTCGGTGGGGCCCTTTTGTCGTCTGCGCAGGTGTCGGCCGCTAGTGGGTGCGGGTGACCACGACGTCACAGAGGTCCTCGAGGGCACCTCTCGCCTCGATGTCGGGCAGGAAGGCCAGTGCCGACTTGGCATCGCCAGCCCAGCGCCGCAGCTCGGCACGGGCCTCGTCCATGGCCCTGTGCCCACGCATGAGTGAGAGTGCTTCCTCGAGCGCGGCGTCGCCGGTGAGGTCCCCACTCAGCAACGACAGCAGCCGAAGGTCCGTAGCGTCGTCAGGGTCGGCCATGCGACGCAGCAGGAGCACCGGGAGCGTCGCCACGCCCTCGCGGAGGTCCGTGCCGGGTGCCTTGCCGGACTCGCTGCCATCGGCCGCGATGTCGAGCAGGTCGTCCGCCAACTGGAAGGCGACGCCAACGAGCTCGCCGTAGGTCGTCAAGGTGTCGGCGACGTCGGCGGACGCGCCGCTCTGCAGCGCACCGAACCGCGCGCTCGTGGCGATCAGCGACCCGGTCTTGTCAGCAAGCACTGCGAGGTGGTGCGCGACGGGATCCTCGTCGGCACCGGGTCCGACCGTCTCACGGATCTGGCCGGTGACCAGCCGCTCGAACGTACGCGCCTGCAGGCGTACGGCATCGGGACCGAGATCGGCCAGGATGTTCGACGCGCGGGCGAAGAGGAAGTCACCGGTGAGGATGGCCACCGCGTTGCCGTAGCGGGCGTTGGCGCTGGGCGCGCCCCGCCGCAACGTCGCCTCGTCCATGACGTCGTCGTGATAGAGCGTCGCCAGATGGGTGAGCTCGACCACCACTGCCGACGGTACGACACCACGGGCTTCGTCATCGCCGAACTGAGCAGCGAGCAGGGTCAGCAGCGGACGGAACCGCTTGCCGCCCGCGTCGACGAGATGGCGCGAGCTCTCCGCGATGAAGGCGTGGTCGCTGCGCACTTCGCGCAGCAACCGCACCTCGACCGCGTCGAGTCCCCGACCCATCCGCTCGCCGAGCTCACCCTCGAAGGGCGGCACAGCGATGCGCGCGGGACGGTCGGTGGGAAGGGTCATGTGACTGGGCTCGTCCCGATCAGCGGACGAACGACGCGGCGGAGTCCGCCAGGTCGAGCACGGGCTGCGGCAGAACGCCCAGCACCACCGTGACCGCGACGCCGATGACGACGGCGAACGTGGTGAGGAAGCTCGGCACGACGACAGTGGGCCCGTCCGACGCAGGCTCGGCGAAGAACATCAGCACGATCACGCGGACGTAGAAGAACGCGGCGATGACGCTGCTGAGCACCGCGACGATGACCACGGGCACCGCACCACCGGCGAGGGCGGCCGAGAAGACGGCGTACTTGCCGGTGAATCCTGACGTCAACGGGATGCCGGCGAAGGCGAGGAGGAACAGCGTGAAGATGCCCGCGACCAGCGGTGAGCGGCGGCCGAGCCCGGTCCACTGGGAGAGGTGGGTAGCCTCCCCGGCACTGTCTCGCACGAGTGTCACCACCGCAAAGGCGCCGACCGTGGCGAAACCGTAGGCGACGAGGTAGAAGAGCACGCTGCTGATGCCGGCGTCGCTGGCCGCGAGCACACCGACGAGGACAAACCCGGCGTGCGCGATCGAGGAGTAGGCGAGCATGCGCTTGATGTCGTTCTGCGTGAGCGCGACGACGGCTCCGACAAGCATCGTCAGGATCGCGACGCCCCACATGAGCGGGCGCCAGTCCCAGCGCAGGCTGCCGAGCGCGACGTAGAACACGCGCATCAGCGCACCGAACGCGGCCACTTTGGTGCAGGCAGCCATGAAGCCGGTGATCGGCGTCGGCGCACCTTGGTAGACGTCGGGGGTCCACGAGTGGAACGGGGCGGCACCCACCTTGAACAGCAGGCCGACCGCGAGCAGGGCGACGCCGATGAGCAGCAAGGTGTCGTTGCGACCACCGCCGCTGATCGCATTGTCGATGCCCGAGAACGTGACAGTGCCGGCGAAGCCGTAGATCAGCGCGATGCCGTAGAGGAAGAACGCCGACGAGAACGCACCGAGCATGAAGTACTTCATGGCGGCCTCCTGCGACAGCAGGCGACGACGACGAGCGAGGCCGCAGAGGAGGTAGAGCGGAAGCGACAGCACTTCGAGCGCCACGAACATCGTCAGCAGGTCGTTCGCGGCGGGGAAGAGCAGCATGCCGCCGACCGCGAAGAGCACCAGCGGGAAGACCTCGGTCTGCTCGATGCCCGCGGTGGCCACAGTGCGCTCCTCCGCCGAGCCGGGAAGCGCGGCTGCCTGCGGCGCGAACGCTCCGCCGATGTCGAGGCTGTTCTCGGCGATGGTCAACAGTGCCATCGCCGCGAGAAGCAGCAAGGTCCCCTGCAGGAACAGCGTCACGCCGTCCATGGCGACGCCGCCCTGCGCAGCGACCTCGTGGTGGCCGTCACGCGCCAGGAGCACCACCGCCACGAACGCTGCGGCGAGCCCCGCCAGCGAGACCACCAGCTGTGCCACGCGACGCGACCGTCGCGGCAGGAACGCCTCGATCAGCACTCCGACGATCGCCGTGCCGAACACGATGAGCATCGGGGAGAGCGCGCCGTATTCCAGCGACGGCGACGGGATCGGAGCGACGTCGACGTTGCCTGCGCTCCCGAGGGGCGCCAGACTGCTCAGGCTGCTGACGGTGGCGTGGAAGCCGCTCACTTGCTGGTCCCTTCAGCGGTCTGCACGTGCGGCGCGGGGTCGTGCTGGTGCACCTGGGTGAGCGTGCGCTGAGTTGCCGGGTCTACGACGTGAAGCACGACTCGTGGGAAGAACCCGAGCGCCACGATGATCGCGAGCACCGGTGCGACGACCCACATCTCGCGCGCTCCCAGGTCGCGGAACCCCGCGGTGCCCTCGTTGGTGGGGCCCGTCATCGCGCGCTGGAACATGACGAGGATGTAGAGGGCGGCCAGGACGATGCCGAGCGTGGCCAGGACCGCAGCCACGGGGTAGCGGCTGAACGTGCCCAGGAGAACCATGAACTCGCTCACGAAGCTCGAGAGCCCGGGCAGCGCGAGGCTTGACAGCCCCGCAACGAGGAACGTGCCGGCGAGCAGCGGAGCGACCTTCTGCACGCCACCGAAGTCGTCGATGCGACGCGATCCGCGCCGGCTGATGAGCATGCCGGCGATGAGGAACAGCGCTGCCGTCGAAAACCCGTGGTTGACCATGTAGAGGGTCGAGCCGGACTGGCCCTGCGAGGTCATCGCGAAGATCCCGAGCGTGATGAAGCCGAAGTGTGACACCGACGTGTAGGCGATCAGGCGTTTCACGTCGGTCTGGCCGATCGCGACGAGCGCACCGTAGAGGACGCCGATCACGGCCAGCACGATCACGACGGGCCGCGCCCAGACAGACGCGTCGGGAAACAGCGGCAGGCAGTAGGCGATCATGCCGAACGTGCCGACCTTGTCGAGCACGCCGACGAGCAGGACCGCCCCGCCCGCAGGCGACTCCGCCGCGGCATCGGGAAGCCAGGTGTGCACCGGCCACAGCGGCGCCTTGATAGCGAAGGCGATGAAGAAGCCCAGGAACAGCCACCGCTGCGTCACCGGGTCGATGCCGCTCGCCGAGGCTTGCAGCGTCGTGCGCAGAAACCCTTTGTCGCCACCGGGACCGGCGACATAGAGGCCGATGACCGAGGCGAGCATCAGCAGCCCGCCGAGCAGGCTGTAGAGGAGGAACTTGACCGCGGCGTACGAGCGCTGCGCACCGCCATAGCTGCCGATCACGAAGTACATCGGAATCAGCATGGCCTCGAAGAACACGTAGAACAGGAACACGTCGGTCGCTGCGAAGACGCCGATCATCATCGTCTCGAGCACGAGCAACAACGCGAAGTAGATCTGCACCCGCTTTCGGGGACGGCGCTCGCGCAGCTCGACATAGTCGGGCTCCTCGGTGTCGAACGCGTCGGAGGCCTCGTCCCGGTCGGCCACGACCTCATGCCAGGACGCCAAGATGCACACCGGGGTCAGCACCGCGGCAAGGGCAATCAACACCAGCGAGATGCCGTTGACACCGAGGGCATAGCTCACGCCGAACGACGGCATCCAGCGGGTGTATTCGCCGTACTGGAATCCCGTCGCACCCGGGTCGAAGCCCAAGGCGATGCCGATGACCAGCACCAGCGTCAACAGGCTCACGACGAGCGCGACCTGCTTGGCCAGGACCTCGCGGCCCCGCGGCAGTGACGCCACCGCGACTGCACCCACCAGCGGGAGGGCACCCGTGACCGTGAGCCAGGGGAAGGACGAGTCGGGGTTCATCAGGTCCTCACCAGCAGCAGGGCGGCAACGACGACGACGGCACCGCCGAGCATGGACAGGGCATAACTGCGGACGAAACCGGTCTGGAACCGGCGTAAACGCCCGGACGTCCCGCCGATGAGCGCGGCGAGCCCGTTGACCGCGCCGTCGACGCCGCGGTTGTCGGCGTAGACGAGCGAGCGCGTGAGATATTGTCCCGGCCGCATGAGGACCGCCTCGTTGAACGCGTCCTGGTAGAGGTCTCGGCGGGCGGCGACGACAACAGGGGCAGCCGTCGGAGCCACGAGCGGGACCTCTCGGCGAGAGTATTGCAGCGCCGCCGCAGCGACGCCGCCCGCGACCACGAGCAGGGTGATGGCGGTCAGGACGTACGGATTGACCGTGTGGATGCCCTCTTCCTTGCTGGTGCCGATCACGGGCTCCAGCCAGTTCTGCAGACCGGCCCCGAAGGTGAGAAGCCCTCCGGCGAAGACCGACCCGAACGCGAGCACGATCATGGGCGCCGTCATGAGCGTCGGCGACTCGTGCGGGTGGTGGGTGCCGTCCTTCCAACGCTGTGGGCCGAAGAACGTCAGCACCATCACGCGGGTCATGTAGTAGGCGGTGAGGCCGGCGCCGAGCAGGGCCACCACGCCGAGGGTGACGCCGCTGATGCCGCCCTTGTCGAAGGCAACCTCGATGATCTTGTCCTTGGACCAGAAGCCCGAGAAGGGCGGACAGCCGATGATCGCGAGGTAGCCGAGGCCGAACGTCACGAACGTGATCGGCATGGCCTTCCACAGACCGCCGTAGCGCCGCATGTCGGTCTCGTCGTCCATGCCGTGCATCACCGATCCGGCGCCGAGGAACAGCCCGGCCTTGAAGAACCCGTGTGCCAGCAGATGCAGGATCGCGATGGCGTAGCCGGCCGGGCCGAGCCCTGCGGCGAGGACCATGTAGCCGATCTGGCTCATCGTCGAGGCCGCGAGCGCCTTCTTGATGTCGTCCTTGGCCAGACCCACCACAGCACCGAAGACCAGCGTGATGGCGCCGACGATCGTCACCACGGTGCGGGCGCCCTGCGACAGGTCGAACAGCGGCCCTGAGCGCACGATGAGGTAGACCCCGGCCGTGACCATCGTGGCCGCGTGGATCAGGGCGGACACGGGGGTCGGGCCAGCCATGGCGTCGCCGAGCCAGGACTGCAGGGGGAACTGCGCGGACTTGCCGCACGCGGCGAGCAGCAGCATCAGGCAGATGCCGGTCACCGCGAGGTGCGAAGCGCCGCCGGCGTTGCCCAGGACCGTGGCGAAGCTGGTCCCGCCGAAGATGACGAACATGCCCATGATCGCGATCGAGAGGCCGACGTCGCCCACACGGTTGACGATGAACGCCTTCTTGGCCGCGGTGGCGTAGGCCGGATTGTGCGACCAGAAGCCGATCAGCAGGTAGGAAGCGAGTCCGACGCCCTCCCAGCCGACGTAGAGGAGGAGGTAGTCGTCGGCCAGGACCAGCAACAACATGGCCGCGAGGAACAGGTTGAGGTAGGCGAAGAACCGACGACGGTCAGGATCGTGCGACATGTAGCTGATGGAGTAGATGTGGATCAGCGTGCCGACACCGGTGATCAGCAGCACGAACGCCAGCGAGAGCTGGTCCAGGTGCAGCGCCACGTCGACGTGCCAGCGGCCGGTGTCGAGAAACGTCCAGAGGTTCTGCCTGACCGGGCGTGCGTCTGTGTCGCGACCGAGCATCGCGAAGAAGAGCACTGCCCCGACGAGGAATGAGCCGGCTGCGGCTGCGGTGCCGAGAATGTGGCCGAAGGGGTCGGTACGCCGACCACCCAGCAGCAACACCACGGCACCGAACAGCGGCAGCGCCAGCAGCAACCAGATCGGCGCTGACGTCGAGTGCGTCACGAAGCGTCCCGTCCCGTCAGTACTTGAGGAGGTTGACGTCGTCGACCGAGGTCGATCGCCGTGTGCGGAAGATGGTGACGAGGATCGAGAGGCCCACGACAACCTCGGCGGCGGCCACGACCATCACGAAGAACGCGATGATCTGACCGTCGAGCGAGCCCTGTATGCGGGCGAACGTCACGAACGTCAGGTTGGTCGCGTTGAGCATCAGCTCGACGCACATGAACACCACGATGGCGTTGCGGCGGGTCAGGACCCCGGCAGCACCGATGGAGAACAGGATCGCGGAGAGATAGAGGTAGTTGGCGATGTTCATCAGTGCGCTCCTTCCTCGACCTCTCGGATGCCGCCCTCGAACTCGTCGCGCCCCTTGACGTCGCCGCGCGCGAGCAGCGGACCGGGAATCGACAGCTCGGAGATCGACCCGTCAGGCAGCAGCGCCGGTGTCCCGATCGCGTTCGACCGCGCATAGACACCGGGCGGGGGCAGCGGGCTCGGCTGGACCCGGGAGCCGGGGCGGAAGCGGGCCTCCGACAGCTGGCGCTGGGTGGCGCGCGGCACATGGCGCTCGCGGTGGGCAAGCACCATCGCGCCGAGCGCGGCCGTGATGAGCAGCGCGCTCGTGACCTCGAAGGCGAAGACGTAGCGGGTGAACATCAGTCGCGCGATGCCCTGCACGTTGCCCTGGGCGTTCGCCGTGGCCATGCCGCCTTCGGCGACCGCGAAGTGTGCGTGCCCGAGACCGCCGACGAGCAGACCGGCGAAACCGAGCGCGAACACGGCACCGAGGACACGTTGGCCGCGCAGCGTCTCGACAAGGGAGTCGCTCGCGTCGACGCCCACCAGCATCAGCACGAAGAGGAAGAGCATCATCACCGCGCCGGTGTAGACGACCACCTGCACGACGCCGAGGAAGGGTGCGCCCTGCGTGAGATAGAAGATCGCAAGCACGATCATCGTGAGCGCCAGCAGCAACGCGCAGTGCACCGCCTTGCGCACGAACAGCATGCCGAACGAGGCGAGCACCGCCACCGGCGCGAGCAACCAGAAGCTGACCGCCTCGGCCGTGCTGGTCGAGCTGCTTCCGCCGGCGGCGGAGGTGGCTGCCGAGACTGCGGTCGCGAGGGCTGCGCTCATGTCGTCACCTCGCCGGGGGTGCGCCGCAGCGCCTCCGCCGCGTCGCCCTCGCCGCTGTGGGTCACGAGCCCCTCGTCGTCGCGGTGGGCCGCGTAGGCGCGCTGCGACTCGGTGGAGGACTGCACCTTTCCGGTGTAGTAGTCGGGCGCTTCCATGCCGTCCGCCATCGGATGCGGCGCGGGCACCATGCCGGAGAGCATCGGGGCGAGCAGGTCCTTCTTCTCGAAGATGAGGTCGACGCGGCTCGGGTCGGCCAGCTCGTATTCGTTGCTCATCGTGAGCGCGCGGGTGGGGCACGCCTCGATGCACAAACCGCAGAAGATGCAGCGGGTGTAGTTGATCTGGTAGACGCGGCCGTAGCGTTCCCCCGGGGAAAAACGCTCGTCCTCGGTGTTGTCCGCACCTTCGACGTAGATCGCGTCTGCCGGACAGGCCCACGCACACAGCTCGCAGCCGATGCACTTCTCGAGCCCGTCGGCGTAGCGGTTGAGCACGTGGCGGCCGTGGAACCGAGGTGCGGTCGGCTTCTTGTATTCGGGATATTCCTCGGTGACGACCTTGCGGAACATCGTCGCGAAGGTCACCCCGAAGCCCTTGATCGGGGCCAGCGGGTCAGCCACGGGTGCTCTCCTCGAAGTCGGCGTCATCGCCATCGTTGCCGTTGCTGCTGAGCCGCGTTGCGGATACGCCGGTCAACACCGGCTCGCCGGTCAGCGTGGCCCGTGCGCTCGACGTCGGCACGTTCGTGCGTGTCAGCGTGTCCCACCTCTCAGCAGGCATGGGCGGCACCGGGAAGCCGCCCGAGAAGGCATCGTTGCGGCGTACGACGGCAGCCTGCTGCTCGCGCACGGCAACGCCCTCGTTCTCGGCAGCCTTCGCGGCGGCGAGGTAGTCCCAGGCGATGCTCGCGACGAGCAGCACTGCGACCAGGATCGCGATCACGATGAGGTATTGGCGGGTGGAGAAGTCGTATTGCGTCGTGATCGTGCGCAGGCTGGCCACAAGCAGCGTCCAGACCAGCGAGACCGGGATCAGGATCTTCCAGCCGAGCTTCATGAACTGGTCGTAGCGCAGGCGAGGAAGCGTGCCACGCAGCCAGATGAACACGAAGATGAAGAGGAGGACCTTGGAGACGAACCAGAGCAGCGGCCACCAGCCGCGGTTGGCGCCGTCCCACAGCGAGATCGGGAACGGGGCGCGCCATCCCCCGAGGAACAACGTCGTCGCGAGCGCGGACACCGTGGTCATGTTGATGTATTCGGCCAGGAAGAACAGCGCGAACTTCAGCGAGCTGTATTCGGTGTGGAAGCCGCCGACGAGCTCACCCTCGGCCTCCGGCAGGTCGAACGGCGCGCGGTTGGTCTCGCCGACCATCGAGATGACGTAGATGATGAAGGACGGCGCCAGCGCGATCGCGTACCACGACGGCATGTGCAGGTTCAGACCGAAGATCGTCGCCGCGCCGCCGTGTGCTTGCGCCGCGACGATGTCGGCCGTCGACATCGAGCCGGTGTAGAGGAACACCGCCACGAAGCTCAGGCCCATGGAGACCTCGTAGGAGATCAGCTGCGCCGACGAACGCAGCGCGCCGAGCAGCGGGTAGGTGGAGCCGCTCGACCACCCGGCGAGCACGATGCCGTAGATGCCGATCGACGCGACAGCGAGAACGTAGAGAACCGCGACGGGGAAGTCAGCGAGCTGCAGCACCGTGTGTCGGCCGAAGATCGAGACCTCGGGACCGAGCGGGATCACGGCGAACGCGAGGAACGCCGGCACTGTCGACAGAACGGGCGCGATGATGAAGACGATCTTGTCAGCGGCCTTCGGGACGATGTCTTCCTTGAGTGCGAGCTTGATGCCGTCGGCGAGGCTCTGCAGCGAGCCGAAGGGCCCGGCACGGTTGGGGCCGGTGCGCTGCTGCATGCGCGCGACGACCTTGCGCTCGAACACGATGTTGAACAGCGTGATCAGGAGGAGCAGGACGAAGACGGCGACGGCCTTGAGCAGCAGCAGCCACCACGGGTCGTCGGCGAGCAGCCGGGCGGCCGAGCCGATCGAAGCGGCGGACCTCATCGGGACATCCCTTCTGCGCCGTTGCGGTCAAGCGTGCCGGCACCGGGCGTGCGGATCGCGACGACGTCACCCGAACCGGCTCCGAGCATCGTGCGCACCGCACTGCCCGCGGAGTTGGTCGGGACCCACACGACACCGTCGGCCATCTCGGTCACCACCAGCGGCAGCGTGATGGCCCCGACGCTCGTCGAGACCGTGACGGGCCGGCTGTCGATCGCGCCGATGCCCGCCGCTGTGGCGGCCGAGAGCCGCAGCACGCTGGGCTTGGCCGTCGCGGCGAGATAGGGCTCGCCGTCCTGGAGCCGACCGTTGTCGAGGAGATGGTGCCAAGTCGCGAGAACCGCAGAACCGGCGGGCACGCTGGAACGCGGCGGCGGCGTGCTCACTCGGGGTGCGGCGACGCGCCCGCCTTCCCAGGTGCCGAGCTCCGCCAGCTCGCTGCGGGCAGCGGCGACATCGGGCAGGCCGAGGTCGACCTGCAGCTCCTCGGCCAGCACGTGCAGGACACGCAGGTCGGACAGGCTGTTGGTCGTCATCTGGGTGACCACGGACGAGGACCGGAGGACGGCGTCGAACGGACATTCACGGCCCTCCCAGTCGAGGAACGTTCCGGACTTCTCGACCGCCGCGGCGATGGGGAAGACGACGTCGGCACGCTGGGTGACGGCGCTCGGGCGCTGCTCCAGGCTGATGACGAAGGGCGCCGCATCGATGGCGGCGAGGGCCGCCACCGGATCGGGCAGGTCGGCGGGGTCGACGCCACCTATGACGAGCGCACCGAGCTCGCCGGCCGACGCCGCGGCAAGGATGCCTGCGGTGTCGCGTCCGGACGTGGCCGGCAGCGAGGCGAGACCCCACACGGTCGCGACGTCGACGCGCGCAGAGGCGTCCGCGACGGGGCGGCCGCCGGGAAGCAACGTCGGCAGTAGACCGGCCTCGAGCGCCCCGCGTTCGCCGGCCCGGCGGGGGACCCACGCGATGCGCGCGCCGAGGGAACCGGCGAGCGCCAGGACGCTGGTGAGTGCGCCGGGAACGGCGGCCAGCCGTTCGCCGACCAGGATCACCGAGCCCGCGGTGCGAAGCGCGGTGGCCGACGCCGCAGTGATGCGCCCGCTTTGGGCCTGTGCAAGCTCGTCGAGGACGCCCGCCTCGGCACCGGGCGCGGTGCGGACCAGTTCGCCGCTGAGCTTCTGCAGCCCACGAGTCGCCCACGGGGCGAGTGAGACGACGCGCATGCCGCCGCGGGTGACCGCCTTGCGCAGCCGTAGGAAGACGATCGGAGACTCCTCCTCGGGCTCGAAGCCCACGAGGAGCACAGCGGGCGAGCGCTCGAGCTCGGCATAGGTGACTGCGCCACGTCCGGGCCCCGTGCCCGCGACCGCAGCCGCCAGAAAGCTGCTCTCCTCCTCGGAGTGCGGGCGGGCGCGGAAGTCGACGTCGTGGGTGCCGAGCACCAGGCGGGTGAACTTGGCGTAGGCGTAGGAGTCTTCGAGCGTCAGCCGGCCACCCGCGAGCACGCCCGTACCGCCGGCGGACCTGGCCGCCGTCAGACCGCGGGCTGCGACGTCGAGCGCGTCCGGCCACGAGGTCGGCACGAGGGTGCCCGACGAGTCGCGCACCATTGGGGAGGTGAGGCGGTCCTGGGCAACGGCGTACTGGAAAGCCCAGCGACCCTTGTCGCAGTTCCACTCCTCGTTGACCTCGGGATCGTCGCCGGACAGGCGACGCAGCACGGTGCCACGACGGTGGTCGGCGCGTAGCGAGCAGCCGGACGCGCAGTGCTCGCACGTCATCGCCGTCGAGACGAGGTCGAAGGGCCGCGATCGGAAGCGGTAGGCGGTGCCGGTCAGCGCACCGACCGGACAGATCTGCACCGTGTTGCCGGAGAAGTAGGACTCGAAAGGCTGCTCGGCGTAGATGCCGACCTGCTGCAGCGCACCCCGCTCGAGCATCTCGATGAACGGGTCACCCGCGATCTGCGCGGAGAACCGGGTGCACCGCGCGCAGAGGACGCACCGCTCACGGTCGAGCAGCACCTGGGCCGAGATCGGGACCGGCTTCGGGAAGGTGCGCTTCACACCCTCGAACCGCGACTCGGGGCGGCCGTTGCTCATGGCCTGGTTCTGCAGCGGGCACTCGCCGCCCTTGTCGCAGACCGGGCAGTCGAGCGGGTGGTTGATGAGCAGCAGCTCCATGACCCCCTTCTGCGCCTTGTCGGCGACAGGAGAGGTGAGCTGGGTCCGAATGACCATGCCCGGCATGACGGTGGTCGTGCAGGAGGCTGCGGGCTTGGGCATTCCGCGCCCGTTGCCCATGTCGCTCACCTCGACCAGGCACTGGCGGCAGGCCCCGATGGGGTCGAGCAACGGGTGGTCGCAGAAGCGCGGCACGGCGATGCCGAGCAGCTCGGCGGCCCGGATGAGCAGGGTCCCCTTGGGCACGCTGATCTCGAAGCCGTCGATCGTGACGGTGACGAGGTCGGCGTTGGGCTGCACCTCTCCGCCGCTTGCGGTCGGCGAGCTGGTGGTCACGGTCATCGGGCGCGTGCTCCCGTCGAGATGGCGCTGGCGCCGGAGAGGGCGGAGTCGGCGAAGACCGTGGAGGCCACCGGGTCGAAGGTCAGCCCGCGGGTGCACATCGCGAGGTATTCGTCGCGGAAGTAGGCGATCGACGAGGTGATCGGGCTGGTCGCTCCGTCACCAAGGGCGCAGAAGGCCCGACCGAGGATGTTGTCACAGAGGTCGAGCAGCTTGTCGAGATCCTCCGGCGTGCCCTGGCCTGCGTCGATGCGGCGCAGGATCTGCACCAGCCAGTAGGTGCCCTCGCGGCACGGCGTGCACTTGCCACAGGACTCGTGCGCATAGAACTCGGTCCACCGCAGCACACAACGCACGACGCTCGTGGTCTCGTCGAAGATCTGCAGTGCCTTCGTCCCGAGCATCGAGCCTGCTCCGGCCACGCCTTCGTAGTCGAGCGGCACGTCGAGGTGCTCGGCCGTGAAGATCGGCGTCGAGGAGCCACCAGGGGTCCAGAACTTCAGCTCGTGCCCGGGGCGTACGCCGCCCGCGAGATCGAGCAGCTCGCGCAAGGTGATGCCGAGCGGGGCTTCGTACTGCCCCGGGTTGGCGACGTGGCCCGACAGGGAGTAGAGGGTCGGGCCGGCCGACTTCTCGGTGCCCATGGATTTGTACCAGGCGGCGCCGTTGACGACGATCGGTGGGACGCTCGCGATCGACTCGACGTTGTTGATGACGGTCGGTGAGCCATAGAGGCCCGCGATCGCCGGGAACGGCGGGCGCAGGCGCGGCTGACCGCGATAGCCCTCGAGGGAGTCGAGCAGTGCCGTCTCCTCGCCGCAGATGTAGGCGCCAGCTCCGGCGTGCACGACGATCTGCAGGTCGTAGCCGGAGCCGAGGATGTCGGTGCCGGCGAAGCCGGCTTCGTAGGCCTCGCGCACGGCGGCACGAAGGCGGCGTACGACCTGGGTCACTTCGCCGCGGACGTAGATGAACGCGTGGGTGGCCCGGATCGCGTAGGAGGAGATGATCACGCCCTCCACCAGCTGGTGGGGAGCGGCGAGCATGAGCGGGATGTCCTTGCAGGTCCCCGGCTCGCTCTCGTCGGCATTGACCACGAGGTAGTGCGGCTTGCCGTCGCCCTGGGGGATGAAGCCCCACTTCATCCCGGTGGGGAAGCCTGCGCCTCCACGCCCGCGCAGCCCCGAATCCTTGACGAGTGCGATGACCTCGTCGGGCGTCATGGCGAGGGCCAGACGCAGGCCCTCATAGCCGTCGGCGTCACGATAGGTGTCCATCGACCACGAGCGCTCGGCGTCCCACGTGCGCGACAGCACGGGAGTCAGCGGTGAGGCCATCACTTGGCTCCCTGCGGGTCGGTCGGGCTGGTCCGGGACGGGTTGGCTTTGTCGGAGGCGGCCGTGGCCACCCCTGCGTCATTGCCGCTCGGCCCGCCTGCGCGACCGTAGCCGGTCGCCTTGGCCGAGCTGTCGCCCGCACCGTCACCGGCGGCTTGCGGCTGCTCGCGCTCGGGGCTGGGGGCTTCCCAGCCACGCTCGCGGGCGAGCTTCAGACCCGCCAACGTCGCGGGCCCGGCGCCGACGCCCTCGCCTGCAAGGCCGTCCTCGAATCCCGCCAGCACGCGCTCGACCTGCTTGAAGGTGCACAGCCGACCCGGGCCACGCGTGGGCGCGGGAGGCGTGCCGGCCCGCAGGTTGTCGACGAGCCCACGCGCCGTCGACGGCGTCTGGTTGTCGAAGAACTCCCAGTTGACCATCACCACGGGGGCGTAGTCGCAGGCGGCGTTGCACTCGACGTGCTCGAGCGTCACGGCGCCGTCAGGCGTCGTCTCGTCCGGCCCGATGCCCAGGTGCTCCTCGAGCGACTCGAGGATGGCGTCGCCGCCGAGAACGGCGCACAGGGTGTTGGTGCAGACGCCGACGGTGTAGGTGCCGTTCGGGCGCCGCTTGTACATCGTGTAGAAGGTCGCGACAGCGGTGACCTCAGCCGTCGTGAGGCCAAGCGTGCCTGCGCAGAACTCGATGCCTGCGGGGCTGACGAAGCCCTGCTCCGACTGGACCAGGTGCAGCAGGGGCAGCAGCGCCGAGCGCGACCGAGGGTAGCGCGCGATGATCGTCGCTGCGTCGGCCTCCAGGCGTGCCAGCATCTCGACCGGGAACGACGGCGGGTTGTGCGAGATCGCAGCGGTCTGCTGCGACGCCGGAGCCGAGGAATTCGTCGCAGACATCAGCGGTCCACTCCACCCATCACGGGGTCGATCGAGGCGACGGCCACGATGACATCGGCGACCTGGGCGCCTTCGGTCATCGCGGGCGCGGCCTGCAGGTTGGTGAAGGAAGGGTCACGGAAGTGCACGCGGTAGGGGCGGGTGCCGCCGTCGCTGACCAGGTGGCAGCCGAGCTCGCCACGGGGTGACTCGACAGCGGTGTAGACCTGGCCGGGCGGCACGCGGAACCCCTCGGTCACCAGCTTGAAGTGGTGGATGAGGGCTTCCATCGACTCGCCCATGATGTGGCGGATGTGGTCGAGCGACTGGCCGAGACCGTCGCCACCGAGCGCGAGCTGCGACGGCCAGGCGATCTTCTTGTCCTGGATCATCACCGGCCCGTCGCCGAGGGACTCGAGCCGCTCGAGGCACTGCTCGACGATGCGCAGCGACTGACGCATCTCCTCGACGCGGATGCGGAAGCGGCCGTAGGCGTCACACGTGTCGACGGTCGGCACGTCGAAGTCATAGGTCTCATAGCCGCAGTAGGGCTGGGTCTTGCGCAGGTCCTGAGGCAGGCCGGTCGAGCGCAGCACCGGACCTGTGATGCCCAGCGCCATGCACCCGGTCAGGTCGAGATAGCCGACACCATCGGTGCGCCGACGGAAGATGGGGTTCTCGTTGCAGAGGTCGTCATATTCGTGCAGGATCCCGTGCAGGTAGGTGACCAGCTCGCGCACCTTGTCGACCGCGCCGCTGGGGAGGTCCTGCGCCACGCCGCCGGGCCGGATGAATGCGTGGTTCATGCGCAGCCCGGTGATCAGCTCGAAGACGTCGAGGACGCGCTCACGCTCACGGAACCCGATGGTCATGACGGTGAGCGCGCCCATCTCCATACCGCCTGTGGCGATGCACACGAGGTGCGAGGAGATGCGGTTGAGCTCCATGAGCATCACGCGTAGCACGTTGGCGCGCGCGGGGATCTGATCTTCGATGCCGAGCAGCTTCTCGACGCCGAGGCAGTAGGCGGCCTCGTTGAAGAACGGCGCGAGATAGTCCATGCGGGTGACGAACGTGACGCCCTGGACCCAGTTGCGGTATTCGGCGTTCTTCTCGATGCCCGTGTGGAGATAGCCGATGCCGAGACGCGTCTCGGTGACGGTCTCGCCCTCCATCTCGAGGATCAGGCGCAGAACGCCGTGAGTCGAAGGGTGCTGCGGACCCATGTTGACGACGATGCGCTCCTCTGACACGTCGCCCGCCGAGGCACCCACCTCGTCCCAGTCGGCTCCCGTGACGGTGATCACACGGCCCTCGGTGGTCGCATCGCCGAAGGGGTCGTAGGCGGGGGCGTCGGTGCCGTCGAAGCTCTCGGTGGTGGTCATGAGGTGTAGGCCCTCCGCTCGTCGGGCGGCGGAATCTGCGCGCCCTTGTATTCGACCGGTACGCCGCCGAGTGGGTAGTCCTTGCGCTGCGGGTGCCCTGGCCAGTCGTCGGGCATCAGGATGCGCGTCAGGGCAGGGTGACCGTCGAAGACGATGCCGAACATGTCGTAGGTCTCACGCTCGTGCCAGTCGTTCGTGGGATAGAGCGCCACGGTCGACGGCACGTGCGGGTCGTGCTCCGGGCACGTCGTCTCGACGCGAAGCATGCGGTTGTGCGTGAGGGAGCGCAGGTGGATCGCGACGTGCAGCTCGCGGTCGACGTCGTCGGGGTAGTGCACGCCGCTCGAGCCGAGACATAGCTCGAACCGCAGCGCAGGGTCGTCGCGCAGCGCCTGCAGGACCTCGATCAACCGCTCACGCGTGACCTGGAACGTCAGCTGGTCGCGATGGACGACGACTCGCTCGACCGCGCCCTCGATCGCCGGGACCGCGGCGACGAGCGCGTCCGCGACCTCGTCGAAGTAGGAGCCGTAGGGGCGCTGGGCTGCACCGGGCAGCTGCACCGTGCGTACGAGACCGCCGTAGCCGGAGGTGTCGCCGCCCTGGCGGCCGGCGCCGTACATCCCGCGCTGGACGCCCAGGACCTCGTTGGGGACGCCCGACCCAAGGGGGTCGGGCTGGGCCTCCGGCTGCTGTCCGGCGTCGTTGGCGTCGAGCGCGGCTGCTTCGGTGCGCTCGCCCTCGGTGCGCTCGGTCATCGGAGCAGCCCCAGCTGGCGCGAAGGCGGGACGACACCCAGCGCGACGCGCTCGGCCTCGGCCTCGACCTGTGCCTTGTGCGAGCCGAGCGGCTCGTTCTTGATCTGGTCGTGCAGCTTGAGGATCG
>CAXSDR010000084.1:6978-16975 GCA_964236445.1 uncultured Motilibacteraceae bacterium | reverse complement strand
CACGTCACCGACCGCAACACGCCGCGACACACCCCTTGGAATAGATCATCTAGCCGGTGCGCTGCGATGGACGGTGTCAGATTCTCGGCCGACGGCCGACCGGATCGTGCGTACGCGATGCTCTGCTGCTGTCACCTCGGGCATGACCGTGGCGGGAAGATAGCGAACGATGGCGGTCTTGCCACTCGCACACGCGCGCTGCTCCGAGCAGGCTCCAGGCATGAGCACACCGGATGCGACTTCCCTTCTGCGCCTGCCCTCCTCGCCGCTAGCGGTGGCCGCCTGCCGCCTCGTCATCGACTGCGAGCCGCCGCCGATCGCCTACCACAGCGTGCGCAGCTATCTCTTCGCGCGGTTGCTCGCAACGCAGCGCCAGATCGACGCGGACCGCGACTACGACGACGAGCTGCTGTTCGCCTCGTGCGTCCTGCACGACTTGGGTCTGAGTGCGCAGGGCGACGGTGACCAGCGCTTCGAGGTGGACGGCGCCGACGTCGCTGCCTCGTTCCTCACCGCGCAAGGCCTGCCGGCGGCACAGGTCGACCTGGTGTGGGAGGCCATCGCCCTGCACACCACTGCGGGGATCGCCGAGCGTCGGGGCGCCCTGTGCTGGTTGACCCGCGGCGGCATCGGCATGGACTTCGGCCAAGGCGTCGACGACGTCAGCGACAGTGACGCGACGGCGATCCACGCGGCGTACCCACGGCAGTCCATGGCGACCGTGCTGGTCGACGCGATCACCGCGCAGGTGCTGGCAAAGCCCACGAAGGCGCCGCCCTACTCCCTTGCCGACGCGCTCGTGCGTGAGCGCCGCGAACCGCCGCACGTCACGCGGCTGGAGCGTGCTGCAGCCGCCTCACGCTGGGGTGAGTGACGACAACGACCCGTCGGCTTCCCCGCCCCCGCGAGAGTGGCTCCCATGATCGTTCTGTCGCTCGTCGAAAGCGACCGCTGAGGGCGAAATGTGCTCGAGTCGAGCCTTGACGGGGAGGCGTCCGAGCCCGCGACGACTGTCATTGACCCACCACCACGCACGTCGGGTGGTTGCTCGATGCCCTAATCCGGGGACACACATCGACCCCTTGCCACGCAAGGTCCACGTAGGCGCCGTGCCGGGAGATGATGCGGTATCCCAGAAGCTCGAGTCTTTTGACAGAGTCCACCCCAAGCGTTCCATCCGACCACTGTCGATTTTCGTCCACGACGGCGTAATGCGGTCGGATAGGCCTGTTGACCGCATCTGACAGCGTTGGCAGCAATTGGTAGACTGTGGTTCTGCTGGCGAGATGAGGAGTCAAGTAGGCATCCGCCATCACGGAACTCCCAGATGGGATCTGACTCACTGCTGCGTCAGCGTCACGGCAGTGAGCCTTACATCGCAGCAATGAGCCATTGAGAACGTATCGCAACGGAAACGCGGGGGCGAGACCCATCGCCAGCAATACCGATGTCACAACAATCCACGTGCGTCCCTTCGCCGATGGGACGCTACGTCGAACTCCATCGAGCAGCGCGAAGAACACCACGATCATCGCAGTCGCACTGTAGTGCGCCCGCGTAGACCACGAAAGCGGCTGCTCCGACAAGAAGCGGATCGCCAGACCGGGGATGAGAAGGGTTAAGATCGGTGAGCGGAAGCATATGATGAGGCCGGGCAGTAGCACGAGCGCAGTCGTATGCCAACGCTCGCCGGAGGATGCCGCTTCCAGCGTGCGATGGATGACGCTTGGCAGCGTAAGCCGCCCGCCAGGGGCGGCAGCCCAGTAGGTATACCGTCCCCAATAGCTCAGCGAGGGGATGACGACAGCCGTGATCAGTCCGAATGCGGCGACGCCGACGAGACCAGTGACAGTTCCGATACGCCGGTTCTTGAAAAATAGGAGCGCGCCGATTGCCGCCGCAGTGAGGCAGAGATCCTCCTTGACGAAGCACAGACCAAGTGCCCAGAGGCCGGAATGCAGCCAGTCTTCTCTCAGGTACGCGGCGAGCGAAAGCGCCAGCACGGGCATCGCAAACGCGATCTCATGGAAGTCGAAGGCGACCGCCGCCACGACGCCCCAAGACAGAGCGAGAGCAAGAGTCGAAGCGGCTGCCCGAGACTGGCCGAGGACGCCTTCCGCCGCATGGGCATACACACCAACTGCTGCGCCGAAGAGCGCCGCTTGGGCGAGGAGGATGACCCTTGGGTCGTCCCACAGCCAGATCAGCGGTGCCAGAACCGCCACCACTGGTGAGAAGTGGTCTCCTAGCAAGTTGAACGGTGCACTGGCCTTGATCGTCGAGGTTGGTGTTTGAGCGCGTGAATATGCCCGGACGGCTTGGTAGAAGATGGTGAGGTCTTCAGCGGTGGCAAAACGCGAGTGACGAAGTAGGCTGAAGGCAGCGTAAAAGACGGTTGATGCCATGGTCGCGAGCGCGGGTAGGCGGCTACCTGACGCAAATAGCGGACGTGCGGGGTTATCAAACGGCAGCGCGACAGATGTTTCTACGGTTTGAGGAGTGTCTTGTCCCCGTCTCAGGGTCTCCTTGGCTTCACTCATAGACCCATTCTGCGGCGTCGCGATCAGGACGCCGGGCGGCAGCTGGTCCGTGCGCCGGCCTAGCGTTGCCTGCCTGCGGGGACGTCGAGGTGGCTTTCCGCAGCAGCGCAGGTCAGCTGCGGGCCGGCCGCGCACAACTCCTCAGCCAGCACCATCCAGCCGGTGCGGCTCCATAGACTAGTGTCAGGTTCACAGGGGGAGGCAATGTGTATGTACCGGAGAGCTTCGCGATGACGGCGGACGAGATTCGGAGCGTGCTGGACGGGCGCGGCGCGGGCGACTTGGTGACAGCGACCGCCCAGGGTCTGCAGGCGACGTTCCTTCCCTTTGTGCATGACTCGACGCTGGGCCCGCACGGAGCACTGCTGGGACACCTGGCGCGCATCAATCCGCAGTGGCGCCAGGCTCCCGTGGGGGAGGCCATGGTCATCCTGCGCGGTCCGGATGCGTACGTGACTCCGCAGTGGTATCCCTCGAAGGCCGAGCACGGACGTGTGGTGCCGACCTGGAACTACGTGACCGCCCACGTCTACGGCGACCTCGTCGTCCACGACGACCCGCAGTGGGTCGGCGATCTGGTCGACCGCCTGACCCGCAAGCACGAGGCACCCCGGGAGCGGGCGTGGCAGGTCACCGACGCGCCCGCGGAGTACGTCGAAGGGCAGCTCCGCGCGGTGGTCGGCATCGAACTGCGCATAACGCGCCTCGAGGCGAAGGCCAAATTGAGCCAGAACAGGCCGGCGGCGGACATCGACGGCGTCGTTGCGGGCAGTCGCGCCGCCGGCGACAGCGCCATGGCGGAGGCGGTCGAGTCAGCCCGTCGCACTGCGGGGCGTTGACGGCGCGGCGAGTTGACGAAGCGTGGCTGTTGGTTCGCCGATCCAGGGGCGCAGTTCCGCCTCGTGCGCTGCGACGAAGCTGTTGACCACGTACGCCGCCGGTCTCGTCTCGAAGTAGGGCTTCTCGCAGTCAGGATCAGTTGTGCGTCTGCGCTAGAGGAGGTAGCGGTCGTCCGCCTGTCGGGCAGCCGCAGCCTGGCGGCGTGGCTGGGCGTGCCGCCAGGGAACGGCGGGCAATCAACGTCAGCACTGCGCAGTTTCCTTGCGGAACTGGGCTTGACCTTGACGCTGGGTCAAGGCTGGAGGCTCACCCCATGACTACAGCGCCAGCCATCGAAGTCGCGGGACTCACCAAGTCCTACGGCGACCGCCCGGTCCTCACCGGCCTGGATCTCACCGTGGCCGCGGGCACCGTCTTCGCCTTGCTGGGCTCCAATGGGGCCGGCAAGACCACCGCAGTGAAGATCCTGTCCACGCTGCTCAAGGCTGACGGCGGAACAGCAACCGTGAACGGGCATGACGTCGCTGTCGACCCCGCCAAGGTCCGCGACTCGATCAGCCTGACCGGCCAGTTCGCTGCGGTCGACGAGATCCTCACCGGGCGGGAGAACCTCGTGCTCATCGCCGAGCTGCGAGGCGTCGACGACCCGGGTCGGATCGCAGGCAGGCTGCTCGCTCAGTTCGACCTGACCGAGTCGGCGGGCCGACGGGTCGCGACCTACTCCGGGGGGATGCGCCGTCGGCTCGACATCGCCATGAGCTTGATCGGCGACCCTCCCGTGCTGTTCCTCGACGAGCCAACGACGGGCCTGGACCCGCAGTCGCGCCTGGAGGTGTGGAAGACGGTACGACAGCTCACCGGGCAGGGCACCACGGTGCTGCTCACCACGCAGTACCTCGACGAGGCCGAGCATCTGGCCGACCGTATCGCGATCCTGCACGAAGGCCGGATCATTGCCAACGGAACCCTCGCCGAGCTCAGAAAACTGCTCCCGGCCGCCACGGTCGAGTACGTCGAGAAGCAGCCGACCCTCGAGGACGTCTTCCTCGCGATCATCGGCCACGACCGGCGCACCGAGCAGGAGCTCCCACGATGAGCACCTCCGCCCGCCGCGACACGACGGTGCTGCTGAAGAGGTCCCTCCGGCACGTGCTGCGCAGCCCGGACACGATCATCACCACCGCCGTCACTCCGATCGCCATGCTTCTGCTGTTCGTCTACGTCCTCGGTGGCGCGATCGAGGTCGGGAGCGGCAAGTACATCGACTACCTCCTCCCCGGAATCTTGTTGATCACCATCGCGTCCGGCATCTCCTACACCGCCTTCCGGCTGTTCACCGACGTCTCGAGCGGCATCTTCGAACGCTTCCAGTCGATGCCGATCGCCCGGTCGGCGGTGCTGTGGGGGCACGTCCTGACCTCGGTCGTGGCGAACTTGATCTCGCTCGTGCTTGTCCTTCTGGTGGCCTTGGTGATGGGCTTCCGCTCGGGGGCCGGAGTGCTCGCCTGGCTCGCGGTCCTCGGGATCTTGGTGCTGTTTACGCTTGCGCTGACCTGGCTGGCCGTCATCGCCGGACTGACCGCAACGTCGGTCGACGGGGTGGGCGGCTTCTCCTACCCTCTGGTCTTCCTGCCGTTCATCAGCTCAGCGTTCGTGCCCACCTCCGGCATGCCAGGCCCGGTGCGCTGGTTCGCCGAACACCAGCCCGTGACCTCGATCGTCGACACGCTCCGAGACCTCTACGCCGAACAGCCCGTCGGGAACGAGCTCTGGACCGCACTCGCCTGGTGTGTCGGTCTGCTGCTGGTCGCCTACGCGCTGGCGATGCGCACCTACCGCCGCAAGATCGCCTGAGCAGTCACCCGAGGACCAGGAGCATGCCCTGTGCTGACCATCAGCCAACTGGCGTCCTACGCCGGCGTGACAGTCCGCGCCATCCGCCACTACCACGCCCGAGGCCTGCTGCCCGAGCCCGATCGTGACCACTCCGGCTACCGGCGCTACGACGCCGCGGACGTCGTCGCGCTCATCAAGATCCGCACTCTGGCCAGCGCAGGCGTCCCGCTCGCAGGGGTGCACGACCTGCTCACCGCCGACGCCGAACAGTTCGCGGCGGCCCTGCAGGTCGTCGACCGCCAGCTGCGCTCCGAGATCCGCGAACGCCAGCGCCACCGGGAACGCATCGCGCAGCTCGCGGCTGGCGACAGCCTCGCCCTGCCAGCAGAGGTTGTCGCCTACCTCGACCGGATGCGCGAGCTCGGGTTCCCCGAGCGGGTCATTGAGATCGAGCGCGACAGCTGGATCCTGCTCGCCGCGCAGATGCCGGATCAGGTGCGGGGCTTCATGGCGCTCAAGCGCGGCCAGATCGAGCACGAGACACTGCGGCGGCTCTACCTCGACGTCGGGGACCTCGTCGACTGCGCGGCCGACGACGAGCGCCTCCCGGTTCTTGCGGACCGCGTCGTCGCCTTCCTCGACGCCGTGGTCGCCGAGGTCGCCGAGGTCGGCGACGTCGAGTCGGCGCCGGAGCAGCAGGTCAGCGACGACCTGGTCGCGCTGCTGGACGCGGCGTTCGTGGAGCACTTCCCCTGCGCCCCGCGCCTTCTGGAGCTGCTGGAGGAGCGCGGCTTCACTGGCTGGACCAACATCAGGCGTGTCGAGGGGACGGCCGCCCGCGACGCGTAGACCCAGGACGTCGACGACGTCAACCCTTCCCCGGACTGCTCAGCAGCCGGTCGAGCACACGACCCGTGTCCTGGGACCCGGCATCGGACAGGGACTGCAACTCCAACAGGTCGCCACTGGGCTGGTGCGCGTCTGGTCAGCAAGGTCCCCGCCCGCACGCCGCCCTCGTCCAACAGCTCGCTCAGCTCCTGGAGGTCCCCGCGTCCATCCGCGAGGTCGGCCTGAACCGCCCCGGCGTGTCCACGTCCTCGGCCATGATGCGGACGGGAACAAGACCTCCCAACCGCCCCGGACGGCGGGATCACCATCTGGGGCTACGACGACGACGGCAACCGGACCACGAGCACTGAGCCGCGCGGCAACGTCCCGGCCTCGACGACCAGCCCGCTCACGCACGTGACGCAGACGGCGTACGACGCGATCGGGCCGGTCAGCTCCGTCACCGACGCCAAGTCCAACGTCACCACCCGCACCTGCGACAAGAACGGCCTGTTCCTCTGGTACGCCGGTAGTTCCTCGGAACATAACCTGCCCCTACCGGATCATGTGGTGACGCCTTCATCCACCACGACCGTGGACTCAGTCTCGGCGTGAGCCGCCGATCGCCTCACGGGATGCTCGACGGCACTCAGCCGTCGAGCCACCGCTGCACGTGCGGGACGGCCTCGGTCAGCGACGAAACCACGACGTCGGCCTCAGTCAAGGCGTCCCAGGAGTGGGTGCTGCAGACGGCAAGCACCGTCATTCCTGCCGACCTACCGGCACGGACACCTGCAGGTGTGTCCTCGAGGACGAGGCAGTCAGAGGGGGCCGCTCCCAGCAGCTCGGCGGCCAGCTTGTAGCCCTCCGGCGACGGCTTTCCGCCCGCAACGTCGTCGCCATCCACGAGGACCATCGGCGCCGGTATGCCGGAATTCGCAAAGCGCGTCAACACAGTGGCCCGCTGCCCGCTCGTCACGACTGCCCATGCATCGCTGGGCAAAGTGCTGACTAACGCGGCCGCGCCCTCAAATGCGGGGAAGCGGTCGCCGGCCTCCGCCGAGAACTGCTGCAACACCACGTACTCATCGAGCGGCGTCAGATGAGGCGCCACTTCTGCCACCGTCTCTATCGGTCGCCTCCCGTGCGTGGCCGCCCAGGCCAGTTCAAGGTCCACTTCGCGCAATGAACACCATCGCGCCCAGACCTCTCGATAGCCCGCGTACGAGTCAAGTAGCACACCGTCGACATCGAAGAGAGCAACACGCACCGACCGAGGCTACATCGCCGTCGGCGATCGGGCGGCACACCCCGTAAGCCGACGGCATGCGGACGACTGAGCGTTTCCATCGATAGACATCTCAGTGCACAAATAGGCTCGTCTCCATGATCATTCCGTCGCCCTTGTGGATCCCATCCCTCATCGAGGACACAGCCGCCGATGTGCTGCACAGCATTCATGCCGAACAGCGGGGTGCCCATCACAAGGCAGTCGATCCGGAGTTGTGTGTCGGGTTGTGAGGTGGCAACGAATCCGTCCGGTCATTCCGAAGGTCGTTCGCCATCAGCGGCTTCGACGGCCCGTTCGCCTTGCAGGATCCCTCAGTGGGACACTCGTGCGGGCCCGGTTAACCGTCGCGCTTGGCGTGGTCCGTCTCATCCCTGTCATCCCTGGACCGGCCTGCCAGCCGCAAGAATCTGCTCCCAGGCGACGTCTCAAAGCAGGGACGCCGCATCACCGGCCACCACCTGCTGTCCATGACCGCCGGTCACGCGACGGACAGCCTCGACGCCGCCTGGCAGCTCGAACCAGGCGACCTGACCAAGGGATTCCTGCGCGTGCCGTTCACCGAGACCGAGGGAACACTGCACGTCTATGACAACGCGACCACCTACGTGCTGGCCCGGATGGTGGAGCGCGTCACAGGCCGAGGTTTTCCGGAACTACTCGATGAACGCTTGTTTCACCCGATGGGCATCGACCACGCCGAATGGGACCGGGTAGCAAGCGGTGCCGCTTTCGGATTTCCATGGCCTGCACCTGACGACCGAAGCCATCGCCGCCTTCGGCGAACTGCTGCTGCGTGAAGGTGCCTGGAAAGATCGGCAGCTCATCTCCGGCGACTGGGTGCGGCTGGCGACCGGCCGTCACATCGAGACCCTGCAAGCGGCGGACAGCTCACTGGACGTCGACTCGAACGTCGGGTACGGGTACCAGTTCTGGATGTCACGCGATGGTTACCGCGGCGATGGCGCCTTTGGACAGCTGTGCATGGTCTTTCCCGAGCACGACTTGGTTGTCGCCGTGACAGCGGGCGATGGCCCGCACGGGGCGACGGTCGGCGCCGTGCAGGACCGGCCCCTGCAGTCACTGGCCGTGTATCCGCGCTGGAAGATCACGGCATGTCCGGGACTCCGATCGTTGGGAAGGTTGGAGTCATGCCAGGAGAGGCGAGCAAGCGGCATCCGTCTGAGTTCGCGGGAGCGGGCGATGCGGTGTCCCACTCGGCCGGCGTGAGCCGTGGTCGACCCTTCTACGCCGCGTACGCCGATGCGTATGACCTGCTGATCACTGATCCGGTCGAACCGTGGGTTGAAGCTGTCGTTGCAGGTCTCGCTGACGCGGGCCGGCCCGCTGGCGCGGTACTCGACGCTGGGTGCGGCACGGGTCGACATGCTGCGGCGCTGGCAGCGAAGGGGTATCACGTCGACCTCGCCGACGCGTCACCTGCGCTGCTGGCCCTCGCTGTGCGGCGCAATCCGGTGGCTCGGGCGTTGGAGGTCGATCTGTGCACGATGACCCTCGACCCGATTTATCACGCGGTGATGTGCCGGGGTGTGCTCAACGACATGGTCTCCGACGCTGAGCGCGACGCGGTGCTTGCCTCGTTCGCTCTCGCGTTGCGTCCCGGGGGTCTGCTCGTAGTCGATGTGCGCGAGCGAGACTGCTCACGGCGTCGGGCGGACGGTGTTGCCCGTTCTCGCGTAGTCGACGTCGACCGACTTCGACGATTGACGTTCACCAGTACCGTCTCCTGGCGCGAAGAGCAGCTGCACGTCATCGAGGTGTACGACTTGCAAGGACGCGACGGATCCCGCGCTCGGTCGGTGTGGGAGTTCGCCATGCGGCCGTGGAGCAGCCACGAGTTGGTCACGCGCCTGCAGGCGGCCGGCTTCGGTGAAATCGACATCAGTCCGGGAGTCGGCCGTGCCACCGGCGATCGCCTCTTCGTTACCGCGCGGCTGGCAGGCCACGACGCTACTGGCAGTGGCCCGGGTGACGTCGGCCCACCGGCGCCCCGCTCGCGTGGCAGCGGTCGCCGGAGCGGTGGGTCAGGGCAGCCACGTCGCCTGTGCGGGGAATGACCGGTCGACTTCGGGGGTTGACCGCTCGACGGCAGCAGATCGCCGATCTGCGGACCGGCCGCTGAAGGGGCGCCCGGTCGGAGCGGCGTAGTTGCGTGGAGTATCCTTCCGACCACTATTCGAGTCAAGACTCTCAGGGGGCTGGCCTATGGCGGGAACACGCGCCCCGCGCGGAGCTGCCGAGCCGGCAGCTACCGACACCGCTCCAGGCACGGAGGAGACGCCGGCGAAGGCCGCAGCCGCCAAGGCCACTCCGGCGAAGACTGCGGTCGGCAAGACCCCGGCCCGCAAGGTCGCTGCGGAGCCATCCGACACGGCAGCCGTCGAGACCGTCGAGAAGGCAACAGCGTCACCAGCAGCCCCAGCCGTCAAGACGGCCGCAGCCCCCCGCAAGTCCGCTGCCGTTCCCGACGCGGCCGCAGCCCTCGTGGTGCGTGCAGGCGAGGACAAGTGGACCGCCAAGGAGCTCGCCGACCTGCGCGCGGAGCTGACCGCCGACTACGAGCGACTCGACGCAGAGGTCCGCGAGGCGGAGAGCGACATCGCCGACCTGCTGCGCGACAGCGGCGACGGTGCCGGCGACGACC
>CAXSDR010000084.1:0-6878 GCA_964236445.1 uncultured Motilibacteraceae bacterium | reverse complement strand
GAGAGCGACATCGCCGACCTGCTGCGCGACAGCGGCGACGGTGCCGGCGACGACCAGGCCGATGCCGGCAACAAGACGTTCGAGCGCGAGCACGAGATGTCGCTGGCCAACAATGCGCGCAACATGCTCGAGCAGACGGAGCGGGCGCTGTCGCGCATCGAGGACGGCACCTACGGCGTCTGCGAGAGCTGCGGCAATCCCGTCGGCAAGGCCCGGCTGCAGGCATTTCCGCGCGCCACGCTGTGCGTCACGTGCAAGCAGCGCGAGGAGCGTCGCTGAGTCACGCCCAACGCCCGGCCGCTGCCCAGCGGCGGGGGCGCGTCACCGTACTGTCCCTCGTGGCTGCCACAGTCGTGCTGGTCGACCAGGTGGCCAAGGCGCTCGCGGTGGCAAAGCTCAGTGACCGTGCACCCCTGACCCTGGTGCCGCACGTGCTCCAGCTGCACCTGATCCGCAACGCCGGCGCGGCGTTCGGAGTCGCGCAGGGCGGCACCCTCGTGCTCAGCGTCATCGCCCTCACCGTCGTCGCAGTCATCGTGCGCTCTGCGCGGACCCTGCAGTCGACGCCGTGGGCCGTCGCGCTCGGTCTCCTGCTCGGAGGCGCGGTCGGCAACCTCATCGACCGCATGGTGCGCAGCCCCGGACTGCTGCGCGGGCACGTCGTGGACTTCCTGGAGTTCCCGCACTTCCCGATCTTCAACGGTGCCGACTCGGCCATCACGGTGGGCGCGTGCCTGATGGTGCTGCTGTCTTTTCGCGGGTCGAGCTCCGACGCCTCCGCCGCCGACGTCGACCACCTCCTGCCGGGTGCCAGAGCCGATGGCTGAGCCGGGTGACGTACGCAGCCTCGTGGTGCCGGAGGGTCTGGAGGGCGAACGGCTCGATGCGGGCCTCGCGCGGCTGTTCGGCTTCTCACGCACCCGTGCCACCGAGCTGATCGGCGAAGGTCGCGTCCAGGTCGACGGCCAGGCGGCGGCCAAGTCGCTGCGTCTGCTCGCCGGGTCCGAGCTCGTCGTCGAGCTACCGGCCCCGCCCCCGCCGTTCCGTCTCACGGCCGAGACCGTCGACGGCCTGCGCATCGTGCACGACGACGACGACATCGTCGTGGTCGACAAGCCCGCCGGGGTTGCCGCGCACCCCTCGGTCGGGTGGCTGGGCACCTCTGTCGTCGGCGGGCTGGCCGGCGCGGGCTACCGCATCTCGACATCGGGAGCCGAGGAGCGCCAAGGGGTGGTGCACCGCCTCGATGTCGGCACGAGCGGGCTGATGGTGGTCGCCAAGTCCGAGCATGCCTACACCGTGCTGAAGCGGGCCTTCAAGGAACGCACCGTCGAGAAGCGCTACCACGCGCTCGTGCAGGGCCACCCCGACCCCTCGCGCGGCACCGTCGACGCGCCCATCGACCGCTATCCCGGCGCAGAATGGAAGTGGGCGGTGGTGGCCGGTGGCAAGGACAGCGTCACCCACTACGACACCATCGAGGCCTTCCGCCACGCTAGCCTGCTCGACATCGAGCTCGAGACCGGGCGCACGCACCAGATCCGCGTGCACATGAGCGCCCTGCGCCACCCGTGCGCCGGTGACATCACCTACGGCGCAGACCCCGCCCTCGCCGAGCGCCTGGGGCTCACGCGCCAGTGGCTGCACGCCGTGCGCCTGGGCTTCGACCACCCGGCCACGGGGGAGCGGGTCGTGTTCGAGTCGCCCTACGCCGCAGACCTGCAGCACGCGCTCGACGTCGTGGCCGAGGAGTCATGACGCCGACCCGAGCGGCTGGCACACACTGATGAGCTTCGATCCGGACTACCTCCCCACGCTCTATGCCCGTGCGCTCCAAGCCTTCGACCACCGCGTACGCCATGTGCCGCCTGGTCGCTGGGACGCCCCCACCCCCGACACCGAGTGGGACGTGCGTGCCCTGGTGAACCACGTCACGGTGGAGCAGCTCTGGGTCCCGCCGCTGCTCGACGGGCGCACGCTCTCGCAGGTGGGCGACCGGTTCGACGGCGACCAGCTGGGCGAGACCGTCGCCGACGCCGTCCGTGCCTGGCACGAGGCGGGCGAGGCGGCGCTGCGTGCCTTCGACGCAGACGGCGCGCTCGGCCGCACCGTGCACCTGTCCTTCGGCGACACGCAGGCCGTGCACTATTGCCAGCAGATGATCGCGGATCTCGTCGTCCACTCCTGGGACCTGTCGCGCGGCGCGGGCCTGCCCGAGGGCGACGGCCTCGACGGCGAGCTCGTCGCGGTGGCCGAGGAGATGGCCCCCGCAGGTGCGGCCCAGGGGCTCTTCGCACCGCCCGTCGACCCCGGGCGCGATGCCGGCCCGGTCCGCCGCCTCGTCGCGCGCTACGGACGCGACCCGCTGTCCAGTCCCTGACGAGGCAGCGGCTGCCGAGCAGGCAGTGGATCGACGAAGCGGGGACGAGCCCACTTCACCGAGCAGACCGACGGCACCTGAGACGCGACCTCGTTGAACACGAGCTTGTCCGTCCCGCCGACTACGCTCCAAAGGTTGCCGTTGTCAGTCGGCGACAGCGGCTCCAGCTCAGCAGCAGAGAGGACGGTGCGAGATCTCGTCCCCAGGCTTCGCCCACCTGCATGTCCACACCGAATACTCCATGCTCGACGGTGCCGCCCGTCTCGACGACCTCTTCGCCGAGGCGGTGAGACTCGGCCAGACGGCCATCGCGATGACCGACCACGGCAACGTGTTCGGGGCCTACGACTTCTACAAGAAGGCGAAGGCGCACGGGCTCAAGCCGATCATCGGCACCGAGGCCTACGTCACACCGGGCACTCACCGCAGCGACCGCACGCGGGTGCGGTGGGGCAACGGCGGCGAGGACGACGTCTCCGGCAGCGGTGCCTACACCCACATGACCATGCTGGCCTCGACGACCGAGGGCATGCACAACTTGTTCCGCATGTCGTCGATGGCGAGCCTCGAGGGCTTCTTCTACAAGCCGCGCATGGACCGAGAGCTGCTCAACCGCTACGGCAAAGGCCTCATCGCCACGACGGGTTGCGCGTCGGGGGAGATCCAGACGCTGCTGCGTCTCGGCCGCTACAAGGACGCGCTCGCCTCCGCCTCCGAGTTCCGCGACATCTTCGGCGCGGAGAACTTCTATTGCGAGCTGATGGATCACGGCATCGACATCGAGCGCCGAGCCCTCAAGGACCTCATCCGCCTGGGCAAGGACCTCGACCTGCCGTTCGTGGCGACCAACGACCTGCACTACACCAAGAAGGGCGACCACACCGCGCACGAAGTGCTGCTCTGCGTGCAGTCCGGATCCACGCTCGCGGACCCCAACCGGTTCAAGTTCGACGCGCAGGACTTCTATCTCAAGAGCGCCGAGGAGATGCGCGCCCTGTGGTCGGAGTTCCCGGACGCGTGCGACAACACGCTGCGCATCGCCGAGCGGTGCGAGTCCACGTTCACCGAGGGCGCCAACCTCATGCCGCGATTTCCCGTGCCGGCGGGGGAGTCGGAGCACACGTGGTTCGTCAAGGAGGTCGAGCGCGGCCTGCTCTGGCGCTATCCGGGAGGCATTCCCGACGACGTCCGCCGTCAGGCCGACTACGAGGTCGGCGTCATCCTGCAGATGGGGTTTCCCGGCTACTTCCTGGTGGTCGCCGACTTCATCAGCTGGGCCCGCAGGCAGGGCATCCGGGTCGGTCCGGGTCGCGGCTCCGCGGCCGGGTCGCTGGCGGCGTACGCCATGGGCATCACCGACCTCGACCCGCTGCGGCACGGTCTGCTCTTCGAGCGGTTCCTCAACCCCGAGCGCGTGTCGATGCCCGACGTCGACATCGACTTCGACGAGCGCCGCCGCGGCGAGGTCATCCGTTATGTCAGCGAGAAGTACGGCTCCGACCGGGTCTCGCAGGTCGTCACCTACGGCACGATCAAAGCCAAGCAGGCGGTCAAGGACTCGGCTCGCGTCCTCGGCTATCCGTTCGCCATGGGCGACCGCATCACCAAGGCGATGCCGCCGGCGGTGATGGGCAAGGACATCCCGCTCAAGGACATCTTCGACTCGACGAAGAAGCGCTATTCCGAGGCGGGGGAGTTCCGCACCCTCTATGCCACCGACGCCGAGGTCGCCAAGGTCGTCGACACAGCGATGGGTCTCGAAGGGCTGAAACGCCAGTGGGGCGTGCACGCCTGCGCGGTCATCATGTCGAGCGAGCCGCTCATGGACCACGTGCCGATCATGCGCCGGGAGCAGGACGGCGCGATCATCACGCAGTTCGACTACCCCACGTGCGAGACGCTCGGGCTGCTCAAGATGGACTTCCTGGGCCTGCGCAACCTCACCGTGATCGACGACTGCCTCGAGAACATCGTCGCCAACTCCAAGGCCCCGGTCGACCTCGACGCGCTCGCCCAGACCCTCGACGACCCGGTCACCTATGAGCTGCTCGGCCGCGGCGACACTCTCGGTGTCTTCCAGTTCGACGGCGGACCGATGCGTGCGCTGCTCCGCTCCATGCGTCCGGACAACTTCGAGGACATCTCGGCCGTCGGGGCGCTCTACCGCCCCGGACCCATGGGTGCGAACGCGCACAACGACTACGCCGACCGCAAGAACGGGCGCAAGCCCGTCATCGCTATCCACGCCGAGCTCGAGGAGCCGCTCGCCGAGATCCTGGGCCAGACCTACGGCCTGATCGTCTATCAGGAGCAGGTCATGGCGATCGCGCAGCACCTGGCCGGCTACTCCCTCGGGCGCGCCGACCTGCTGCGCCGGGCGATGGGCAAGAAGAAGCGCGAGGTCCTCGACAAGGAATACGTCGGTTTTGCAGGCGGCATGAAGGACCGTGGCTTCTCCGATGCCGCGATCAAGACGCTCTGGGACATCCTGCTGCCGTTCTCCGACTACGCCTTCAACAAGGCGCACTCAGCCGCCTACGGCCTGGTCTCCTACTGGACCGCCTACCTCAAGGCCAACTACCCGGCCGAATACATGGCGGCGCTGCTCACCAGCGTCAAGGACGACAAGGACAAGAGCGCCCTCTATCTCGCCGAGTGCCGGCGCATGGGCATCAAGGTCCTGCCGCCCGACGTCAACGAGTCCGTCGCCAACTACACGCCGCGTGGGTCCGACATCCGCTTCGGGCTGACCGCGATCCGCAACGTCGGCGCCAACGTCGTCGAGGCGATCTGCTCCTCCCGCACCAGCAGGGGTGCCTTCACGGGTGCCCGCGACTTCTTCGACAAGGTCCCGCTCGTCGTCTGCAACAAGCGGGTGATCGAGTCGCTGGTCAAGGCAGGAGCGTTCGACTCGCTGGGCTGGACCCGGCGCAACCTGCACGCCGACCATGAGCGCTATGTCGACGAATACGTCGACCTCAAGCGCAACGAGGCGATCGGGCAGGACTCGCTGTTCGGCGCGATGGAGGACAACGAGGACGGCAGCCCCTCGGTGCCCGACGAGCCGCGCAGCGTGGGTGAGTGGGACAAGACCGTCCTGCTCGCCTTCGAGCGCGAGATGCTCGGTCTCTACGTCAGCGACCATCCGCTGCTCGGCATCGAGCACATCCTGGCCAACGCGAGCGACTGCTCGATCGCGGCACTCATGGCCGATGACGACCGCCCCGACGGGTCGAGCGTCACGGTCGGCGGCATGGTGTCCGGCCTGCAGCGCAAGATGACCAAGCAGGGCAATCCCTGGGCCATCGCGACGCTGGAAGACCTCGAAGGCGCGATCGAGGTGCTCTTCTTCCCCGCCACCTACCAGCTCGTCGCCACAGCGCTCGCCGAGGACGCCGTGGTCGTCGTGCGGGGACGCCTCGACCGGCGCGACGACGTGCCGAAGCTCATCGCGATGGAGCTCACCGTCCCCGACCTCAGCGAGGGTCCCCGCGGGCCGGTGCGCATCACGCTGCCCACGGTGCGGTGCACGCCGCCTGTGGTCGAGCGGCTCAAGGATGTCCTGGTGACTCACCCGGGCGTCACCGAAGTCCACCTGCAGCTGCAGTCCAGCGCGCGTACGACCCTGCTCCGCCTCGACGACCGGCTGCGGGTGACGCCGTCACCGGCCCTCTTCGGCGACCTCAAGGCGTTGTTGGGATCGTCGTGCCTCGGCTGAGCCTGCGCAGCCGGCCGGGTCGCGCCACCGACGTGCCCGCGTCGTCTCGGGCGTCAGGCTTGCGCGCCGACGCCGTCACGTTGCTGAGCGTCGGGGCGAGCGGGCTGCTGCTCGGGCCGCTCGCCGGCCTGGTGTGGTATGCCGTCGCCCCGCGCCCCGTCCTCGTCGTCGCCTCCGACGGGCTGCGCTACACCGACAGCGCCCCGGCGGCGTTCTTCGGCGCCGATGGCTGGTTCACGGTCATCGCGACGGTCGTCGGCCTGCTGACCGGCATCGCGGTGTTCGTGTGGCGGGGGCGCACCGGGCTGCCTGCCCTGCTCGGGCTGCTGCTGAGCTGTGCCCTGGGCACCTTCCTGGCCTGGCGCTTCGGCGAATACCTCGGCGGACGCTCGGTGCCGACCGATGCCCAGGCGACCGCGAGCAAGATCGGCACGCACGTCACGGCGCGACTGCGGCTGCGCTCCCAGGGCGCGCTGCCGGTGTGGGCCATCGCGGCGACAACGGCGTTCTTCTCGTTGAGCCTCGGCTTCGTCGATGAGCGAGCCGAGCGGCACCTCGCGCGCCGGCGCGCCAGGACATCACCGGATATCGCGCACGACGAGCCGAGCGCCCCGGCCACGGACTGAGGTCTCAGCGCGAGCGGCAGATCGAGGCGCCCCGCGCGCCGAGCAGTGCGACGAGATCCGCCGGCGCGAGCTCGACGTCGAGGCCGCGACGGCCGCCGGAGACGAGCACGGTCACGTGCTCCAGCGCGCTCCGGTCGAGCACCGTGGTCAGCTG
>CAXSDR010000083.1:0-17180 GCA_964236445.1 uncultured Motilibacteraceae bacterium | reverse complement strand
GTCGTGGAGCCGCGGCGCCAGCGCCCTGGTCGCGGCCCGGAGCCGCGCTGCCTAGGGCATGCCTAGGGTCGGTCGGCCGTCTCGTCGCCCAGGGCCGTGGCTGGTCGGGGGCGCGACGGCGAGGCCGGCGCGCGGAAGCCGGCTCGCACGTGGCTGCCGTCGCAGAAGGGCTTCAGTGACGACTTGCCGCAGCGGCACAAGGCCACCGTCGCACGCCCCGGGTCGATCTCGACCCCGTCGGGATCGACCAGCGTGAACGTGCCGCGCACGATCAGCGGCCCGTCGCGGTAGGGAGTGATGACCGCGCCCTGCGCCCCGTGCCCCGAGCCGGTCTGTGCCGGTGGGGCGGTGTCCGACGCAATCCGCTCCGGCACTGCGGCCACCGCGACCGGGCGCGGGTGCCGACCGGGTGCGGCGGGATCAGCCATCGGCGTTCCGCAGCGACACCCCCACCTGGCCGCCGACCACCCGGGTGGCGAAGGCGGGCTGCGCCGCGGTTGCGGGTCCGTGCACGACGGCACCGTCATGCAGCCGGAACACGCTGCCGTGCCAGGGACACGCGATGCACGTCTCGCCGTCGACGTCGGAGAGCTCGCCCTCGTGCAGCGGGCCGCTGAGATGGCTGCACGCGTCGGCGAGCGCCGAGACGGACGGCCCGCGTCGCAGCAGCAGGACGGGCACCTCGCCGAGGAGCCGACGCACCGGTCTGCCGTCGGGCAGGTCCGAGAGCGGGCCCATCTCGTGCCAGCCGGCGGGGAGGACGTGGGCAACGTGCTCCGCGTGGTTGGCGCCCGCCGCCTGGTGGTAGGCCAGGTGTCCGCCGAGATAGCCGCCCGCCGACACCGCGGCGAGGCCGGCCCACCCGTAGGCCTTGCCCCGCGTGCGGTTGCCCCGCAACCTGGCACTCAGGCTCGCGGCGTAGAGCACGAGCGCGGCGCCGTTCGCTCCGGCGTGCACGAGCCCGACGCGCTGCTGCTGCGGGTGGAGCCGGCTCCAGTCGGCGAGACCCGCAGCCATCGCCGGCACCGAGGACGCCATCCCTAGGCCGATGAGCACCGGCGCCGCGGTGCCCGTGCCGGGGACCGCGTCCAGGACACCCGCAGACAGGAACGCACCGGCGGGCAACAGCACGAGCGCCGGATGGACCGGATGGCCGGCCGGGACACCGTGCAGCACATCGGCTGCGAGGGGCTTCGTCGCCAGCGAGGCGCGAACCTTGTCGGCGAGGGGCAACACGACCCGGTCGAGAACCGAGGCGGACTCGAGCTGCTCGAGCAGCGTCGACGTCAGGCGCTGCATGATCGTCAGGGCTGTGGCGGGCTTCATCGGCAACCGTTCATGAGGGACCGTCTTCTGGAGGGACCGTTCCTCCGACGACATCGTGTCAGCCCTTCCCCGCTCCCGCACATGCATCCGTCGCCGGCCCCGCAGGGCCGACGGCACCGCGTCGGGGTGCCGGTCGTCTCGTTTGACGGGCGCCCCTCGGGTCACGATCTTCCTCATGACGACGACCTCGCCGAAGGCGATCAGCCCGAACCACGCAGGCTCACGGCAGGAGCGCCACCCAGTCCTGCAGGTGTGTGACCCGGCGACGGGCCAACCCGTCGGCGAGGTGCAGATCGGCGGGTCGGCGGAGGTCTCGGCAGCTGTCGACGCGGCCCGAGAAGCGGCGGGAGGGTGGGCGCGTACGCCTCCCGCCGACCGGGGTGTCTGGCTGGCAGGGGCGGCGGCACGCGTACGCGCAGCAGCGGCGGAGCTCGCCACGCTCACCACCACCGACATGGGAAAGCCCGGGGACGACGCCCTCGGTGGTGTCCTCGCCGGGGCCGCGACGCTCGCGCAGTACGCCGAGCTCGGGCCGTTGCACCGCGGACGGGCCCTGCAGGGCGGCTGGGGCGCTACCGACCTCATGCTGGCCGCGCCCCGTGGCGTCGTCGCCGCGATCGTGCCCTGGAACGACCCTGTCGCCGTCGCCTGCGGGCTCGTCGGTGCGGCGCTCGTGACGGGGAACACCGTCGTCCTCAAGCCGAGCGAGCGGGCCACCTCATCGGTGGTGCGCCTGGTCGAGATCCTGCAGGAGGGCCTTCCTCAGGGGGTGCTCACGGTGGTCAGCGGCGACGGCTCCACGGGCGCCCTGCTCGCGGCATCGGAGTCGGTCGACGTCGTCGCCCACGTGGGCTCCACGGCAACCGGACGTGCCATTGCCGCGGCGACAGCAGCGTCCGGGGCGAAGGCGCTGCTGGAGAACGGCGGCAACGACGCCCTGATCGTGGACGCCGGCGTCGACCCGGGCTGGGCGGCCGCGCAGGCCGCCATCGGCGCCTTCGCCAATGCGGGACAGATCTGCACATCGGTCGAGCGCATCTATGTGCACGCCGAGGTCGCCGCAGCCTTCCTCGATGCCCTCGTGGTGGAGGCGCGGGCGTGGTCCATGGGTCCGCTCGTCGATGCGCGGCTGCGCGACCTCGTGCATGGTCAGGTCGAGGAGGCGCGCGCCCTCGGCGCGACGGTCCTGTGCGGCGGCGAGGTGCCGACGGGGCCCGGTGCCTTCTATCCCGCCACGGTCCTGGCGGGTTGCACCGAGGCGATGACCGTGATGCGCGAGGAGACGTTCGGGCCGGTGGCACCCGTCCGTGTCGTCGCGTCCTTCGAGGCGGCCCTCGCCGCGGCGGCAGACAGCTCCTACGGTCTTGCAGCGACCGTCCTGACCGCCGACATGGCCCACGCGCAACGGGCCTGGCGCGAGCTGCCTGTCGGCACCGTGAAGGTCAACGCCGTGTTCGGCGGTGCGCCTGGTGGGGCCGCACAGCCGCAGCGCTTCTCGGGCGCCGGATTCGGCTATGGCCCGGAGCTGCTCGACGAGATGACGACGACGAAGGTCCTTCACCTCGCGGCGCCGCCGGCGGTGTGAGCCCTGGGCGCCAGCCCGACGCGCCGGGACATGCCCGTGCCGTGTAGCTGCAGCTGGAGGATCCGTGACGGCGAAACTGCGCAAGATGGCTGGGGCGGGAGCAATGGCGTCGCTCTGCTCTCGTTGCCGCGATCGTCATCGGGCTGGTCGTCCCTCGGTGGCCGACTCCGCCGACAGCGTTGCCCGACGGGGCGAGAGGCGTACTGGACCATCGACGTGGTCCACGTGTGGGACGTACCGAAGCGCAGCAACTGGGCCGTGGACGTACGCGTCACCAGGGGACCCGTCGAAGGTCGGCAGCGTGGGCAGGCGGGCGCCGCTGTCTCAAGACCGCGCTCGTCGCGGGTCGCCCTGAGGGGGTAGCGCGATGACGCGTCCGACAGCCGCGAGCACCTCCGACACCGAGATCTGCAGGAGTGCCGGGTCGGGCGTCTCAGCCCAGGGGTCTCCGTCACCGGTGCCGTGCCAGAGCACGACGTGCTGGGGGCGCCGAGGTGGGCCCCACACCTGCGGCGACACCGGCCCGAACAGCACGACCGACGGCGTGCGGAGGGCCGATGCCAGATGTGCGATTCCGGTATCCCCGCTCACGAGACAGGTGGCGCCCGCCACGAGCGCGGCCAGCTCTAGCACATCGGTCGATCCCGCCAGCACCACATCTGACGGCAGCCCTGCTGCGGCAGCGACCTCTCTGGCCAGCTGGCGCTCCCCCGCGCTCCCGGTGACGACGACCTGCCTGCCCGAGGCGACGAGCGCGCGCGCCACCTGGGCGAACCGCTCGGCGGGCCAGCGCCGTGCGGCGTGGGCCGCACCGGGATGGATGACAACAGCTCCCGGCCCGGCCGCGACCGGGTCCGGCGCCGTGAGCAGCAGCGCGTCGGGGTCGGCGGGACCGAGCTCGGCCTGCACCAGCCGACACCAGCGGGCCACCTCGTGCTCGGCTCGGTGCTCGCGATCAGGCGCGGGCGGCGCGAACGGCGGCCCGGAGAACGGCACGCGGTCGTTGTCGAAGGCGACGAGCCGCCGAGGTCTGGTCGCGAGCAGCAGACGGTGCGACTCAGGTCCGGCACCGTGCAGGTTGACCGCGACGTCCGGCCGCGGCCCCTCCCACGCAAAGGTGCCGAGACCGCGTAGGCCGTCGTGGTGGACGAGCCGGTCCACCGCCCCGGTCATGGCGACGAGCGGCTGCTGCCACGCAGGAGCGACGAGCACGAGCTCATGGTCGGGCAGGGCTGCGCGCACCCCGCGAAGTGCTGCTACGCCGGTGAGCAGGTCACCGAGCCCGAGCGCGCGCAGGACGAGGGCTAGGGCCACGAAGGCTCGACACTCGCGGAGACCATCACCTCGCGCAGCTCACACCCTTCGGGCTGGTTGAGCGCCATCAGGATCACCTGGGCCACGTCCTGGGGATTGTTGAGCTTGGCATCGGGACCCGGCTTGTATTGCGGGTCCCGGTCGTCGAAGAATGCCGTCTGCATGCCGCCGGGAAGCACCAGGGTGACCCCGATGCGGCCCTGCGTCTCGGCATTGAGGGCGCGGGTGAAGCCCACCACCCCGAACTTCGACGCGCAGTAGGCGGTGGCGTCGGACAGCGCCCGCCAGCCAAGGGTCGAGGCGATCGTCACGACCTTGCCGCGCGACGCGAGCAGGGCGGGCATCGCCGCGCGGACGACGGCGGCGGTGCCGAGCAGGTTGACCATGACGACGCGGTCCCAGTCCTCACCGGGGACGTCCTCGATCCGGCCGCACCGGTCGGTGCCGGCCGCGGTCACGACGGCGTCGAGCGTGCCCGCGCGCCCGACGACCTCGGCGACGGCTGCCTCTGCTGCTCGCGGGTCGCCAAGATCCACGATCTCGTGCTCGACCTCGCTCTGCGGCGCGACGCGGTCGAGGACCCAGGGGGTGCCACCGTCGGCGCGTACGGCCTCGATCAGCGCTGCTCCGAGCCCCGAGGACCCGCCGGTGATGAGGACGTTGCGACCCTGCAAGGTGCGCGAGCTCACTGATGCACTCCATTCGTGCGCACGCCATCGCGTGCGGTGCCGACGAGACTCGTGGTCGACCGACCGACGAGGTAGGGAAGAACGACCGAGGTCCCGCCCCAGGTCTGGAGCAGCGCCGACTCGGGGAGCTCGACTCCTGCATAGTCCCCGCCCTTGGCCCACACGTGCGGCCGGAGCCGGGAAAGCGCGTCAGCAGGGGTGTCCTCGTCGAAGACCATCACCGCATCGACGCATTCCAGCGCCTGAAGCAGACTTCGCCTGTCTGTTTCGGACTGCAAGGGTCGACCCGACCCCTTGAGCCGGCGCACCGAGCTGTCGCTGTTGAGGCAGACGATGAGGCAGTCGCCCAGCGCCCGGGCGGCACGAAGCGTCGAGACGTGACCCGCATGCAGCAGGTCGAAGCAGCCACCGGTGGCCACGACCGTGCCGCCACCGCTGCGGATGCGACGCGCGAGCTGCACTGCGCTGTCTCGCGGCCGGACGTCGTCACCGGCTGTTGCAGGCGTGACCCGTCCTGAGTCGCAGGAAGGCAGCGTCACGCCCGCCGCACCTCCTGCGGCGACGAATGCCGACGCGGCCTCGACCGCTCCCTGGACCGCCTCGGTGGTCAGCGCGCCGTCCGCGAGCAGGCAGGCCGCCGTCGCGGCGAACCGGTCGCCGGCGCCGCACGGGTCACCCGCGGCCGTAGCGACCGCCGGCACGACGAGCGGAGCGCCCGAGCCGTGCGACACGAGGGCGCCTCGCGCGCCGCGCGTGATGGCGACGGCGCCGACGCCCCAGCCGGCGACGAGGACGTCTGCTCGCCTGCTCACGGCGTCGATGCCGTCCTCGTCCGTCGGCACTCCGAAGCCCGCGGCGGCTCGTCTCGACTCGGAATCGTTGGGGGTCACCAGTGTGGCGCCCGCGCAGGGCCGAGGGCCCCGCGGGTGCGGGTCCCAGACGAGCGGCGCACGGCCCGCCGTGGCCCGCGCCTGCACGCCCCACGCCTGTGCAGCGCCCCGGCCGTAGTCCGATACCAGAACCGCCGCGGCCGAGCCCAGAGCGGCCAGCGCCGGTGCCGGAAGCCTGCCGACGGCGCCCGCGCGACCGCCGGTGTCGAGGCGCACCAGGGACTGGCCTGCCGCGCGTACGCGCCGTTTCACCGGCGTCGAGCCGTTCCAGGGCACGGCGACGAGTGTCAGGTGCGGCGCGAGCAGAGCGCGCAACCGGTCGCCGGCAGCATCGTCCGCCACCGGCGCGATCAGGACGACCTCACGGCCGTCCTGTGCCGCCAGCAGCGCGGCGAGTGCCGCCCCACCCGGCCGCTCGATCTCGTCGGTCACGTCGAGCACGGGGACCGGGGCATCGGGGGCAACGCGCTCCACCGTGCCGACGACGTCGATGTCGAGCAGCACGTCACCCAGGACGACCAGCGGCCCGCTCACACGCTCACCGCGACGGAGGCGACAGGATGGACGCCGCTCAGGTCGAGCACGCAGCCGTGCTGCTCCGAGGGGATCACGCCGAGGGCCTGGTCGAGGGCGGCGCACAGCAGATGCAGGCCCACGAGGTGCAGTTCCTGGACCGTCGCCGTCCATGGCGAGTCGACCACGACGACATCGTCGCTGGCGGCGGCCAGGGGGTTGGGTGCGGGCCCGGTGAACGCCCAGGTGGTGAGGCCGATCTCACGGGCGCGCCGTGCCGCCGCGACGACGTTCGGGCTGCGCCCACTGGTGGAGAGGCAGACGAGCACATCGCCGGGCCGGCCGTGAGCCTCGACCTGCCGCGCCCACAGCTGCTCCACGGGGTAGTCGTTGACGAGCGCGGTGACGGCCGAGCTCTCGGCGTGCAGGGCGATGGCGCTGAAGGCACGCCGGTCGTCGCGGTAGCGCCCGACCAGCTCCGACGTGAGGTGCTGCGCCTGGGCGGCGCTGCCGCCGTTGCCGACGGCGAGCAGCCGCGCCCCCGCGGGGAGCACTCGGGACAGGTGTTCGCCCCAGCGCCCGGTCGTCTCGACGGCGTGCCCGAACGCCGCGAGCGCATTGCCGAGGGCGGCGAGGTGCGAGGGGCCCACCGGCGTGCACTCGCTCATCGCGCCAGCTCCGCATCGTGCGAGCGGAGATCGATCGTGCGCGCCGCGACGCCCTGATAGACCAGCTCGGTGTCGGCGGCGACGCGCGCCCAGCTGTAGCGAGCCGTGGCCCGGTCGAGGCCGGCATAGCCGTAGCCCTGCCGACGCATCGGGTCGGCGAGCAGGCGGCGCAGCGTGCGTGCGAGCTCGTCGGGGCGGCGGGGCGGGACGAGCATGCCGGTCGCGCCGTCGATGACGGTGTCCTGCAGACCTCCGACTGCGCTCGCCACGACCGGCAGGCCGCAGGCCATCGCTTCCAGTGCGGTGATTCCGAAGGGTTCATACCACGGCACCGTGACGAGGACGTCGCATGCCCGCAGCACCGCCGGCATGTCTGCCCGGCTCACCTGACCGAGGAAGACGACGCGGTCGAGCACGCCGTGGCGGGCGGCAACCGCACGCAGCCGAGCGACCTCGGGGTCGTCGTCGAGCCGTGCCGCAGTCGGACCGCCGGCGATGACCAGCTCGGCGTCACGCACCTGGGCCAGGGCCCGGATGGCGTCGTCGACACCCTTGCGCTGCACCAGCCGGCCCACGACGAGCAGCCGGTGCCGGCCCGCGCCATCGGTGGGCAACGACGCCCGAGGACCGTCGGGCCGGAAGTGCGCGATGTCGACCCCGCAAGGGATGACGGCGACGCTCGAGCGACGGGCCCCCATGCGCACGAGCTCGCCGACCTCGTCTGTGCACGTCGCGACGATGCGGCGTACGTCGCGGGCCACCGCCCGCTCGACCCGCAGCCGGCCTGCGGGGCTGGTGTCGTCGGTGCCCTGGTGGCGGGCTTTCACCGTGCCGAGCGCGTGGAACGTCTGGACCACCGGGATGCCGGTGTCACGGGTCGCCACGAGAGCCGCGAGACCGCTCATCCAGAAGTGCGCATGCATGACGTCGAACTCCTCCTCGGCGACGCGGGCCGCCAGCTGGGCGGCGAAGTCACGCATCAGGGGCAGGAGCGCGTCCTTGGCCACGTGCTCGGCCGGGCCGGCCGTGATGTGCTCGACGAGATAGCCGTCGTCGGTCAGCACCCGCTCGGGCACCCCGGCGGAGTCCCGCCTGGTGAACACCGTGACCTCGTGACCGAGCTTCACGAGTGCGGCACTCAGCGCGGCGACATGCACGTTCTGGCCGCCTGCATCCACTCCCCCGACGTCGGCCAGGGGGCTCGCGTGCTCGGACACCATGGCGATCTTGAGAGCAGCCATCACCGCGTCACCTCTTCCAGAATTGCGTTCCAGTCGTGCAGGAAGCGGGCCAGGCCGTAGCGCTGGAGCGCTGCTGAGCGAGCGGCCTTGCCCGCGGCGCGGGCCGCTTGCGCGTCATTGACGAACAGTCGTGCGGCCGACGTGAGGACGTCGAGCCGGGTCGTGATGCATCCCGCTTCGGGCGGGACGGCCTGCGTCGCCTCCGTGGTCGCCAGCACGACCACGGGCATGGCGAGATGCATGGCTTCGACCAGCGAGAGCCCGAGTGAAGTCCAGCGCAGCGGATGGACATAGACCCGGCGTCGCGCCAGCTCGTCGTGCATGACGTGCTGCGGCGGGTTCTCGTGCAGGACCACCCGCTCGGGCTCGAGCGCATAGCGCTCATGCAGTCCGCTGAGGCGCATTCCGAAGACATCGACCGGGGCCACGTCGCTGAAGCGGCCGATGAGGTCGCTCCCGGTGACGCGCCCACGCCTCACGGGCTCGTTGAGGACGATGCCGATGCGCGCCAGCTCTCCGGTGTAGCGGTCACCGGGGTCGACGATCCCGTGCTCGATGACCACCTGAGGAGCAATGCCTGAATCCCAGATCACGGAATTGAAGTGCGTGACATGCACGAGCGGCACCAGGGTCTGCTCTGCCATGGGGTGACGGGTGCTGGGCACCTCGCCCTTGGGCGTGTTGTGCTCGAGATAGACCGCCGGGACGTCCCGTCCCGGCTCTCGACCGCACCACTGCCTGACCAGGGCCGCATCACCGGGCCGCTGCAGGACGACCACGTCGATGTCGGCGTCGCGCAGCTGCTCGGGCGTCACCTCGACGACGGTGCTCGGCCACGACCACGTTCTCGCCCGGCCCGCACCGTCGGGTCCCCGACCCGGGACGACGGGCACGAGGTAGTCGTGCGGGCCCTGCACGAACGACGTCGTCCACGAGCCGTGCACGTGCCACAGCAGAATCCTCATGCCGGTCCCTGCGCCAGCTTCTCGACCGCTGCGGCGACGTCCTGAGCCGTCACCTCGCCCAGGCACGGGTGCCCCGGAACGACGCACGTCCGCACCCTCGTGCCCCTGCACGGCGCGTGCTGGTCGCCGAGCAGGACACAGCTCACGCCGTAGGGCGCCCACCTGACTTCGGGCACCGTCGGCGCGAAGAGGGAGACCACCGGCGTGCCGACCGCGGCCGCAAGGTGTGCCGGCCCGGTGTTGCCGGCGACGACGGCGCGGGCAGAGGCGAGCACCGCTGCCGACTCGGCCAACGTGGTCCGCCCGCCGAGATCGACACCACGCTGCCCGGCGACCTGCGCTGTCAGCGCCGTCTCGTGCGGGCCGCCCGTCACGACAACCGCCCAGCCCTCGTCGGCGAGCAGCTCGACCGCCTCCGCGCACCGCCGCGGCTGCCACGCCCGTGCGGGGACGGACGCTCCCGGGTGCAGGACGACGTAGGGAGCGCTCGCACCGGGGAGGAATCTCGAAACGTCGGGCAGCGGGCGGGTGACGGCCAGCCGCCCGTCGTCCGCCAGGGGCAGGGCGAAGCCCGCTGCCCGGGCCAACGCCAGGTGCCGCTCCGGCTCGGGGACATCGATGCTCTCCTCGACCTGGTGGCGCACGTCGAGCAGCGACCCGGGGTAGTCGGCACTGATGGCGCTGATGCGCGCGACCCCGGCCATGCGCAGCAGCAGTGCCGTCGGCAGCGCCGACTGGTGGAAGCTGGTGAAGATGACGGCCTCGTCCACGCACGCGGCGCGCACCGACGCCACGAGCGCACCCACGTCGGCCGCGCTCACGGGCTGAGGGTCACCGACGATCCACGGGCACGCCCACACGAGCACGTCGTCGACGCCTGGCAGCAGCCTGCCGGCCGCTGCGCCCTGGGGCCCCGCGAGCAGGACCACCCGGTCAGCACCCGCCGCCACGGCGCGGATCGCCGGGCCCGTGACGAGGACGTCGCCGAGACTGTCGAGGCGTACGCACAGGACGGTGCGACCGCTCATCGGGTCACCGGGCCGGGGTTGCCGGCACCCAGGAGCAGGTCCATCGCCCCGGCGAGGTCCGGAGCGACCTGCGACAGCGCTGCTGCCTCGCTGATCTCCTCGGCCCGGGTGGTGGCGGTCGGGACCAGCACGCCGCGCGCGCCGGCAGCGCGGGCGGCTGCGACATCGGCGCCGATGTCACCCACGACGGCTACCCGCTCGACCGGCACGCCGAGCGCTGCGGCCGCGCGGTGGACCATGCCCGGCGCGGGCTTGCGGCAGGCGCAGCCCTCGCCCTCGCCGTGGGGGCAGATCTGGACCGTGTCGAAACCGCCTACCAGCTCGGCGAGACGTGCGTTGACCGCGTCGACCTGCGCGGGCTCGAGCAGCCCGCGCGCGATTCCGCTCTGGTTGGTCACCAGGCCGACGGGGATGCCCAGGCGGCGTACGCGCTGGACGGCTTCCCGCGCCCCGGGCGTGAGCCGGACGAGCGCCGGGTCGCCGTTGTAGGCGACATCGTGGACCAACGTGCCGTCACGGTCGAACAGCACCGCCGCCGGCGGCACCTGCCACGGTGGTGAGGCCCGCCACCGACGGAGGCCGCCGGCGTAGTGCGCCGTGGCCGAGAACGGGATGACAACCGAGGTGCTGAGCATCCGGGCGACCTCGCGCGCCGTACGCGGACCAGGCGCGATGCGGGCCCAGGCGAACTCCGCGGTCAGCCCGGCCCACGTCAGGGCCGCCACCGACGCCGGACGCATGCGCCCCACCGCGAGCAGGGCGATCGCAGCGCCGGCCGAGGCGACGGTGACGACGTGGCGCGGGCGGCGACCGGGCGGCACGTCGGCCCGCTCGCGCCACTCGGGACCGTGCATGCGCGCCATGAGCACGTCGTCGGCGTTGCCCGCCTGGACGCGGACGCTGTGCCACCACGGCACGTCGCGCGCCGGGTGCGTCACCGAGCGGGTCCCGAGCACGAGCCGACCGACCGTGGTCTCGACGCGCAGCGCGAGGTCGGCGTCCTCGCGGTAGGCCCGGGGGAACCGCTCGTCGAAGCCGCCGACCGCGTCGAGCGCCTCACGTCGGTAGGCCATGTCGGCGGTGATCCAGCGCCCGTGGGCCAGCCCAGCGGTGACCCGCTCGGCGTCGGTGGGACGCCGGTCACCCGGCAGCGGGACGACGACGCGTCCCTGGCTTCCCGCGACGTTGTCCGTCACCCCGCCGAGGTCGTCCGCGAGCCGCTGGGCCCAGTCGTGCGCCGGGACCACGTCGTCGTCGAGGAAAGCGACCCATGCGACGTCGCGGGCCACCGCTCGCCACCCGATGTTGCGGGCCGAGGCCGGGCCCCGGCCCCCACCGGCGAGCACCAGCACCGGCGCGTACGCCTCGCAGAGCCGGCGGGCCGACTGCAGGTCGGCGTTGTCGGCGTGTGGCTCAGGCCGGTCGTCGACGAGCACGAGGAGCTCGGGGCGCGGACCGGCGCACTCGACGAGGGCAGCGAGCAGGGCGCGCAGCGTCGCCCGTCCGAGCGTAGGGACGACGACGGCGTAGGAGAGGGCGTCGCTCACGCCGGCTCCCCGGCGGTGGGGCGTGCCCGGCGCACCACGAACGGACCGAGCGCGAGCAGGTCGACAGGCGCGCCGCCGAACAGCTCGAGCGCATCCTGCGGGCTGTCGACCATCGGGCGGCCTGCGGTGTTGAGGCTGGTGTTGACGACGCAGGGTAGGCCGGTGCGGGCTGCGAAGGCCTCGAGCATCCGGGCGACGAGCGGCTCGTCCACCGGATCGACGGTCTGCGCGCGCGCAGTCCCGTCCACGTGGACAACCGCAGGGATCCGGTCGCGCCAGCTGTCTTCCACGTCGTGCACGAAGAGCATGTAGGGGCTCGGCAGGGGGCCGCGGGTGAAGATCTCGGCGGCACGGGCTGCGAGGACCATGGGCGCCACGGGGCGGAACTGCTCGCGACCCTTGACGTCGTTGAGCCGCTCGACGTTGCCGAGGCTGCCGGGGTGAGCCAGCAGGCTGCGATGCCCCAGGGCGCGCGGCCCGTATTCGGCCGGACCTTGGAACCACGCGACGACGCCGTCGCAGGCCAGGACCTCGGCCACGGTCTCGGCGACGTCGGCAGGTCGCTCGTAGGGCACCTTGGCGGTCCGCAGGACCCGCTCCAGCTCGGCGTCGTCCCAGCTGCGCCCCAGTGCGGGGCTGCCCATCGGGGAGGTGTGTTCCCCCAGGTCGTGCGCGACCGCCAGGGCGGCGCCGAGCGCGGTGCCCGCATCGCCGGCGGCCGGTTGCACCCACACCTGCTCGAAGGGCGTCTCGTCGTAGATACGGCTGTTCGCCACACAGTTGAGCGCCACACCACCGGCCATGGCCAGCGTGCGAGCACCCGTGCGGTCGTGGAGCCACCCGGCGAGCTCGAGGAGCACCTCTTCGAGTCGGGTCTGCACGCTGGCGGCGAGATCGGCCGACTCGGGGCTGAACTCCTCGCCATCGCGACGCGCCTTGGCGAGCGACGCCCAGTCGACCGCCTCGGTGACGAAACCGCCGTCCCCGGTCGTGCGCACCAGCTCGCGTAGCTCCGGCAGGAAGCGGGGCCGGCCGTAGGACGCCAGGGCCATGACCTTGTATTCGTCGCTGCTGCGGTGGAAGCCGAGGTGAGCGGTCAGGTCCTCGTAGAGCAGGCCCAGCGAGTGCGGCAGCGACTGCGTGTGGAAGACATCGAGGCTCCCGTCGACATAGCGCCCGACGAGGCCGCTGGCGGCTTCGCCGCGGCCGTCGAGCACGAGCACGGCCGCGTCGCGGTCGGGACCACCGAGACCCGCGCTGGCCGCGTGCGCGACGTGGTGCGGGACGAAGCGCACGATGGCGGGGTCGAGCCCCGGCAGGGCGCTGGCGAGAAACTGCGGGGCCCGCTCCGCGTAGCGCACGCGCAGCCACTCCCACGGGTCGCCGGCCGCCCGCTCGTCGATGTTGCAAAGCGCCGGGTCGAAGGAGTAGGCGACCGCATCGAGGTCGCTCGCCTCGATCCCTGCCTTGGCCAGGCACCACCGCATCGCGTGCTCGGGCAGCTCCCAGGCAGCGAAGGCGTTGTTCGCGTGCCCGTGCTTGCGCCGGGTGAACCGCTCCTCCTCTGCGGCGGCCACGACACGGCCGTCGACGACCAGAGCCGCCGCAGGGTCGTGGAAGACAGCGTTGATCCCGAGCACTCGCATAACCACTCCGGGGTCCAGAGAGAGGTGTGTTTTCGCGTGGAGAGCCTCGATGCGCAAGCTGCTCCCCCACGAGCCATGCCCAAGCGACGAACCGGCTCAAACCGATCTTGGACTTCTCCGGGGCTGCCCGCATCTCGAGCCGTTCGGCTCGTCGCTCGGTCTGAGCCCGGGGCGGGCCGCGCCGGACCGTGACGGGCCGGACATGGTCAGAGCCTTGTCTGGTGGGTAGGCCGGCTCCGACCTGGAAAGACACACACCGAGGAGATTCGCGATGGCGCACCAGCCGAGCGAGGCCCTGTCCGAGGAAGATCTGCTGCGCGAGCTGGGGCACCTGCACGAGACCCGCACGGAGACGCTTCGCCATGGGTCCGATGACGCCCTGGCGGCGCACACCATCCGCACCCGCGAGCTGGAGGACGAATACCTCGCGCGCCACCCCGGGCGCGAGATCGACCCGCAGCGGCTGCGCAGCGGCGCCCGAGCGCGTACGGCCGACTGAGCATGCGGGTCGTGATCCTGGGCGGCACCGGCAACGTGGGAACCGCCCTCCTGCGGGCCCTGCGCGCGACGCACCCCGACTGGCAGGTTCTAGGGGTGGCCCGCCGGCCACCGGTGACCGCGGCGGACGCTGCCGTCGAGCCCTATGACATGGCGAGCTGGACCTCCGCGGACATCGCGTCGGCCTCGTCGGCCTATCCGCTGCACCAGCTCATGGTGGGTGCTGACGCCGTGGTCAATCTGGCCTGGGCGATCCAGCCGGGCCGCCACGAGCAGGTCCTGGCCCGCACCAACATCGACGGCACGGCTCGTGCCCTCGCCGCCGCCCGGCAGGCCGGTGCCGCCCAGGTGATCCAGGCCTCGTCCGTCGGCGCCTACGGCCCGGTCGCCGAGCCCGCATCGGACGAGGCGGCAAAGCCGACGGCCGACGAGCACTGGCCGACCACCGGCATCGCGACGTCCGGCTACAGCAGGCACAAGGTGGCCGTCGAGCGGCTGCTCGACGCGGCCGAGGCGGCGGGCGGCCCGGTCATCACCCGGCTCCGCCCCGGCCTGGTGCTGCAGGGGTCCGCCGGTGCCGAGATCGGGCGCTACTTCCTCGGTCCGTGGGCGCGTGCTCTCGGCCTGGTGCGCGCGCTGCCCGTGCTGCCCGTGCCCGCCAGCATGATCGCGAGCGCCGTCCATGCCGACGACCTCGCGGCCGGCATCGTCGCCCTGATCGAGCGTCGGAGCCCGGGCGCGTTCAACTTCGCCGCGACCGACGCGCTGACCCCCGCGCGTATCGCTGACGCGTTCGACGCCAGGCGGCTGCCGCTGCCCTTCGCCGTCCTGCGCGCCACGGTGGCCCTGTCGTGGCGCGCGCACCTGCAGCCGACGGACGAGGGGTGGCTCGACCTCGCGAGATGTCTGCCGCTGCTCGACACCACGAAGGCCCGCACGGAGCTCGGCTGGGAGCCGACGCGCACGGTCGAGGACGCGCTCACCGAGCTGGTGCGGGCCATGGCGCAAGGGCAGGGAACCGCCGCGCCGGTGCTCGCGCCACGCTGACGAGGTGAGCACAAGCGGTCGTCAGGCGCCGGAGAGGTCTGCCGCTTCGACGCCGTGGCGGCGGGCGCGGGCACGCACGGTCAGCGGCCACGAATACCAGAAGCCGGCGAACCAGCAGGCCGCCAACGCCGACAGCGCCCAGGCGACCCACGAGTGCAGGACGACGTCGAGCACGAGCAGCACGGCGCAGGTCATGGAAGCCGCGAGGGCGAGCAGGCCCAGCTTCGCCAACAGGTCAGCCGCCTCCACAAGCGGACCCTTGAGCCCCAGGCGGAACACGATGCGGTGAAAGCTCACCGGTGCGATGAGCAGAGTCACCGCCAACGCGGAGAGCACCAACGTCACGACATAGAGGTCGCGCTCGAAAGACGAGAGCCCGGCGAAGCGCTGCTGGAACGGCATCGTCAACAGGAAGGCGAAGAGGATCTGCACACCGTTCTGCGCGACGCGCAGCTCCTGCAGCAGTTCTTCGAGATTGCGGTCGAGCCGCTCCGCAGGCGTCTCGTCGCGGCCGGGCGCCCCCGCTGCAATGCCGCGATGGATGCCCGCCATGTCATGTCCCTGCCGTCGGTCCTGCGCTGTCGGCGCCAGTTTCGCAGCAGGGCCCCCGGGTAGCCCTCGCGCATGAGCGAGAGCACGAGCGGGGCCGGCGGACTCGAGCCTGGCGGAGGTGTCCCGCCGGGCGAGACGCCCCCGGCCGAGGGCAGCGAGAGCGGGGCTGGCGGCGTCGCCTACCGCCAGCCGGACGTCCCCGGTGCGTCGTTCTGGTCACGCGGTGCGGCCGTGCTGATCGTCGGTCTGAGCGCGCTGCTCGGCCTGGCCTTCATCGTGTGGGCCGTCCTGCGTGCGAGAGATCTGTAGCGCCAAGGCCGCTAGCGTCGCGGATAGCGCATCGCATAGAACGCGACTGCCGCGGCGGCAGCGATGTTCAACGAGTCCACGCCCGCGTCCATCGGGATCCGTACGCGCAGGTCGGCCGACGCGAGCGCCTCGTCGCTGAGCCCCGGACCCTCGGTGCCCAGCAGGACAGCGGCGCGCGCGGGCACCAGGAGTTCGGGCAGGTCCATGGAACCCGCCGCCGGTGTCATGGCCACCAGGGTGAAGCCTGCTTCGTGAATCTGCGAAAAGCACTGCGGCCACGCAGAGAAACGCGCGTACGGCACGTTGAACACCGAGCCCATCGACACCTTCACCGACCGTCGGTAGAGCGGATCAGCGCACCTCGGCGTCAGGAGCACCGCCTCGATGCCGAGCGCCGCCGCACCGCGGAACACCGCTCCGAGGTTCGTCGCGTCGACGAGGTCCTCGACGACCGCGATCCGGTTGCTGCCCGCAAGGAGTTCGTCGGGCGACGGCAGCGGTCGACGGTGCATCGACGCCAGTGCGCCGCGGTGCACCCCATAGCCGGTGACCTCGCGCAGCACCTCGGCATCGGCGAGATAGACGGGTGCGTCCCCGGACGACGCCAGCACGTCGCCGAGTCCGTCGAGCCACTTCTCCTCGAGCAGGAAGGCGCGCGGCGCATAGCCGGCCGCGACGGCTCGACGGATGACCTTGGCGCCCTCCGCGACGAACAGCCCGTCCTCGATCTCGGTGCGCCGGCGCAGGGCGACGTCGGTCAGGCCGACGAAGTCGTGCAGCCGGGCGTCGTGGCTGGAATTGACCCGCTGGCCGGACTTCATGCGACAAGGGTCGCTCACCCTGCCGCACCACGATCCGGCAACTACTGTGACGAGCGTGCACAGCGACGTCGTCGGAACCGTGGGGCGGGTCGTGACGCGCGTACGCGGCGACGCCGGCCCCGGTGAGGTCGAGGTCATGCTCAACGGCTGCATCGAGCTCTTCATCGCCTACAGCGACACGGTGCTCGAACGGGGCGCAGCGGTCCTGGCGATCCGCACCAGGGCAGCGAGAGCCGTCGACGTCATCGGGTGGCCCGACGCCCCTGACTGGGCGACCGGCTCCCGCTAGGGTTCCGCAGAATCGACTGAGGAGTGCACATGCTCGGCTACCACGTCCCGGCGCCCAACCAAGCGATGCTGGTGTCGGGTGGCAAGCAGAAGGACCACGACGGGACGAAGCTGCCCTTCCGCATCGTCACCGGGCACGGTGCCTTCGTGCTGCCGGTGATCCGCAAGAAGTATTTCCTCACGCTGGCGATGCGCGAGGCCGAGGTCACCGAGGACTGCGTGACCCAGCAGGGCATCGTCGTCGGGGTCAAGG
>CAXSDR010000082.1:0-18427 GCA_964236445.1 uncultured Motilibacteraceae bacterium | reverse complement strand
CCGAACGCAACGAGACCCAGGCCCGCGAGGCACTCCTCGACGTCCTCGATCTCGACCCGGCACGCGTCCACCCGATGGGCGCAGATGACGGCAGCCGTACGGTCGAGACGGCCGCGGACGACTACGGCCAGGAGCTCGCCGGGGCGAGCAGCCGGTTCGACGTGGTGCTGCTGGGCGTGGGGCCCGACGGTCACGTGGCCTCGCTGTTTCCCGGGCACCCCGCCCTCGGCACAACAGGTCGCACCACGGTGGCGGTGCACGACTCGCCGAAGCCACCGCCGACCCGCATCTCGCTGACGCGTGAAGCCATCAACGGCGCGCGTCAGGCCTGGCTGCTCGCTTCCGGCGACGGCAAGGCCGACGCTGTCGCCGCGGCCCTGAACGCGTCCACCTCGCCGCCCCTGCCTGCAGCAGGCGTCGCGGCGACCGAACGAACGCTGTGGCTGGTCGATGCCGCCGCGATGAGCCGTGCCCCTAGGGCGGGCGACGACCAACCGTCATGAGTGACGTGCGCTGATGCGAGCGCCGACCCCATCCTGACCCCAGCGCGAGACGCCCGCCCACGTCGCTGGCGGTCGCGTCGGCTGAAACCGGCGCCCTAGCGCTCGCCCCTGCGGGCACGGAGCGCATCGAGAGCCTCGGCGAGGATGGCCTCACCGTCGGCTCCGGTGCGGCGCTCCTTCACATAGGCAAGATGCGTCTTATAGGGCTCGGCGCGCGCCGGCACGGGGGGGTTCTCGCGGTCCTGACCGGCCGGAAAACCGCAGCGCGGACAATCCCAGGTCTCGGGCGGCGCGACACCGGGCTCCTCGGCGAAGCTCGGCCGACTCTCGTGGCCCTTGGCGCACCAGAAAGATACCGTGACGCGGGGCGCGGTGTCCCCGCGTTCGGCTTCTCCCATGGGACCGGCGCCGACGCGGCTCCCCCGGATCGCGTTGCCACTGGCCACGGTGTTCCCTCACTGGTCGTTCGGACGAGCGTCGGTCAAGACGTACGTTGGCGCCGGCAGGAACGCCGGGTCGAGCACCCTCGGATCACGGCCGCTCAGGTCTTCTCCAGCAAGCCCAACGCGACAACGCAGGCCGCCCAGAGCAGCCCCGTGCCGATCGTGAGCCGGTCGAGGTTGCGCTCGACGATGCTGGAGCCTCCGAGCGAGGACGAGACGCCGCCACCGAACATGTCGGAGACGCCGCCTCCCTTGCCCTTGTGCAGCAGCACGAGCAGCACGAGGAGCAGGCTCGTGAGGAGCAGCAGGATGGAGAAGGCGATCTGGACGATGTGCACGGGGGCCTCTCGTGCTCGAGCTGGATTCCGGGGTGGGGGACAGCCTACGACGCGTCGGAGTCCGCGAAGCGCACGATGCGGACGAAGTCCTCGGCATCGAGGCTCGCACCGCCGATCAGGGCACCGTCGATGTCGGGCTGCGCCATGATCCCCGCGGCGTTGGATCCCTTGACCGAGCCGCCGTAGAGCACCCGAACCGTCGCGGCAACCTCGGCGCTGAAGGACTCGGCGAGCTGGCGACGGATGGCGCCGCAGACTTCCTGCGCATCGTCAGGTGTGGCGACCTCGCCGGTCCCGATCGCCCACACCGGTTCGTAGGCGACAACGACGGTGCCGACCTGCTCGGCGGTCAGGCCGTCGAGGCCGCCGACCAGCTGGGCGAGCGTGTGGGCGACGTGGGTGCCCGCCTTGCGGATATCGAGGCCCTCGCCCACGCACAGGATCGGGGTGAGTCCGTGACGCAGCGCCGCCTGGACCTTGGAAGCGACGAGCGCATCCCCCTCGTTGTGGTCCTGGCGCCGCTCTGAGTGACCCACGACGACATAGGTGACACCGAGCTTGGCCAGCATCACGGCCGACGTGTCACCGGTGTGCGCACCGGAGTCGAACGGCGAACAGTCCTGAGCGCCGTAGGAGATGCGCAGGTCGTCGCCGTCGACCAGCGTCTGGACACTTCGCAGGTCCACGAACGGCGGCACGACGACGACATCGACGGCGTCGAAATCCTTGTCGGTCAACCTGAAGGCCAGATCCTGGACGTGATGGATCGCCTCGAGGTGATTGAGGTTCATCTTCCAGTTGCCCGCCATGAGCGGGGTCCGCGCTGTGGTGCTCATGGTCATGCCTCGTTCGCTTGCAGGGCCTGCAGGCCGGGCAGCGTCTTGCCCTCGAGATATTCGAGGCTGGCGCCGCCACCGGTGGAGATGTGTCCGAACTGGTCATCGGTGAAGCCGAGGGTGCGCACAGCCGCCGCACTGTCGCCGCCGCCGACCACCGTCAGCGCACCAGCGGCCGTGGCGTCCACGAGCGCCTGGGCGACCGCCCGCGTGCCCTCCGCGTAGGGCGCCATCTCGAAAACGCCCATGGGCCCGTTCCAGAAGATCGTGCGGGCGTCGGCGAGCTTGCGCGCGAACAGCGCGCCGGACTCGGGCCCGATGTCGAGGCCCAGCCGGTCGGCGGGAATGGCATCCGCCGCATAGACGTCATGGTCGGCGTCCGCGGCGAAGGCCGTCGCGGCGACAATGTCGACGGGTAGCACGATCTCGACGCCGACCTCGGCCGCGCGGGAGAGGTAGGACCGGACCGTGTCGAGCTGGTCCTCCTCGAGCAGGCTCTTGCCTACCTCGTGACCCTGCGCCTTCAGGAAGGTGAAGACCATGCCGCCACCGACGAGCAACCGGTCACCGCTCTGCATGAGACCGAGCAGGTTGTCGATGACACCGAGCTTGTCCGAGACCTTGGAGCCCCCGAGCACGACGGCATAGGGCCGCTGCGGGTCGTCGGTGAGCCGTTGGAGCACCTCGACCTCGGCCAGGACCAGGCCGCCTGCGGCATGGGGCAGCCGTTCCGGCACGTCGTAGACACTGGCGTGCTTGCGGTGCACCGCACCGAAGCCGTCGCCGACGTAAGCCCCGTTGCTGGCGAGCAGCGCGACGAGCTGGTCGGCGAAGGCACCACGTGCTGCGTCGTCCTTGGACGTCTCGCCCGGTTCGAAGCGGATGTTCTCGAGCAGCGCGACCTGCCCGTCAGTGAGCCCGTCGACGACGGCACGGGCGCTCTCGCCCACCGTGTCGGTGGCGAACGCGACGGGCAACCCGAGAAGCTCGCAGAGCCGGGTGGCGACGGGGGCCAGGCTGAAGCGTGCCTCAGGGACACCCTTGGGCCGGCCGAGGTGCGCGGTCACGACGACGCGTGCGCCGCGGTCCGCGAGGGTCCGGATCGTCGGCACGCTCGCGCGGATCCGGCCGTCGTCGGTGATGTGGGGCGCATCGGGCGCGCCTTCGATGGGGACGTTGAGGTCCGAACGCACCAGGATGCGTCGACCACGGACGTTCCCCAGGTCGTCGATGCCACTGAGGGTCTTCACGCAATGCCTCCTAGAACGGCACGAGGGTGCGGCACGGCCACGGGCCGAGGGTGGGCGGCGTACGCACAGCGACGGTCCCGGACCACCCGTCAGGAACGGGCGATCCGGGACCGGCTGGGAAGTGCAGCGGACAGGGCTAGAGCGAGCTGCCGACGAGCACGGACAGGTCCACGAGGCGGTTGGAGTAACCCCACTCGTTGTCGTACCAGCCGAGAACCTTGACCAGGTCACCAGTGACGTTGGTGAGCGACGCGTCGAAGATGCACGAGGACGGGTCGGTCACGATGTCGCTGGAGACGATGGGGTCTTCGGTGTAGGTGAGGTAGCCCTTGAGCGACCCCTCGGAGGCCTTCTTCATCGCGGCGTTGACCTCGGCCTTGGTGACCTCGCGGCCCAGCTGCACGGTCAGGTCGGTCGCCGAGCCCGTCGGGACCGGCACGCGCATGGCATAGCCGTCGAGCTTTCCCTTGAGCTCAGGAAGGACAAGGGCGATGGCCTTGGCTGCACCGGTCGTGGTCGGGATCAAGTTGAGCGCGGCGGCACGCGCGCGACGCAGGTCCTTGTGCGGGAAGTCGAGGATGACCTGGTCGTTCGTGTAGGCGTGAATCGTCGTCATCAGGCCCTTGACGATCCCGAACTCCTCGAGCAGCACCTTGGCCATCGGGCCGAGGCAGTTGGTCGTGCAGGAGGCGTTGCTGATGATGTTGTGCGTTGCGGGGTCATAGGCGCCGTCGTTGACGCCCATGACGATCGTGATGTCCTCGTCCTTGGCGGGCGCGGAGATGATGACCTTCTTGGCTCCGCCGGCGAGGTGCTTGCCGGCGTCGGCAGCGGTGGTGAAGCGCCCGGTGGACTCGATGACCACGTCGGCGCCCAGGTCGCCCCAGGGCAGCGCGGCGGGGTCGCGCTCGGCGAGCGCACGGATCTTGGTGTCGCCCACGATGAGGTAGTCCTCGTCGAAGGAGACGCTGGTCTCGCCGCCACCGAGGCGACCAAGGATGCTGTCGTACTTCAGCAGGTGGGCCAGCGTCTGGTTGTCGGTGAGGTCGTTCACACCCACGACCTCGACGTCGGCGCCCGAGGCCAGGATGGCGCGGTAGAAGTTGCGACCGATGCGGCCGAAGCCGTTGATGCCAACCCGAACAGTCACGTGTTTGCTCCCTGATCCCAGCGGTTGCTTCCTCGTCGTGAGCCTATCGCGGCTGGCGACCGGTTTGTCCCGCCGGTCAGTCCAGGGCATCGAGGGAGCGGAGCGCGGCCACGGTCTCCTGGTCGAGATCGGACTCGGTGCCGGGGATCCCCTCGTCGACCGCGCGCTTGTCGGCCATGGCCAGCAGCCGACGGATGCGTCCTGCCACGGCGTCCTTGGTCATCGGCGGCTCGGACAGCGCGCCGAGCTCCTCCAGACTGGCCTGCTTGTGCTGCACGCGCAACAGTCCGGCAGTGCGCAGGTGCTCGGGGACATCGTCACCGAGGATCTCGAGCGCCCGGGCAACCCGCGCGCCCGCGGCGACAGCGGCCCTCGCCGAACGGCGCAGGTTGGCGTCGTCGAAGTTCGCGAGGCGGTTCGCGGTGGCGCGGACCTCGCGGCGCATGCGTCGCTCCTCCCACGCCATCAGGCTGGCGTGGGCCCCGAGCCGGGTGAGCAGCGCGCCGATCGCGTCGCCGTCGCGGACGACCACGCGGTCGACACCGCGGACCTCGCGCGCCTTGGCGGTGATGCCGAGGCGCCGGGCCGCTCCAACGAGGGCGAGGGCCGCCTCGGGACCGGGGCAGGTGACCTCGAGCGATGACGAGCGCCCGGGCTCGGTCAGCGAGCCGTGAGCGAGAAAAGCCCCTCGCCACGCGGCTTCCGCGTCGCAGACGGCACCGGAGACGACCTGCGCCGGCAGCCCGCGCACCGGCCGGCCCCGGCCGTCGAGCAGGCCGGTCTGGCGCGCCAGTGCCTCGCCGTCACGCACCACGCGCAGGACGTAGCGCGCCCCACGGCGCAGCCCTCCGGGAGCCACGACGGACAACTCGGAGGAGTGCCCGTAGACCTCTTGGATCTCCTTGCGCAACCGTCGTGCCACCGATCCGGTGTCGAGCTCGGCCTCGACGACGATGTGACCGTCGACGATGTGCAGGCCGCCGGCGAAACGCAGCAGCGTGGACACCTCGGCCTTGCGGCAGCTCGGTCTCGTGATGACGAGCCGGCTCATCTCGTCCTTGACCGAAGCCGTCATCGCCATGAGTGGCTCGTCACGTTGCGGAAGGAGCTGTTGCGTCGTCCGGGCACCGGGGAACCCACGTTTCTCACGTCAGGATGGATTGATAAGCGTGTGCAAGTCGGGCCACGTCATGACGCGGGGTGCCGTCGCGGGAGGCGACATCGGCGAGCACCACGCGGGCACCCATCGTCGCCGCGACATCGAGGAGAGCGCCATGGTCCGACACGGTAGTCGGGTCGGCAAGCACCACGTCGAACCTCAGCTCAGGAGCGTGCGCCAACAGCACCTCGAGATGGGCCTCAGGGCTGAACCCGCCGGTCTCCCCCACCTGCTGTGCCAGATTCAGCGAGAGGCAACGCCGAGCGGATGTCTGCACGAGCGCGGCGGCGAGATCGGGCACGAGCAGATGCGGCAGCACGCTCGTGAACCAGGAGCCGGGACCGAGCACCACCCAGTCGGCCGCCCTCACCGCGGCCACCGCCTCCGCACATGCCGGAGGGTCCTGAGGTGCGAGCTCGATCGCCAGGACGCGGCCCGGGGTCGTGGCAGCCGCGACCTGGCCCCGCACCGTCGTCACGGCGTCCGGCGAGGAGGGGTCGGCGCCCAGAACCGTCGCGGCGATGTCGAGCGGCACCTCGGCCATGGGCAGCACGCGTCCCTCGCAGCCGAGCAGGCGCCCCATCCAGTCGAGCGCGGCGACGATGTCACCGTCGAGCCGTTCCCACAGCGCGACGATGAGCAGGTTGCCGACAGCATGACCACTGAGCTCGCCGTTGCCCACGAACCGGTGCTGCACGACCTCACTCCAGGTGCGGCCCCAGTCGTCGTCGCGACACAGGGCAGCGAGCGCCATGCGCAGGTCTCCGGGAGGCAGGACCCCGAGCTCGGACCGCAGCCGGCCGCTGGAACCGCCGTCGTCGGCGACGGTGACGACCGCGGTCAGCCGGCGTGTCACGGTGCGAAGCGCGCGCAGCGAAGCCGCGAGCCCGTGGCCGCCACCGAAGGCGACCACACGAGGCCCCGTCAACCGGGGGTCGATGACGTCAGAGACGGCGAGGAGGCTCGGCGGGCTGGCCGCGCTCACTCTCGACCCAGGTCGCGGTGCACCACCGACGTCTGCATGCCGTCACCGGACAGCCGCGTGGCCAGCGCCTCGGCGATCGCCACCGACCGGTGCTTGCCGCCGGTGCAGCCGACCGCGACGGTGACGTAGCGCTTGCCCTCCCGCTCGTAACCGGTGGCGATGATCTCGAGCAGGTCGGCAAAACCGTTCACGAGCGGAAGGGCGCCGGGCTGGCCGAGGACGTAGTCGCGCACGGACTCGTCACGACCGGTCAGCGGCCGCAGGTCGGGCAGCCAGTGCGGGTTGGGCAGGAAGCGGCAGTCGACCACCAGGTCGGCGTCCACCGGCAGGCCGTACTTGTAGCCGAAGCTCATCACCGTGGCGCGCAGTCCCGGAACACCTTCGCCCGAGAAGGTGGACGCGATGCGGGTGGCGAGCTGGTGGACGTTGAGCGCCGTCGTGTCGATGACCACGTCGGCGCCGTCGCGCAGCTCGCCGAGCAGTTCGCGCTCGGCACTGATGCCGTCGAGGATCCGGCCGCCGCCCTGCAAGGGGTGCGGTCGGCGTACGGCCTCGAAGCGACGCACCAGGACGTCATCCGCGGCTTCGAGGAAAACGGTCCGCCGCGCGATGCCCATGGCTGCCAGCTCGTCGAGGGCCACGGTCCAGTCGGTGAAGAACGCGAGGCTTCGTACGTCGACCACCACCGCGATCCGCGACACGGGGTCACCCGGACGTCCGCCCAGCTCGGCAAGGCGCGGCAGCAGCGAGGGCGGGAGGTTGTCCACAACGTACCAGCCGAGGTCTTCCAGGGCGTCTGCTGCGGTGCTGCGACCGGCGCCCGACATGCCGGTGATGACGGAGAACTCGGGCACGGGAGCGTCACCGTCGCCCGGCTTCCCAGCTGCTGCGCTCACAGGTGCCCCCAAGGTTCGGGTCAGAGCATCGCACCCGGTGATGTCGGCGTGTCGGAGGGGGCAGCCCCGGGCGGCACTTCCCTCGCGGGGCCCCCGAGCGCAGCCACCACTGCCTGGGCGGTCTTGACGCCGAAACCGGGCAGCCCCGCGATGTCGTCGGCGGAGGCCTCACGGAGGCGCTTCACGGAGCCGAAATGACGCAGCAGCGCCTTGCGCCGCGCGTCGCCCAGACCGGCCACGCCGTCGAGCGCGCTGGCTGTCACCGACCTGGCACGCTTGGCGCGGTGGTAGGCGATGGCGAAGCGGTGTGCCTCGTCACGCACGCGCTGCAGGAGATAGAGGCCCTCGCTCGTGCGCGCCAGGACGACGGGGTGGTCCTCCCCCGGCAGCCACACTTCCTCGAGGCGCTTGGCGAGCCCGCACAGCGCGATGTCGTCGAGGCCCAGCTCGTCCAGCGCGCGCTGAGCCGCCGCGACCTGCGGCGCGCCACCGTCGACGACGACGAGCTGCGGGGCGTAGGCGAACTTGCGCGGCGTCCCGGTGTCGGGATCGATCACGTCTGAGAGCTCGCCCGTGCGGGCCCGCTCGTCGAGATGACGGCGGAAGCGGCGGCTGATCACCTCGTGGAGGGCTGCGGTGTCGTCGAAGCCGTCATGGCCGCGCACCGCGAAGCGGCGGTATTCGGACTTGCGCGCGAGGCCGTCCTCGAAGACGACCATGGAGGCCACGACGTCGGTGCCCATGAGGTTCGAGACGTCGTAGCACTCGATGCGCAACGGCGCCTGCGCCAGCCCGAGCGCCTCCTGGATCTCCTCCAACGCCCGCCCGCGGGTGGTGAGGTCGCTGGCGCGGCGGGTCTTGTGCAACGCCAGCGACTGCGCCGCGTTGCGCGCGACCGTCTCGTGCAGGGCGCGCTTGTCGCCACGCTGCGGGATGCGCAGCTCCACCGCTGCACCGCGGGCCAGGCAGAGCAGCTGCGTCACGAGCTCGTGGTCGGTCGGCAGTGCGGGGACCAGGACCTCGCGCGGCACGTCGTTGCCGCCGTCGAGATAGAACTGCTCGACGAACCGTTCGACCAGCCCGGCGGTATCGACTTCCTCGACCTTGTCGACCACGAAGCCGCGCTGACCCCGCACCCGCCCCCCGCGCACGTGGAAGACCTGAACCGCGGCCTCGAGTTCGTCCTCGGCGAAGGCGACCACGTCGGCGTCGGTGTCCGTCGGGAGCACGACGGCGTTCTTCTCCATCGCCCGGCGCAGCGCCCCGACGTCGTCGCGCAGCCGAGCCGCGCGCTCGAAGTCGAGATCGGTGGCCGCCGCTCGCATCTCGGTCTCGAGCCGGCGTGTGAACTTGGCCGTCGAGCCCGCCATGAAGTCGCAGAAGTCCTCGACGATCTGGCGGTGCTCGTCGGGCGTGACCCGACCGACGCAGGGCGCGGAGCACTTGCCGATGTAGCCGAGCAGGCAGGGTCGACCCACCTGCGACGCCCGCTTGAACACGCCGGTGCTGCAGGTGCGGGCAGGAAAGACGCGCAGCAGCAGGTCGAGGGTCTCGCGGATCGCCCAGGCGTGGGCGTAAGGGCCGAAATAACGCACGCCCTTGCGTCGCGGCCCCCGCATCACCTGCAGCCGCGGAATCTCCTCGTAGAGCGTGACGGCAAGGCTCGGATAGCTCTTGTCGTCGCGGTAGCGGACGTTGAAGCGGGGGTCGAACTCCTTGATCCAGGAGTATTCGAGCTGCAGCGCCTCCACCTCTGTCGCGACAACGGTCCAGTCGACCGCCGCCGCCGACAGCACCATCTGGCGCGTGCGCGGGTGCAGACCGGCGATGTCCTGGAAGTAGCTGCCGAGCCGACTGCGCAGGCTCTTGGCCTTGCCGACGTAGATCACGCGGCCGTGCTCGTCGCGGAACCGGTAGACGCCGGGGCCGTCGGGAACCTCTCCGGGGCGGGGCCGGTAGGTCGACGGGTCAGCCACACCTCGATGCTAGGTCGCGCCACCGACAGGCGGCGGCGGTGCCAGCGCCAGCGCGAACCCCGCCGCGGCCGGGCGCGCCAGGAGTCGCTCGACTCGCCCGCCGACGAGGCGCAGCGCGCCCACCCTGCGGCCGCCCACCTGCAGCGCCACCTCCTCGACCGCGGTCGGCTGGTCGTCACTCGTGGGCCGGGTCGACGGTGCCGCACTCGCTCCGGCGAGGCATCGCCCGTCGACGTCGAGAACCTGGACCTCCTCCAGCAGACAGCCCTCCGTCAGCGCCACGCAGGCGTCGAGCAGCCTGCGCTGCGGGTCCGTCGCGCTGACGAGCGCGGTGCCCACCGCACTCACCAGTGCGGCGAGCTGCCTGCGGCGGGCGTGCTCCTCGCGCGCTCGTTGCTCGCCGGGCACCTCGTGGAAGAGAACCGTGGTTCCGTAGGACGACGGGTGGATGCGTGAGGTGAACGCCTTGGCATAGCGCGGGTAGTAGTCCGTGACGGCGACGACCCGCTGGTCGCGCACCGCCGCGCGGAAGGCAACCAGAAACGGGGTGTCCCGGTCGAGGTCGCCCCCCAGGACCGAGCCGATCAGGGACGTCGGCTCCTCGCCGAGCATCAGCCCGGCCGAGTCGTTGACATAGAGGCAGCGGTCGTGACGGTCGAGCAGGATCACACCGACATCGAGCGTGGCGAGGACCTCGGTGAGCGTCTGGCGCAGCGACGGCATGTCGAGGCGGTCGAGCCCGTGGGTTCGCGGCAACCACGCCTGCACGAGCGTGCCTCCGGACGGCTGACCCACGACCGTGACCGTGCCACCGAGCGAACCGACCCGCTGCTGCATCGAGGCCAGCCCCAGATGCCCCGGCTGCGCCCGCAGGTGCCCGATGCCGACACCGTCGTCCATGACGCGTAGCCGGGTGCCGTCGTCGAGCGACCGCAGCTCCAGCGTGACGTGCGCGGCGCGGGCATGGCGTACGACGTTGGACACCGCCTCCTGCGCGACGCGATAGATTCCCCGGCCGACCAGCTCGCCGGGCTCCTCCCCGATCTGGACGTCGACGCGCCAGTCGCAGCCGGTGCCCACGAAGCGCTCGGCGGCGAGGTCGCGCAGCGCCGCCTCGATGCCGTGCGACGCGAGAGCGCTCGGTTCGAGGTCGAACAGCACGCTGCGCAGCCGCGCCACAGCAGCACCAACGGCGACATCGATTCCGGCCAGCTCCTCGAGCGTGGCCGCCGGGACATCGTCACGCACCAGCCGCGGCCGCAACAGCTGCAGCCGCATGGCGACCGCCGTCAGGAGCTGCATGGTGTCGTCGTGCACCTGCGCCGCCACCCGCTGGCGCGCCGCTTCCTCGACCTCGAACAGCTGCACCAGCAGCGCCCTGCGGTGCTCACCGAGCTCGCGCTCGGCCTGGTCGGCCCGGGCCCAGTCACCACCCCTGCTCACGATCAGCACGGCACCGTCGGCGAGCGGCGCAGCCTGCACGTTCCAGGGCACGCCGTCCCGGTCGACCGGCTTCAGAGCCACCACCGAACCGCCGAGCGCCGCCCGCAGGATGTCTGCCACCTCGGTGGCGGCGAACAGCTCCAGCAATGATCTACCGGCCACGTCGTCGCGGCTCAGCCCCTCGACGCCGGCGCCGTACGCCTGGTGGCACACCCCGTCGTCGTCGGTGATCGCGAGGACGATGCGCAGGCCCGCGCAGAGCGCCGCGACGAGCCCGCGTTCGTCGGAGGTCCCGCTGGTCCCCCGCGCCACGGCACCAGGCGGGGTGACGTCACCGCGCTCTGGTGTCATGGTCCGTCGCCGAGCCCGCCGCCCTGCCCGCCGAGCGACCCGGCGGGCAGCAGCCCCTCGCGCACCGCGACGGCGAGGGCCTCTAGCTTGCTGTGCACCGACAACTTGGCCGAGATGTTCGCGACGTGGTTGCGGACGGTGTTGACGCTGACGCCGAGCCGCTCGGCGATCGCGGCGTTGCCCAGGCCCTCCGCGATGAGGACCAGCACCTCGAGCTCACGCGGGGTGAGATCGGAACCGACGCCACGCTGCGTGCGGTGAAGACGCTGCAGCAGTCGTGACAGGAGCGCGGGGCTGACGAGGACCTCCCCCGCCGCCGCAGCGCGTACGGCGCTGACGAGCTCCTCGACCTTGCCGGTCTTCGACAGGAATCCCGAGCAGCCCGCCTCCGTCGCCGCGACGAGGGTCGAGTCGTCGGAAGCGGCGGTGACGACGACGATCTTGGTGCTCGGCGCCAGCGACTTGAGCCGAGGAATCTCCTCGACACCGAGGCCGTCGGGCAGCCGGTGGTCCAGGAGGAGCACGTCGGGAGGGTCGCTGGCGACAAACGCCAGCGCCGCGGCGATCGTGCCGACCGTCCCGACGACCTCGATGTCAGGCTGCTGCTCGAGCGCCATCGCCACCGAGGCCGCGACCATGTGGTGGTCGTCCACCACCAACACGCGGATCGCCTCTCCTTCTTGCGGAGCCGACGTGGGAGGAGAGGGACCCGTCGTCACTTCCACCCCCGTTGCCTCACATGAGCGCGCGGACCTCGTCACTTGTGTGACCCGCCCGTGGCATGCCGAAGCCGCCCGTGGTCGAAGGATGCCCGCCGGGCGGCCCGGCAACCCCGAGGACCGCCGAGTCAGTTGGGTCCTGGCCGATGCAGGGCCTGAAGGAGAGCGATCGTGGCGCGGCCAGCGGTTGGACGCAGGGCGCAAGGCCTTCTGTGAAACGTGGACGCCGTGCCATGCTTCGGCGGGTGCGGCGCCTCGGTGCCGCGGACGGAGGGCTGGCGTGTCGGCCACACGAGAGCGGCAGGCCCCGTCGGGTGGAGCGGGCGGCTCGGGACCCACGATCCACGACGTCGCGGCGATGACCGGCGTCTCGATCTCGACCGTGTCGCGGGCCCTGGGCCGGCCGGAGCGCGTCAACCCGGCGACGCGTGAGCGTGTGCTCGCGGCGGCAGCCGAGCTGGGCTACGCCCCGAATCCGCAGGCGAAGTCCTTGCTCTCGGGCCGCACGAACCGCATCGCGCTCTTCGTCCCGGACATCACGAATCCGTTCTTCTTCGGGCTGATCCGAGGAGCCCAACGGCACGCGGCCGAAGCCGGCTACACCCAGCTGCTCGTCGACACCGACGAGTCGCCCGAGGTCGAGGCGCGCTATCTCCACGAGCTTGCGAAGTCGGTGGACGGCTTCGTGCTGGCAGCGCCGCGGATGTCCGACACGGCTCTGGCCGATGCCTCCCGGCTGCTCCGGCTGGTCGTCATCAACCGCAACGCACCCGATGTCCCCGGCGTGCTGCTCGACACCCCGACCGGGATGTCGCAGGCGGTCGAACACCTCGCGTCGCTGGGTCACCGCAGGCTGGTCTATCTCGCCGGCCCGCCGACGTCCTGGTCCGACGGCCGGAAATGGCGCGCTGTGCAGACGGCCTGCCGCCGGCTCGTGCTGGAGGTCTCGCGTCTCGGTCCCTTCGCCCCGACGCTCGCCGCAGGGGCGGCCGCCGCCGACGTCGCGCTGCACTCGCGGGCGACCGGCCTGCTGGCGTTCAACGACCTCATCGCGATCGGCGTCGTGACGCGGCTCGCGGAACGCGGCGTCGACGTTCCGGGCGACCTGAGCGTCATCGGCTGCGACGACATCTTCGGCGCCAGCTTCTGCCAGCCGCCGCTCACAACGCTCGCGGCACCCGTGCAGGAGGCGGGTCGTGTGGCGGTCGACATGCTGCTCGACCAGCTCGCCGAACGACCGACGAGTGGTCGTCACGACGTACGCCTGGCGACGCTCCTGACAGTGCGGCGGTCCACCGGGCCGGCGCGCGCGACGACGGACATCGCAGGGGACACCGCCGGCTCGACGTAGGTGCCCAACGCCAGCTGCCCGCCGAGCCCGCGACGGACCTGCCAGCGGACGACCGTCAACCGCGCGCCGCCACCGGTGCCTTCTTGGCCCGGACCTTGCGAACACGCGGCGCGGGTGCCGGCTCCAGCACGCCGCGCAGATAACGCCCGGTGTGGCTCGTGTCGTCTGCCGCCACCTGTTCCGGCGTGCCGACGGAGACCACCAGCCCGCCGCCCGTGCCGCCCTCGGGCCCCATGTCGATGACCCAGTCGGAGCTCTTGATCACATCGAGGTTGTGCTCGATCACGATCACGGTGTTTCCCTGGTCGACCAGCCGACCCAGCACTCCCAGCAGCTTGCTGATGTCCTCGAAGTGCAGACCGGTCGTCGGCTCGTCCAGCACGTAGGCGGTGCGCCCGGTCGACCGCTTCTGCAGCTCACTGGCCAGCTTGACGCGTTGGGCCTCGCCACCTGACAAGGTGGGCGCCGGCTGCCCTAGCCGCACATAGCCCAGGCCCACGTCGACGAGGGTCCGCAGGTGCCGCGAGATCGCCGGCACCGCCGCGAAGAAGTCGGCCGCCTCCTCGATCGGCATGTCGAGCACCTCGGCGATGGTCTTGCCCTTGAAGTGCACCTCGAGGGTCTCGCGGTTGTAGCGGGCGCCGTGGCAGACCTCGCAGGGCACATAGACGTCGGGCAGGAAGTTCATCTCGATCTTGAGCGTCCCGTCGCCGGAGCAGGCCTCGCAACGCCCGCCCTTCACGTTGAACGAGAAGCGACCTGGGAGATAGCCCCGGACCTTCGCCTCGGTCGTCTCGGCGAAGAGTCGGCGCATATGGTCGAACACGCCGGTGTAGGTAGCGGCGTTGCTTCGGGGGGTGCGCCCGATGGGGCTCTGGTCGACGTGGACGACCTTGTCCAGGTGCTCGAGACCGCTGACGCTTCGATGGCGGCCGGGCACGCGGCGGGCGCCGTTGAGCTTGTTGGCCATCACGGTGTAGAGGATGTCGTTGACCAGCGTCGACTTGCCCGAGCCGCTCACGCCGGTCACGGCGATGAAGCAGCCCACCGGGAACGCCACCTCGACGTCGCGCAGGTTGTGCTCGCGGGCACCCTTGACCACCAGCTGGCGTCCAGGCGTCGGTGGGCGACGCACAGCCGGCGTCTCGATGCGACGTCGGCCGGAGAGATAGGCACCGGTCAAGGAGTCGGGGCTCGCCAGCAGTCCAGCGAGATCGCCCGAGTGCACCACCTGGCCGCCGTGCTCCCCGGCACCCGGCCCGATGTCCACGACCCAGTCGGCCGTGCGGATCGTGTCTTCGTCGTGCTCGACCACGATCAGGGTGTTGCCCAGGTCGCGTAGGCGGGTCAGGGTCTCGATGAGGCGGCGGTTGTCGCGCTGGTGCAAGCCGATGGACGGCTCGTCGAGGACGTAGAGCACACCGACGAGGCCCGAACCGATCTGCGTGGCGAGACGGATGCGCTGGGCCTCCCCGCCCGACAGCGTGCCGGCCGCGCGGTCCAGCCCGAGATAGTCGAGGCCGACGTCGAGGAGGAACCCCAGCCTGGCGTGGATCTCCTTGAGGACGCGCTCGGCGATCTGCAGGTCACGCGGGCTCAGGTCGAGGGAGAGAAGGAAGTCGGCGCAGTCGCGGATCGGCATCGCGCAGACGGCGGAGATGGACAGCTCGCCGAGCGTGACCGCCAGCACCTCGGGCTTGAGCCGGGCGCCCTTGCACGAGGGGCACGGCACCTCGCGCATGTAGCCCTCGTAGCGCTCGCGGCTCCACTCGGAGTCGGTCTCGCTGTGACGACGCTTGACGAAAGGGATGGCACCCTCGAAGCCGGTGAAGTAGGACCGCTCGCGGCCGAACCTGTTTTTGTATTTCACGTGCACCTGATAGTCGAGGCCGTCCATGACGGCGTCCTTGGCGCGCTTGGGCAGCTTGCGCCAGGGCGTGTCGACATCGAAGTCGAGCGTCTCGGCGAGGGCGTCGAGAAGCCGTAGGAAGTAGTCGGCGGACTGACCTGTCGCCCAGGGGGCCACGGCGCCCTGGCGCAGCGAAAGCTCGTCGTCGGGGACCAGCAGGTCGGGATCGACCTCGAGCCGGGTGCCTATGCCGGTGCACTCGGGGCACGCGCCGTAGGGGGAGTTGAACGAGAACGACCGGGGCTCGAGCTCCTCGAAGCTGATGTCGTCGACGAGGCAGGCGAGGTGCTCGCTGAACACGCGCTCCCGGTCGGGATCGGTCTCGGGCAGGTCCACCATGTCGAGCACCACCAGACCGCTCGCCAATCCCAGCGCCGTCTCGACGGAGTCGGTGAGTCGACGCCGGGCGGACTCCTTGACCGCCAGGCGGTCCACGACCACCTCGATCGAGTGCTTGTAGCGCTTGTCCAGCTTCGGCGCCTCTGTCAGCGTGACGACCACCCCGTCGACCCGGGCGCGGCTGTAGCCCTTGGCCTGCAGCTCCTTGAAGAGCTCGGCGTATTCCCCCTTGCGGCCGCGCACGACGGGTGCGAGCACCTGGAAACGGGTGCCCTCGGGCAGGTCGAGGACGCGGTCGACGATCTGCTGCGGGGTCTGCCTGGCGATGGGGCGGCCGCACACGGGGCAGTGCGGATGACCGATGCGCGCCCAGAGCAGCCGGAGGTAGTCGTAGACCTCGGTGATGGTGCCGACCGTGGACCGGGGGTTGCGGCTCGTGGACTTCTGGTCGATGGAGACCGCCGGCGACAGCCCCTCGATGAAGTCGACGTCGGGCTTGTCCATCTGGCCGAGGAACTGGCGCGCATAGGAGGACAGCGACTCGACGTAGCGTCGCTGACCCTCCGCGAAGATGGTGTCGAAGGCCAGGCTGGACTTGCCCGAGCCCGACAGGCCGGTGAAGACGATGAGTGCGTCGCGCGGCAGATCGAGCGACACGTCCTTGAGATTGTGCTCGCGTGCACCGCGCACGACGAGCCGGTCAGCGAGACGGTCTGCCACGGGCTCCTACTCGGAGTTCGACGCCTGGATGACGCCTGCCTGGTCTCAGCACGGGTCGAGGTCGACCCATTCCCCATGCTAGGTGGGCCCACCGACAGTTCCGGGACGGACGTCCGCCGCACCTTCCAGCGACGGCACGAGGGGTTTGGCCCGGCGGCCTGCCGTCACAGGGTTGGCGGCAGGTGGTTGGCGGCGGCGTCGAAGCGGGTCGTGCCGGGCGATCAGCCGTTGCCCGACGCATGCATCCCGCGCAGCTCCTTCTTGAGCTCACGGATCTCGTCACGCAACCGCGCGGCGAGCTCGAAGTGCAGCTCGGCGGCCGCCGTGTGCATCTGGTCGGTCAGGCTCTGGATCAGCTCGCCGAGGTCGCCGGCAGCCATCGAGCCGGCCAGCTCCCTCGCGTGCGCCCCCGCCTCCCCACCGCGGGACGACAGCCCCGGAACCGGGGACTTGCCCCGCGACTGCTGCCTGCCCGACCCGCCGAGCAGCTCGGCGGTGTCGGCGTCCTCACGGGCGAGCAGGTCGGTGATGTCGGCGATGCGCTTGCGCAGGGGCTGCGGGTCGAGCCCGCGCTCGGTGTTGTAGGCCACCTGCTTCTCACGCCTGCGCGAGGTCTCGTCGATCGCCTGGGCCATCGACGGGGTGATCTTGTCGGCATACATGTGGACCTGGCCCGAGACGTTGCGGGCAGCCCGGCCGATGGTCTGGATGAGCGACGTCGCCGAGCGGAGGAAGCCTTCCTTGTCGGCGTCGAGGATCGCCACGAGCGACACCTCCGGCAGGTCGAGGCCCTCGCGGAGCAGGTTGATGCCGACGAGGACGTCGTATTCGCCCATGCGCAGCTCACGGAGCAGCTCGACGCGGCGCAGCGTGTCGACCTCGGAGTGGAGGTAGCGGACACGGATGCCGAGCTCGAGGAGATAGTCGGTGAGGTCCTCGGACATCTTCTTGGTCAGCGTCGTCACGAGGATGCGCTCGTTGCGGTCGGCACGCAGGCGGATCTCGTGCACCAGGTCGTCGATCTGACCCTTCGTCGGCTTGACCACGATCTCCGGATCGATCAGCCCGGTCGGGCGGATGACCTGCTCGACGAACTCTCCCCCGGTGCGCGTCAGCTCGTAGGGCCCTGGCGTCGCCGACAGGTAGATCGTCTGGCCGATGCGCTCGAGGAACTCGGCCCACCGCAGCGGTCGGTTGTCCATGGCGCTGGGCAGGCGGAAGCCATGGTCCACCAGCGTGCGCTTGCGTGACATGTCACCTTCGTACATGCCCCCGATCTGCGGCACCGCGACGTGGGACTCGTCGATGACCAGCAGGAAGTCGTCGGGGAAGTAGTCGAGCAAGGTGTGGGGCGGCGTGCCCGGGCCACGGCCGTCCATGTGGCGGGAGTAGTTCTCGATTCCGGAGCAGAACCCGACCTGGCGCATCATCTCGATGTCGTAGGACGTGCGCATGCGCAGCCGCTGGGCCTCCAGCAGCTTGCCCTGCTGCTCCATGCGCGCCAGCTGGTCGGCCAGCTCGATCTCGATGTCGCCGATGGCCCGCTCCATGCGCTCCGGGCCCGCGACATAGTGCGAGGCCGGGAAGATGCGTATCTCGGACTCCTCGCGCAGCACCTCGCCCGTCAACGGGTGCAGCGTCAGGATGCGCTCGACCTCGTCGCCGAACATCTCGATGCGCACGGCGAGCTCTTCGTACATCGGGATGATCTCGATCGTGTCGCCTCGCACCCGGAAGGTGCCGCGCGTGAATGACAGGTCGTTGCGGGTATATTGCATGGTGACGAACTTGCGCAGCAGCACGTCGCGCTCCATCACGTCGCCGATCTTGAGGGCGACCGAGCGCTCGACGTATTCCGCAGGCGTGCCGAGACCGTAGATGCAGGACACGGTGGCAACCACGACGACATCGCGCCGGGTGAGCAGCGAGCTGGTCGCGGAGTGGCGCAGCCGCTCCACCTCCTCGTTCACCGAGGAGTCCTTCTCGATGTAGGTGTCGGTCTGCGGGACGTAGGCCTCGGGCTGGTAGTAGTCGTAGTAGCTGACGAAGTACTCGACCG
>CAXSDR010000081.1:0-18723 GCA_964236445.1 uncultured Motilibacteraceae bacterium | reverse complement strand
CGCCCGTGCCGCCGTGGCGCAGATGCTGGCGCCGGACGCGACGCCGAACCTGCCTGTGAAGGTCACCGACAACCAGGCGAGCGATCTCCTCGCCGCCTACGACATCGGCGTGGAGCGCCGCGTCCTCGTTCGCTCGCGCGACGACGCGGTGGCCGCCGCGGAGGAGCTCGGGTTTCCCGTCGTGCTCAAGACGATGCTCGAGCGACTTCGCTCGCGGGCCGATCTCGCCGACGTACGCCTCAACCTCGCCGACGGCGACGCCGTCCGCCGGGCGTGGGACGGTCTGGCTCGAACCCTCGGTGACGAGGCGGCCGCAGAGGTGGCCGTGCAGCGGATGACGACGGCGGGGCTGCCGGTGGTGGTGTCGGCGGTGGAGGACAGGCTCTTCGGGCCTGTGGTGTCCTTCGGTGTCGGTGGCGTCGCCACCGAGGTCCTGGGTGACCGGGCCTATGGCATGCCTCCGATGACCGACACCGATGTCGCGGCGATGATCCGCAGCCTGCGCGCCTATCCGCTGCTCGCCGGCTATCACGGGGCCGAGCCCGCTGACGTCGAGTCGCTGAGCCGGCTCCTGCAGCGCGTGTCACGCCTGGTCGAGGACGTGCCGGAGGTCTCGTCGCTGGTCCTCGACCCCGTGCTCGTGTCGCCGGTGGGCATCGGCGGCGTATCCGTGCTGCGGGCGGTCGTGCACGTCGCGCCGCCGCGCAAACGCGCCGACTACGGGCCGCGTCGGCTGGTGGGGTCCTGACGGTCGGTGGGTTCCATGGCCGTTGCGTCGGGGCTTCGGCGAGCTGAGCCCTCGGACGATGGGAGGATTCGCCTATGGCGACGACCCTGACCCCCGACAGCCTGCGCGCCGAGATCAACCGCGCCGGCTACTACCCCGAGATCGTGTTCGAGGCGGTGCAGACGGCTGTCGCCGGTGAGGGGCTCGACGCGTTCGTTGTCCACCAGGAGACGACGTTCGATGCCGAGGAGGTTCGCCGCCACGTCACCGTGCTGGTGCTGACGCCCACTCGTCTGGTCGTCGGCCACACCGACGACCACGTCGAGCCGGGCGCCACGACACCCATCGCGACCACGTCGACCGAGAGCGTCCCCATCGCGCGGATCGCCAGTGTGGTCGTCACGCGGGTGGTTCCCGACCCGGCCGCCCGCCGTCCGGTGACCTCCGAGGTGACGGTCAGCGTGGGCTGGGGTGCCGTGAGCCGCCTCGACCTGGAGCCCGCGGGCTGTGCCGACCCCGACTGCCAGGCCGACCACGGCTACACCGGCACGACCACCGCCGACGACCTGTCGTTGCGCATCAGCGCCGCTGCCGAGGGCGACGACGCCGTGCGCCGGGCCCTCGACTTCGCAGCCGCACTGTCGCTGGCTACCGCCCGCGTCGCGCGCTGAGCACTTGGCCGAGCTGACCGGGTCGGCGCAGCTGCGGGGGCTGCTGCCGGCGGTCCTGACCTCGCTGGACCCCATCGCGCCCGCGGCCGGGGAGCACTCCGAGCAGGGTGCAGCCTTTGTTCTTCCGCGCGCGCGGCGGGCGTGCGTCCTGCTCGTCGACGGTCTGGGCCACGAGCTGCTGGTGCGCCATCGCGCGTACGCACCGTTCCTGTGGTCGCTGCACGAGGCCGCCGCGGCGGCACGGGCACGCGGGAGCGACGTCGGCTGGCCCGCCAGCGCGCGCGTCGGCTTCCCGTCGACGACGGCGAGCAGCATCGCCTCCCTGACCACCGGCGTCGGGGCCGGCGAGCACGGCATCCTCGGCTACACGATGGCGATGCCCGGCCGCGACGGGCTCCTGAACCTGCTGCGCTGGCGTGATGACGCGCACGGGCCGGCCGCGCGGCTGGTGCAGCCGGTGCCCACGGTGTTCGAGCGCGCCCATGCCGTCGGTGTGCACCCGGTGGTGGTGGGGCCGACGTCATTCGAGAACAGCGGCCTGTCCGCAGCTGTCCTGCGCGGCGCGCGGTTCATCGGGGCCGACGAGGTGGGTGAGCGCGTCAGGGCCGCGCACGATGCCTTGACGCTCGATGACCGCACGCTCGTCTACTGCTACTACGGCGACCTCGACGCGACCGGGCACAAGGCGGGCTGTGAGTCGGCCGCGTGGCTCGAGCAGCTGGTCCGGGTCGACGACGTGGCGCAGCAGCTGGCGGCGGGCCTTCCCGAGGCGACGACCCTCGTCGTGACCGGTGACCACGGCATGGTCGACGTGGACCCGTCGCAGCGCGTCGACGTCGATGAGACTCCGGAGCTGCGGGCAGGCCTGCGCCTGCTCGGCGGGGAGCCACGGGCCAGGCACGTCTATGCCCTCGACGGAGCGGGTGCTGACGTGCTCGACACCTGGCGGGGCGTGGTCGGGGACCGGGCCGTGGTGCTCGCGCGCGACGAGGCCATCGCGGCCGGGTGGTTCGGCGACCGAGTGCTCGCGGCGCACCGACACCGGATCGGCGACGTCGTGGTGGCGGCTCACAACCGGTTCACGGTCGTGTCCGGCAGGCGGGCACCGCACGAGCTCGTCATCATCGGGGTGCACGGCTCCCTCACCGTCGACGAGCAGGTCGTGCCGGTGCTCGTGGGGCCTGCTGACTGACGCCGCCGGGCCGATGCCAGCCGCCGCTCCACCCATCCGCGGACGCTCCTGGTCCGAACACGTCACGCACTGCACATACCGCCGCTGCTCGTTTGCTGCTCGGTCCAGGGGAAGGGAACGGCACGTGAACGGTCGCGAGTCGTCCCCGCTGTGGTTGGTGCCCGACGTCCCGAACGAGCCATCCCCCCCCGATCTGGACGACGTCCTGCGGCTGGTCGCGCGCGGCGACGAGGCCGCCTACGAGGTGCTCTACGACGCCGTGATGCCGCGGGTCCTCGGCATGGCGCGACGCGTCCTGCGCGACCCCTCGATGTCGGAGGAGGTGGCGCAGGAGGTGCTCGTCGAGGTGTGGCGCAGTGCGACCCGCTTCGACCGCACCAAGGGGACGGCGATCACGTGGCTGCTGACGATCGCCCACCGCCGCGCCGTCGACAGGGTGCGCAGCGAGCAGGCACTCGGGGTGCGCGAGGAGCGGGTGGCTGTGCGTGACGCGGCTGCTGCACCGTTCGACTCGGTAGTCGAGGAGGTGGAGACCCGACTGGAGCACGAGCAGGTGCGGCGGTGCCTGGGGGGGCTCACGGACCTGCAGCGCGAGTCGATACAACTTGCCTACTACAAGGGCTACACCTATAAGCAGGTGGGCGAGCTGCTGGACGTGCCGCTCGGCACGATCAAGGCGCGCATGCGTGACGGTCTGGTCCGACTACGTGATTGTCTGGGGGTTGAGCGGTGAGCGAGGATGTCCACGCGCTGGTCGGTGCTTATGCACTGGGCGCGGTCGACGACGTCGAACGGCAGGTGTTCGAACGTCACCTCGCCCAGTGCGCGGACTGCCAGGCAGAGCTGCCCGGTCTACTCGCGGCGGTGGCCAGGCTCGGGGGCGCCCAGGTGGCGAGCCCGCCTGCCGATCTGCGCGTCTCGGTGATGGAACGTGTGGCGCGTACGCCGCAGCTCGCGCCGCTGACGGCACCCACGCAGCTGCGACCACGCTCGCGGTGGAGCCGGGTTCTGGCTGTTGCCGCGGTGCTGGCACTGCTCGTCGGAATCGGCGGGGTGGCGGTCGAGCAACAGCGGCTCGTGCACGAACGTAGCCGCGCCGACCGCATCGCCGCAGTCGCCAGCGACCCGCACAAACGCACCCGCACCTGGCCGGTCGTCGGAGGCGGCACCGCCGAGATCACCGACGTGCGCGGTGCAGCTCTGGTCTCGCTGCGGGGGCTGCCTGCCGCTCCGGACGACCGCACGTATCAACTGTGGAAGAAGCTCCCCGACGACAGCGTGGTGTCCCTGGGCGTCCTCGGCCGCAGGCCGTCGAAGACGACCTTCGTCGACAACCTCGGCAACAGCACCGCACTCGCCGTCACGATCGAGCGCAGCGGCGGCGCCGACCAGCCCACCACGACGCCGACCGTGGTCATGCCGCTCTAATAGCGGGCCCGTGCGTATGGCCGGTGCCGTGGATCAGCTGGGTTTCTTCGGGGTGGCCCCGAAGAGGATCTCGTCCCAGCTCGGCACGGCTGCCCGACCGGTGTTCCGGGCCGGATCTCTTGCGGGCTGCTCGCTGCGGGTCGGCTGCTCGGTGCGGGCCGGTTGCTGGCGGGCCGGTTCACGGGCCTCGATCCGTGCGGGCTCGCTGCGGTCGGCAGACGGGCGGGTCGTCGGCTGCTGACGCTTGGGCCGTCGCGCTGTGCGGCGCGACCCGCGGTCCTCGGGGACGGGCGGGCTCGCCGGCGCGGTGGTGCGGCCAGATTCACGGTCGAGTGCGGGGCGGCGCCGGTTGTCGCTCTGGGCCCGGGCGAGTTGGCGTCGGTCACCTGGGTCGAGGCGGTCGTCGACCTCGTCGTTGTCGGGCCGGTCGTCGCCGTCGAACACGCCGGGGCTCTCGAACGACGCGCTGTCCACGCCGCTCTCGCCGGACGCGACGGCCGAGAGGTGGCTCGGGCGCCCGGCGCCGGTCGCGCGCTCAGGCTCGAACCCCAGCAGCCAGCCCGCGTGCTCGTCGTCGGCAACGACGATGCGGGCGGCGACGTCGAAGGCGAAGCGGCCGCGGACCGTGGTCTCACCGCGCGCGTAGGCCGCTTCCACGTCCCAGCGGCCGTCCTCCCGGCGCCAGGCGTCCCACACGAGCGTCGACACGTCGACGCCACGTTCCTCGAGGCGCGCGGCGACGACATCGCCGAGGTTGTCGCCCGAGCTCTCGAGGGACCCCCCGCGGAATCCCGCGGTCTGCGCCTGACGCGCCACGTGCGCGCGCTCATCGAGCACCGGTGCGGCGAACCGGCGCACCCGCTCGGGGTCGATGCCGTAAGCAGTCGCGATCTCCGCCACGCTCGCGCCCGCACGGACCCGCGACTGGATGTCACGGGGTCGCAGCTCACCCGTCTCGATCTGCAGCTGGCCGAGGCGGGGCCGGTCGCCGCGGACGGCAGCCGTGAGCGCCTCGTCGACGTCGAGCACGAAGCGCTCGCCGTCGGTGTCGCGAAGGATCAACCTGGCTCCGTCGTCGCTGACGGTGAGCAGGTGGAGCGGGCGCGGTGGCTCGGACATCAGGGGCCTCCCGGCGTTGCGTGGCATCCGGTTCGGCCCACCCTGTCACGGGACGGGCCGTAGATGGGGGATCGGGCGCAGCAGCTTCAGCGTGGCGAGAGCGAGGATGGCTGTTCCCAGGGCGCAGGCAGCGGTGATCCAGTAGGCGGTGGAGGCTCCCGAGGCTTCGATGACATGACCGGCGGCTGCCGATCCGGACGCCGCACCGAGCACGATGCCCGTGCCCGTCCACGTCAGCGCCTCCGTGGTGCGGCCCTCCGGCGCGAGTCGCTGCATCCACTGGGTGCCCGCGACGAGCCCGGGCGAGATCGCGAGTCCGCTCACGGCGAGCACGAGCGCGAGAGCTCCGAGGGTACGCACGAAAGGGAGCGCGACCAGCGTGACGGCGAGCACGCTGCTGCTGGCCGCCAGGTGCTGCTGGGAGCTGCCGGGCCACGGGCGTACGCCGAACACCAGACCCGCCAGCATGCTGGCTCCTGCCCACAGGGCCAGGAGCCAGCCCGCCGCGCTCGCTGCGTGATGCAGGTCGGCGAAGGCGACGGTGGTGACCTCCATGCTCCCGAAGATGCCGCCGAGGAAGCAGAACGTGAGAACCGCCGGGAGCACGCCCGGCGCGCGCAGCACCGCCTCGCCACCGGCGAGCCGGTCATGCACGTCGTGGACCGGCGGCTCGCTGCCGCGCAGGCAGAGAAACCAGGCGAGGCCGACCGTCGAGCTGGCCAGCGCCAACGTGATGGCTGCGACCGGACTCACGCGGGTCGCGAGCACCGTCACGAGCGGCGGTCCCGTGATGAACACGACCTCGTCGAGCACCGACTCCCAGGAGTAGGCCGTGCGCAGCCGTTCGGGGGCGTCTCCCAGCGCGTACGTCCAGCGCGTACGAACCATGGAGCCGACCTGCCCCGTGACCGCACCGGCGGGAGCCGCGAGCAGCAGGGTGAGAACCAGCGGCGCGTGGCCGAGGACCGCGGCGACGAGCAGCGCCATCACGACGACCCGCGTGGGGAGCACGGCGAGGAGCACCGGGCGCTGGCCGCGTAGGTCTGCCGAGCGCGCGATCAGCGGTGCTGCGACGGCAACGGCGAGCCCGAAGACACCTGCCACCGCACCCGCGCTGGCGTAGGAACCGGTCTCGGACTTGACGAGGAAGACGATCGCCAGCCCGTCCATCGAGATGTTGATGCGGCCGAGCAGGGCGGCGGCGGAGAACCCTGCTGCTCCAGGCGTGCGAAGGACGGCAAGGTAGGGCGAGAACACCGGGTGCAGGCTACCGCGCGACCATCCGCCGAGCCCGTGAAATAGCGCGGAACTCCTGCCGCTGCGAGGATCGGACGATGCACGGGCCCTATGACGCGATCCTGCTCGTCTCCTTCGGCGGTCCCGAGGGGCCCGACGACGTGTTGCCGTTCCTCGAGAACGTGACGGCCGGGCGAGGGATCCCCCGCGAGCGGCTGGCCGCTGTCGGGGCGCACTACGAGGGCTTCGGCGGTGTGTCGCCGATCAACGGGCAGAACCGCGCACTCATCGCGGCGCTCGGGTCCGAGCTGGCGGCATCGGGGATCGACCTGCCGGTGCACTGGGGCAACCGCAACTGGGCGCCCTATCTCGCCGACACGGTCAGGGAGCTCGCCGCGAGCGGTTCGACCCGTGTGCTCGCGATCGTGACGAGCGCCTACTCCTCCTACTCCGGCTGTCGGCAGTATCGCGAGGACCTTGCCGCAGCGGTCGCCCCCTTGGGCGACAGGGCTCCGCGCATCGACAAGCTGCGGCACTACTTCGACCACCCCGGCTTCGTCTCGCCGATGGTCCGTTCCACCGTCGAGGCGTTGCGCACCCTGCCCGCCGGAGCCCACCTCGCCTTCGTGACCCATTCGATCCCGACGGCGATGAACGACACCTCAGGTCCGTCGGGCCGGATGTACGTCGCCCAGCACGAGGCCGTCGCAGCCCTCGTGGCGGCGGGCGTCGAGGCCGCGGCCGGCATCGCGGTGCCGTGGTCGCTCGTCTACTGCTCCCGCTCCGGCTCGCCCGCCCAGCCCTGGCTCGAGCCGGACGTCAACGACCATCTGCGCGCGCAGCACGCTGCCGCCGTTCCAGGGGTCGTCGCGGTCCCGATCGGCTTCGTCAGCGACCACATGGAGGTGAAGTTCGACCTCGACACCGAGGCGCGGGCGACGGCCGAGGAGATCGGGCTCCCTTACGCGCGGGCCGCAACGGTGGGGACCGACCCTGAGTTCGTGACAGGTCTGCGACAACTGGTGGCGGAACGCCTCGCGGTCGAGGCGCGTGGCAGCGGTCAGAACGGTGCGATGGTCGAACGCCGCGCGCTCTCCGCGATCGGCCCGTGGCCCGACCGCTGCCCACCGGGGTGCTGTCGCAACCTGCGCGCGGCCAAGCCGGCGCTCTGCGGCTCCGACGACGGGGGCGCCGCCGACGCCAAGCCGGCCGCCGCCCAGGATGTCCGGCATGACTGAGGCTTCCGCTGGCGCGCCCGACCTGACCGAGCTGTTGAGCGTCGCGCTCGACGCCGCACGCGGCGCCGGCGACCTGCTCGTGTCGCGACGCCCGCGACACGTCACCGTGGCAGCGACCAAGTCGACGCCGACGGACATCGTCACCGAGATGGACAGGGCCTCCGAGCGTCTCCTCGTGGAGACGATCCGCGCGGCGCGTCCCTTCGACGGCTTCCTCGGCGAGGAGGGTGCGTCCGAGCCCGGCACCAGCGGCATCGTCTGGGTGCTCGACCCCATCGACGGCACGGTCAACTATCTCTACGACCAGCCGTCATGGGCCGTGAGCGTCGCCGCGGAGCTCCACGGCGAAGCCGTCGTCGGGGTGGTCCTGTGCCCGCCGCTGGGGGAGACCTACACCGCCGTACGCGGGGGCGGCGCCTTCCGCAACGGCGTACGCCTGCACGCCAATGACCCGGTGGCGTTGGACCGCGCCCTCGTGGCGACCGGGTTCGGCTATGCCGCGCAGCGCCGCGCCTCACAGGCCCGGGTGCTCACCGGTCTGCTACCCGTGGTGCGCGACATCCGCCGCCTGGGCTCTGCGGCGATGGACCTCTGCGCCCTGGCGGCCGGCCGCGTCGACGCCTACTACGAGCGGGGTGTCCAGCGCTGGGACACCTCGGCCGCCGCGCTGATCGCCTCGGAGGCGGGAGCAGTCGTCGGGGGTCTGCACGGAGCCCCGGCGAGCGGCGAGCTCACGCTGGCGGCAGGAGTGGCGTTGTTCGGCCCGCTCCGCGACCTCCTGGAGCGGGCCGACGCAGACCGCGACTAGTTGACGACTAGTTGTCCTTCCTCTGCGACCCGCCGCGCCCGAAGTTCGTCGTAAGCCGTCAAGACGCCCGTCCGGCGTCACCTCGCCGCCATGGCACGGCCGCGACCCTATGACTCCGACATCTTCGCCGACGCCGACGAATGGTTGGTCGTCCGCGGACAACATCGATATTCGGGCCTCACTTGTCACTTGGCGCGTGGTCCAGCACGAGCGGGATGAGCGACCTCATCCCGCAGGCTGACAGGTCATCCCCACGCGGGCGGTCCAGGACCGGCCTGAGGGATGACGCCAGCCGGCATTCCCGTGAACAGAATCGCTTTGACAGCACAGCAGGCACGAACAGTGCGAGGAGGTGAAACGCGATGAAGAAGATCAAGGTCCGCAAGGCCGGGTCGGTCCGACTGACCCTCATGTGCAAGTGCCCCTACAGCGCCTTCAACTTCTGACATTCAGCCAAGGCATACGCGACACCTGTGCGTGGGCTGGCTCGCGTACAGGTGTCGTGCCTGACAGTGGTCGCCCGCACTCCTGCATAGAGAGAAGCGAGATGAACGACGCAGCGATCGCCTTTCACGCTCTCACCTTCGTCGCTCAGCGCGACGAGGTGATGGTCGGGCGTTCCGACACGGACACCTACGTTGTCCTCCCGGCCGACGGCGCCGCTGCACTACAGCGCATGACGCAGGGTCTGAGCGCATCGGCGACCGCCCGATGGTATGAGGCCGAGTATTCCCAGCCCCTGGACATCGAGGACTTCCTCACCAGTCTGCGTGAACTCGCCTTCATCAAAGACGACCCTGGCGCGCCCGACGCTGCGCCGACGTCCGTTCGTTGGCAAGGGCTGGCGCGCGTGGTGTTCTCACCACCTGCGCTGCTGTGCTACCTGGCCGTCTTCACGTGGTGGCTCGTGATCGTGGTGCGGCACCCCGGCTTCGCTCCGCATCCCCATCAAGTCTTCTTCTCCGATTCGGTGGTTCTCGTCGAGCTCCTGGCTGTGTTCGGACAACTGCCGTGGCTGTTCGCGCACGAGGCTTCCCATGCCCTGGCAGGGCGTCGGCTAGGCCTGCCCAGTCGGCTCGGCGTCACCACGCGCCTCTACTTCATCGTCTTTGAGACACGCATGAACGGCCTGCTGGGCGTCGCGCCGCGAAAGCGCTACCTGTGCTTCCTCGCCGGCATGCTCCTGGACGGCCTGGCTGTCTGCGGGCTCGGCTTGGTCGGATACGCCCTCCGGTCCGCGAGCGGGCCGTTTGGCCTGATAGGCCGACTGGCGTTGGCCTTGGCCTTCCCCATCGTCACCCGCATCGCCTATCAGTTCGTGCTCTTTCTGCAGACGGACATCTACTACGTCATCGCGACGGCCCTCAGCTGCAACGACCTGCATGCGGTCAGCCGCGCCTTTCTGGGCAACCGGCTCTGGCCTCTGGTCGGTCGGCACGATCGCGTGGTCGACGAGGCTGAATGGACGGAGCGGGACCGCGAGGTCGCCCGCTGGTACGCCCCCCTGCTGGTTCTGGGCAGCGCGGTCCTCGTCAGCATCTGGGTTCTCGCGCTGATACCGATCGCTGTGCAGATGGTGCAGCTGCTCGTGCAGGGCCTCGGCACCGGTGCCCACGACGGCCGCTTCTGGGACCGCGTCGCTTTCTTGTTCCTGAATGTCGCACAACTGCTCGTGCTGTTCGTCCTGGCCCGTCGGGGACGCCGTGAGGACGCCCGGGCCTCGACGGTCGGAGCTTCCTCACCAGGGAGAGATAGGGGAGAACGATGAGTACTGACCGACCGAAGCACGTAGTAGTCACCGCTGAGCGTCGTGCGGACCGACGACGGGTCATGTCGGACCTGGGGCTGACGCAGCTGGTGAGCTGCCATCGGAACCTACGCGGCCCATACACCGGCACGGGAACGGTATTGCGGTCGGTGGTGCCGGAGGCGTATCGCTGCTGGCCGGACCTGGTCGAGCACGCCCGGGTGGTCCTGCTCTACACGCAGCCCGGTCTCGCCTCGCTCATCGGCGACGGCCCCCGGACGCTCGTGGCCTTGACGCCCCACGCAGAACGGACCCGCTATTTCGGCGACGAGTTCATCCGCGGCATGTCGCAGGGGCTGGTTACTTTCTTGCTCGACCACGCGCGCCGCTATACCGCGCTGCACGGTCGACCGCTCTCCGTCGGGTTCGATGACGTCCATGCAGCCGAGGCCACCGAGCAGGAGCTGCTCAGCATCCTGGTGCGACGGGCCGACCCCCGAACCCTGCGGGTAGTTCTCGGGTCGACCGCTGCGCTCCTGCCCGAGCAACTCCGTGGAGCGCTCGACCGATACACCCGCCGACTGGCGGCGCCACCGGCGACAGCTCCGGAACGCCTGGAGCGCAGCCAGCTGGAGCTCGTGAAGGCTTACGTCGACTCCGACGGGACCGCCGACGATCCGGAGGAGTTGACGGCCTACACGGCTGCGAGTCCGGATCACCGCGCGCGGCTGCACGACGAGCGGGCCGACGCACTGGCTTCGCGGCCGGACGAGGGCTGGCAGCTCGGGGCCATCCCCTATCACCGCGAGCGTGGCTCTGACCCCACGGGCGCTGGTCGTCGCGCGCTGCGTGAAGCGCTCGAGCAGTCCCTGGCCGCGGGCTACTCAGCACTGACCGTCGACTTGGGCATGCGGGGCCGGGCAGTGACTGACCCCGTCGAGCAGCAGCAGGACTACTGCCATTTCAGTGCGAAAGCCGCCAGTGCTCTAGTCCCACTGGGACGCCTGCAGGAGTGCGAGCAGATCTATCGGGAGCTGCGGCGCATGTACGCGTTACCCAGGGTGCACATGACCTGCGCGTACGCCCTGGCCATGCTCAACACCCGATTTCTCGAGCCGCGTGATCACGAGACCGCACTGGAACTCATCAACACCGCGCGGGCGCTCGCGCATACGACGTCCCCGGAGGACGACCCCGTCGAATCGGCCTATCTGCAGGTCTACGAGGACAACGGACTGGCGCTGATCGAGATGCACCGCGGCAACCTCGCGCTGGCCCTCGAGCTGGTGACCGCCGGAATGCAGCGCCTGGACCGGGAGATCCCGCCAGACCGCTACCTCGTCCACCGCTCACAGCTTATGCACAACCGGGCCCGGGTGCTGGTGGCGCTCGGACGACTGGAGGACGCGTGCCGTGACTACGACCAGCTCCTCGAGTGGGACCCGTACTACGTGGAGTACTTCGTCGACCGCGCAAATCTGCTCCATCGCTTCGGCAACCTTCGCGGGGCACTTGGCGACTATGACCGGGCCATCGAAGTGTGTGCACCCTTCTACCAGCTGTTCTACAACCGTGCCGACCTGCGGATCAACTTCGGCGACGTCGCGGGCGCACTGCAGGATCTGGCCGAGGTTGTAGAAATGGAACCGGGGGTCGTCGATGCCTGGCTCAACCGCGGCGCGCTGCTGCTCGACGGGGGCGACGTGCAGGGGGCTCGGCAGGCCGCCTTGCGCGGGCTTGATCACAACAGCGACGACCCGCAGCTGCTCTGTCTCCTCGGGATCGCTGAGCTGGAGCGCCAGGATGTATCCGCCGCACGAAAGGCCTTCGACCGAGCGATTATGGTCAACCCGCGTCACGCCCCGGCGTACGTGCAGCGAGCCGTGCTGTCCTATGAGGAGCACAATCCGGAAGCGGCTGTCGACGACCTGACCGTGGCTCTGAGCCTGTCTGGCAACGATCCCGATCTGCTCCTCAACCGCGGGCTGGCGTTGAATGCTGCCGGCCGCTCCGCCGCCGCCGCCCGAGACTTCCGGCTTGCGCTGGACCTGCCGGGCGCTGACTCCGTGGAGCTGCTCGACCAGCTGGCTCGCACAAGGTGCCCGAGCGAGGAACCGTCAGAGGTGTTGGCGGGCGGTCACACCCAAGTGATCCGGACATGAGCGCCCCTGCCCTCGGCAGCGGCGGAGGAGCCAGCGTCTCGATCGATTAAGGTCAGCGGCCTCGACCTTTCTGGCGGTGCTCGCTGCACTCCAGCAGGTCGGGTGGCTCGTGTGCCCCGCCGGTTCTAGCGCACGAGTTCCGTTGCGACGAGTCGAGTCTCCTGGTTTGCAGCAGCAGGCAGTACGGCCGTCAGGCGGAAGCCGCCTCGCGGAAGGGCAGCCGTCTCGAGGTGACCGCCTACGACGGACACACGTTGGGTCAGGCCAATCAGGCCATGCCCGGTCGACAACCCGGACAATGCCTCGGGTGGCTCCCCACGGCCGTCGTCCACAACCTCCACGCGGAGCCGCGTCGACTCCCAGGACAAGCAGACTTGCACGGACGCCGCCTGTCCTACGTGGCGTACGACGTTCGTGAGGCCCTCCTGTATCACGCGCACCGTCGTGTGTTCCACGCTCGGGTCAATCGTGAACCGACTGCCTGTTTCTGTAAGTGACACGTCCAGTCCGGCGGCGCGGGCGCTTGCGACGACGCCCGGGACGCTGGCCAGCGTCGACAGGTCGAGGACTTCAGGTTTCCCACCATTGAGCGATATGTCCTCCTCAGGTGCCAGGAGCCCGAGCATGCGGCGCAGCTCGTCCACCGCTTGCCCGCCCATGACCTCGATGTGTCGCAGCGACTTCGCCGCCCGCTCGGGGTCCTTCGTCATAAGGCCACGAGCTCCCGCTGCCTGTAGCAGCATGACGGTGACCGAGTGAGCGACGATGTCGTGCAACTCGCGCGCCAGCCGTTGTCTTTCCCTCGAAAGCGCTTGTTCCGCTGCGATCGCTGACTGCTCCTGCAGCCTGATCACATCCCGGGCGTGAGCGATTTCGCGGCGGCGGGACCACCTTCCGAGCGCGGCCGATGTCATTTGGAGCACAACATAGAAGGATCCGATCGCCACGGCAGTCACGGGGCCGCTCTCGTCCGGGCTGGTATGCATCTCGGCCGCGGCCGCGGTTGCGGCGGGTGCCAGTGCCACCAGCATGCCCACTGCCAGCCAGCCCCAGGACTGAGTTGCCGCCACGGCGAAGATCGCAACCAGCAGACCACCGGTTGGACGCAACCCCACCAGCACCGGTCCAAGAATCGCGTGGACTGTGACCGCCCCGAGCACGAGGCTTGGGGCACGGCGACGGCCTAGCAGAAGGCAGCAGCCCGCCACCTCGTAGAGCGGCATGGCGAAAGCTGGGAGCACGAGTCCGGACAGGCCGCGGGTCGGATCCAGTCCGGGTCGCACACTGGTGAACAGGCCGAGGTCGATGACTGCGACAGAGAGCAGGATCAGCGGCTCGGTCGAGCGGCTTCGAGCCCATAGGCGTATTCGTTCCCGCACCGCTAGCCGTTCTGTGTGCGGCGCTCAGCCGCCTCCGAAGGCAGAAGACACCGACCAATGATGTGGCAGATGCTCCATGACGGGTTGTTCTTCTGAGTCGTATCGACCCGCAGGCGTCGTTGCTCGGCTTCAACGTCTGGCAGAGCGGCGAAGAGGCCGGCTGGCGGGTTCGCCGGTAGGTCACGAGGAACGATCCCGGCGCCCTCTAGCCCGATCCATGGGTCGTCTGGCGATGCGGCCAGCGCCGCCTCGACGTCGGCCAGCGTGAGGTCCCGTTCGAGGAATGGGGGCAGTCCTGTATCGACGGGCAGGGTCAGGAACACGATGAGATCCGCCGGTGGCGTCTTACTTTCTGCTGGCACGGGCTTGGACAGCCAAACGAGCTTGGGGATCGACCGGCTGACCGTGCCGGGCCGCGGCGGCACAAAGGTCACCAGCACTTCCGCGTCGAGAGACCCGTCGATCAGACCCCGCGGCACGTGTCGCATGGCAACGAGGTCGGGTTCCAGGAGCACCCCGACACCTCGATGGCCACACGCGTCGTCGTCTGCATCACGATCTTGCAGTGAGACGAATACCTGTTCGTGCGGTTCGACCATGCGGCACCTCGACGTGTTGGACTTCATGATCAGGTCGAGGCCCGACGATCCTCCTGTTGCTCCTGGCTGTCTACCCCATCAGGAAAGGACGGGCTCGGAGCCGAGTCGTTCTTGACGATGGCAAATTGACCACGACCCGGCTGAGCGATTCATGGCGGGGAGCGCAGCCAGTGCTCGGTCTATCCGTCTCAGGGGGTACGCGCGCCTACGACGGGATACCTCGAATGCGGTACGTGACAGACCGTCATAGACGGACGCCACCAGCACCTCTTCAGGCGCAACATCATCACTGCCAACGACTGTCGGGCCTGCATCTGGGCGCAGCGGCCTCACCGCCGGCGGCCAGTCGCAGCGGCTTCCGACGAATATTCCGGTGCTCGTGGCACCACTCACAAGAGGAGTTCCTTATGAATACCCTTCTGCGCGGCCTCGCCGTCACCGGTCTCGGCACTGCCTTCGCCATTGGCGTGGCAGCGGCCCCGGCCCAGGCAGCCACCACGGATCCCACCCTGGTCGCCAACGCCGCCAAGGGCGGTGCATGCTCGGGCTACTCCGACGCTTCCTGGAGCCGTGCCGACAACGTCGTGACCATCAACTCCACGGTGCACTCGTCCTATCTCTTCGCCGGCTGTCGACTGAAGGTCGTCCTTACCTGGACGGCTCCCGGTGGTTATGTCGTCGGACGGATCAGCCATGACCTGCCGACGGCGTGCGCGCTCACCGACGCAACGTGCCCGTCCACGGTCTACGAGCCGTTCAGGCAAGGCGGCGTCGTTGCGCCGTTCGCCATTCCGTTTGCCGAGTCGCTGACAGCCGTCGTCAGCGCACGCTGAACCGGCATGGCGCTCCGTTCGGCTGCACTTGCTGCACTTGCTGCACTTGCTGCGCAGGCGAACGGAGCGCTGCGTCGCATCGGCAAAGCAGCCGGAAGCAGTGCAGTCACGGCGTGGCCGATCGCCCGCCACGGACGGCGGTTTGCACGTCGGAACTGCGACATGCGACGTGCGGCGTTGCATGGAAGCACGTTGTCGCAGCCGCGGACGTCCGGTGACCGCCGACTTCGCATAATGCTTTCGTGGTTCTGCCACCGGACCGGCCCAGATCCTGACACGATCTGGATGATGCTTCGTTCCGGTGCGGACCCCAGGGGCACCGACGTCCGCAACGTGCCGCCGACAGTCGCCGCTCCCCTGCTGACCGTCTTCGTGGTCGAGGTCTCGGGCACACCACAGACTTCCGGTCCAGCCGTAGACCCAGCTGCGTACCAGGTCCTGCGCGCCGGCCTGACCAATGTCCAGGCGCGCGTGGCGGCCGAGCAGTCGACCGACGGAGCGCGCGCCTCATGACGACAGTCGTCGTAGCGGATGACGAGCCCCTCGTGCGGGCGGGCATCGCCATGCTCCTGGAGGTCGCACCGGACCTGCACGTCGTCGGTGAAGCGTCGAACGGTCTCGAAGCCGTGGAACTGGTTCGCGCGTTGCACCCCGACGTCGTCGTCATGGATCTGCGGATGCCGGTGCTCGACGGGGTGGCTGCGACCGAACGGATCCTCGCAGAGGAGCAGTCGCGACGTGACGGCAGGCTCACGCGGGTCCTCACCGTCACGACCTTCGACGAGGACGATGCCATCCATGGCGCCCTACGGGCGGGAGCCAGCGGGTTCCTCCTCAAGCAAGCGGCGCCCGAGGACCTGACGGCCGCCGTCCGGCGGATAGCCGAGGGTGAGGCTTGGCTCGACCCTCGCATCGCCAGGAAGGTGATCAACGCGCTCACCTTGCTCCCGACGGCCGTGTTGCATGCCGGTGATGCGCTCGAGCGGCTGACTCCTCGCGAGCGCGAGGTGTTGGAGCTGATGGCGTACGGGCTCTCCAACAACGAGATCAGCGACCGGCTCGTTCTCAGCGAGGCGACGGTCAAGACACACGTCGCACGCGTCCTGATGAAGAGCGGCTGCCGAGACCGGACGCAAGCCGTCGTCCTCGCCTACCAGTCGGGCCTCGTGAAGGCGGGAAGCACCCTGGAGGCGAAGGGGTCGCGGAGCCAGTCTGCAGGGTGAGACGCACCGCAGATGAGGTAGTCACGCCATCGGCTCGGGGTGATGCTGGCCGCCGTACGCTCATCGCTTGCATCACGGGGTGACCTCCAAGACGGCGTTCCCGCGGACGCGGCGAGCACGCAGAGCGCCGATGACATCGGCAGTGCAGCTCCAGTCGACGAGAGTGCCGACCTCCGGATGCAGTCGACCCGTTGCCGCGAGTCGCACGAGAGTTGCCAGGTCGCTCGCGACCGGCGTGGGGTCATCGGAATACAGGAACTTTCGCAAGGTGGCGCTGGACCCCCCGGTCCAGTCGAAGAAGTCGATGGTCGGGGGTCGCCGGCTCGCCTGTCCCATCCAGATCAAGGTGCCGCGGGGACGCAGGCGCTGCCACGCGGCCGCCAAGTCGTCGCCTCCGACGGACTCGATCACGAGGTCGTAGGAATCGGTGGCTTCGGAGATGGTCGACAGGGCTCGGTCGGCACCGAGCTCCAGCAGACGCCAGCTCCTCCCCGGCGACCGCGACACGACAGTCACGCATGCACCGTGTGCCGCCGCCAGTTCCACGAAGTAGTGCCCGACGCCTCCGGACGCGCCGTCGAACAGCACGGTCCGGCCGACGAGGTCCCCAGCTGCGCGGACCAGTCGCAGCGCCGTCAGCCCAGCCAGGGGCAGCGCGGCGGCGATGACCGTCGGTAGACCGTCCGGCAGGCGCGCGACGCGCTGCGCGGACACGGCGACCCGCTGCGCCCAGCCGGAGTGTTCTGGGTGGGCGACCACTCGCTCGCCGACGGAGACGACCGCATCTGGACCCGTCGCGATGACGGTCCCGGCCACGTCTTTTCCCGGCCGCCAGCTGGACGCCGGCGCCTCCAGCAGGAACGTCTCTCCGCGGTTGACCGAGAAAGCCTCGACCGCGACCACGACGTCACCGGCGACACAGACGGGCTCGGGGACATCCGCGAACGCCACCGAACCGTGACCATCAGGCACAATCGCGCGCATGGTGGGTGCTCCTCACCTGCTTTGTAGGTCGTGCGGAACGTTTGCCGAGGACCACATTGGGCCCGCGTCACCCGACGCGGAAGAAGGCACTAATTTGTGCCTCGATGACCCAGAGGTGAGCACGGAGGGGAACGCGGATGCGGCAACGGTCAAGGTGGTCACATGGCGTCTGCTGACGGCCGCTTCGATGTGCTGGCCGAGGCGTGTCCGACGCGGGAAGTCATCACGCGCATCGGCAACAGGTGGAGCCTTCTCGTCCTGTATGCACTCGAGCAAGAGACGCTGCGCTTCCGTGAGGTTCAGCGAGCAGTGGTCGGCGTCAGCCAGAAGATGCTGACGCAGACGCTACGAGCGTTGGAGCGAGACGGACTCGTCCACCGTGAGGTCTACGCGAGCGTTCCCGCCCGCGTGGAGTACAGCCTGACCGAACTGGGCCACGGGTTGGCCGTGCAGATCCGCGGCATCCGGACGTGGGCCTACGAGAGCATGGACGACATCACCGCGGCGCGCGCCGCGTTCGACGCCGTCCCGTTCGACGCCGTCCCCTGAGCACACGCGCCAGGTGGTTCGCCTCTCCCGTGCGCCTCGAGCCTGACACCAGGCAACGAGTCGTGGGCTGCGCCCCGTCAGTCGAGCCGGCGCAGCTCGCCGACGTAGCGCCGCCCGTTCTCCACATAGCGCGTCACGTTGTCGGCGAACGCGCCCTCGGCCACGGCGTCCGGGCGCACGCGGGCGGGCACCCCGAGCGCCATGGCCCGCGATGGCACCCGCAACCCGGGCGCGACGACCGCACCCGCGCCGACGAGCGCGCCGTGCCCGATGTGCGCACCGGGCAGCACGACGGAGCCCGAGCCCACGAGGCACCCGTCCTCGACGACGCATCCCTCCAGGTGGGCGAGGTGACCGATCACGCAGTCGGAGCCGATGGTGGTCGAGTGCTCACCCGTGACATGCAGCACAGCACCGTCCTGCACGGAGGTGCGTTCACCGACGCGGATCGGCCCGTAGTCGCCACGCAGGACCGCGCAGGGCCAGACGGTGGTTTCCTCGCCGATCTCCACATCGCCGATCACCACGGCCATCGGGTGCACGAAGGCCCTGGGCGAGAGGCGTGGAACGAGGTTCCCGAGCGCGTAGACGGCCATGGGTCGACCTTCTCACGGGCCGCGCGCGATCGTGTGCCAGCCGAACCGGGGGTCCGGGTAGGTACCGACACGCAATGCGGTCGGGGGTTGGACGACATGAATCTGTGGCACCATCTGCGGTTCGGTCGGGCACAAAATGCCCGGCTCAAGCGTTCCCCGCCCGCAGGAACGCGCAGCACCAAGGGGAGGACCGGGTCAATGGCAACGGACTACGACACACCACGCAAGACCG
>CAXSDR010000080.1:0-18764 GCA_964236445.1 uncultured Motilibacteraceae bacterium | reverse complement strand
CGCGCTCGGCGCGTGGGGCTTCAAGGCGATGGGCGATCCCCGGGAGGAGCAGATCATCACCCCCGACTCGATGACCATGTCCCTGCGCACCGCATTCCAGCCGCAGGTGGCGGCGCACCTGCCCGCGACCGCGTACGCGGCGCGCGTCGGGGCTACCGAGCTGCTCATCCGGGTGGACGGCTCCACCCTGGACGTGACGCACGGGAACGGCCCCGTCGACCTCGCCTTCGCCGCAGGCGCGGGCATCCGCCGGATCATCTCCGGCGAGCTCGCCCCGGACCGCGCGATCGCGACCGGCGTGGTCCAGGTGCTGCGCGGGCGCGGCGACCTCCTCGACCGTTTCGCGAGCACGTTCCACCTGGCTGCCTGAGACCCCGGCCGATCTCAGCGACGCTGGCCCTCGCACCGAAACGAGTTGCCGCGGTCTATCGTCTGCCGCCGGCTTCGGGCTGCGCCTCGACCCCCCTCAGAGGTCACGCCGAGGCCGGCCAAGACCCGGTCCCGTGCTCGACGGCCAGGGCGGCCAGTGGCTGCGGCCGCGGCAACGAGGCCGAGAACGCGCTGCAGCGCACGTTCGTCGGTTGACACGACGAGGCGTCAACTATCAGTTGACGCCTGCTGGCCTGACGCGTATGCCCGCCGGCCACCGTCAGCCCACCGTCTGACACACCGCGAACAACCCCACCCGTCCAGTGTGGGCAACTGCCTCCCGGCGCGCTAGCAGATCGGCGTGCTCGGTCTGGGGGCGGATACGGAGAACCCTCGCGGCCCCCTCGTCCACCATCACCCCGGCGAGGAAGCGGCCGTCAGGAAGCCAGACGTCCCACAGGTCGCGCCCGAACCGGTCGGTCTGCCCGCCCGCCTCATAGGCGGCCCGGACGTGCGCGCCCGGTGTGAGGAGCTTGTGCAGCAACGCCGACGCCTGCGGCCCGAAGCAGCCCACCGGCCGGTCAGGTGCCACGGTCTCGGGCGTGTCGATCCCGATGACCCGCACGCGTACGGACCGGCGGTCGCCGCTGCGGGCCAGGAACGTGTCGCCGTCGACGACCCTGACGACCACCGCGTCGAAAGCCGACGCTGGCACCGAAGGGTCGCCGGACGGCGCCGGCGCCCGCACCGACGAGGTGGCCGAGGTCGTCGACGACGAGCAACCGGCAAGAGCCACCGCACAGCAGAGCGCCGCCAACCCGAAGGCTGACGGCGCTCTTCGGAACGCTGCTGCGATCAGGACCCGACCGACACGTCGACCCGGGCCACCGACCCGACGGCCGCGACCACCGAGCGGTCGACCGGCGTGGCGCCCGGCGCGAGCGTACGAAGGGTCCACGTGCCCGGAGCCGCATAGAAGCGGTACTGCCCGGTCGCCGAGGTGGGGACCTCGGCCGTGAACTCGCCGCTGGCGTCGAGCAGGCGGACGTAGGCGCCGCCGAGCGGCGCGCCGTCACGCGTCACGAGTCCGGCGATGACGGCTTCCTTGGCGATGTCGACACCGGAAAGGTCGAGGGCATCGTCTTGCGAGGGTGCTCCGCACATGGTTAGTTCGCCTCTCCGAGCTCGATCGGCACGCCGATGAGCGAGCCGTATTCGGTCCACGATCCGTCGTAGTTCTTCACGTTCTGCTGCTGCAGCAGCTCGTGCAGCACGAACCAGGTGTGCGAGCTGCGCTCGCCGATGCGGCAGTAGGCGATGGTGTCCTTGTCGAAGTCGACACCCGCGTCGGCGTAGAGCGTGCGCAGCTCGTCGTCGGAGCGGAACGTGCCGTCGTCGTTGGCCGCCTTGGACCAAGGGACGTTGCGCGCGGTCGGGATGTGACCCGGGCGCTGCGACTGCTCCTGCGGCAGATGGGCGGGCGCGAGCAGCTTGCCGGTGAACTCGTCCGGGGAGCGTACGTCGACCAGGTTCTTGACCCCGATCGCCGCCACGGTCTCGTCACGGAACGCGCGGATCGAGAGGTCGGGCTCCTGTGCGACGTAGGTGGTCGCGGCGCGGTCCTTGACGTCGGACACGAGGTCGCGGGCGTCGAGCTCCCACTTCTTGCGGCCGCCGTCGAGCAGGCGGACGTCCTGGTGGCCGTAGAGCTTGAAGTACCAGTAGGCGTAGGCGGCGAACCAGTTGTTGTTGCCGCCATAGAGGACGACCGTGTCGTCGTTGCTGATTCCCTTGCGCGACAGCAGCTTCTCGAAGCCCGCCTTGTCGATCGCGTCGCGACGGACCTGGTCCTGCAGGTCGGTCTTCCAGTCGAGGCGCACGGCCCCGCGGATGTGGTTCAGGTCGAACGCGGACGTGTCCTCGTCGACCTCGACCAGGACGACGTTCTGGTCATCGAGATGTGACTCGACCCAGTCAGCGTCGACGAGTGCTTCGTTGCGGCTCATCGGAAATCTTTCTCCTTGATGAAAGGTCAGGCCACCTCGGTGAGGCGACCCGTCTTGACGTCGAACACGAAGCCGCGGACGGCATCGCGGTGCGGAATGAACAAGCTGTTGCGGATGCGGGACACGCATTGCGACACCTCGACCTCGACGTCCTTGAATGCCTCGAAGGTGAAGTGGGGTCGCATCCCCGTCTCCATCTCGAGCTCGCGGCGCAGCTCGTCGTCGGTGAAGGTCAACATGCCGCAGTCGGTGTGGAGGACGACGAAGACCTCGCGAGTGCCGAGCTTGCGCTGCGACACGATGAGCGAGCGGATCACGTCGTCCGTGACCACACCGCCCGCGTTGCGCAGGATGTGCGCATCACCCTGTTCGAGACCCAGAACCTGCAGCACGTCGAGCCGCGAGTCCATGCACGCCACCACTGTCAGCTGGCGCTTGGGCCGGGGGGTGTGGTCCTTCGCGCGGAAGGTGACCGCGTAGCGCTGGTTGTTGACCACGACATCGTCGGCGAGCGTCACTGGGGCGTCTCCTCGGAGCGGACAGACAACGGCGGTGCGGAACGCTCAGCGCGAACGCGCGGGGCGCCCGGCGACGGCATGGCAACACAGGGCCGTGCCGACGCGGCACAGGTCAACGGCACGGCGGCGCGTCAAGACCTGTTCCATGGCGCAAGCCTAGTGGCCTGGGGCACGTGGCGGCGCCACGCTCACGTGGTGAGACGGACCCTGGTCCCCGCAACGGTGACAACGAGACCCGTCGGCGTGGGGCGTACGGCGGTGACCTGCAGCCCGGCCGGCAGCCCTGTCAGCGGGTAGCGGACCTCGATCTGCCGGGCGACGGCCGAGGCGACGCTGTCGGCGACTCCCCCCGGCAGCGACACCTTCGTCGGCCGGATCACGAGCTGGTCGCCCTCGACCCGCACCTGACCGACGCCGCTGATCGCGACGTCGGAGCCGAGCACGGAGACGGTGCGCGCCACGCGGACCCCGTCCCCCGAGCTGCTCAGCGACCCGGCGGGCAGGCCGGCCTTCGCCGTCACGGTGGCGTAGGGCAGGGCGAACGAGCCGGTCAGCGCGCCCACGTCGAGCGAGGTGTTGGCTGCCACACCGGTCGCCGGATGCACGTCGCGCAGGTGCAGGCGCACATCCTGCACGGTCAGGCCGTCATGCGTCAGAGTCGTGGCGGTCACGTCGACGCGGTCGAAGCGCTTGCGCGCCAGCTGGGTCAGGAACGGGAACCCGCGGTAGTGCGCCTGGGCGTGCTGGACCCCGTGCCTGGCGAGTGCGGCGTCGGTGGCAGCGCCGGCGAGGCGCGCGGCGATGCGGTCTGCGCCGATGACCGCGCCGACGGCCACGGCCACGACCAAGGCCGCCGCGACGACGCAGCCGCAGCCCGTGCGGCGCATCAGCCGCCCGCAAACGGCGGGAGGACCTCGAGCACGGCACCGTCGGTCACGTGCGTGCGGTCGAAGGCGGTGCGGTCGACCCGGGCGCCATCGAGCAGGACGCTGGCCAGGCTGAGGACCCGGTCGAGCGCGCCGCCGTGGCGGGCGCGGACGGCGTCGAAGCAGGCCGCGACCGTGCGACCGTCGACCGACTCCTCTGCGACGCCTGCGGCCGCGCGGGCCGCGGCCCAGTAGCGGACCGTGACGGTGGTCACCTCGACGGCGCATTCATGGGACCGGAAGCGCTCGTGTCCGACATAGGGCTATCCTGCCTTCTGAGGGACCTGGGCGACGTCGCCCCCGGGTCCTTTTGCGTTTTCTCGGCCTTGGACCCCTGGCCACCGCAGGCGACGGAGGAGGTGCTCGTGGCGGGACTCCTGCTGCTCACCAATGCCCTGCAGCCCTCTGCCGAGGTTCTCCCGGCGCTCGGGCTACTGCTGCACTCGGTGCGCGTCGCCCCTGCCGAGGCGTCGGCGCTGCTCGACGCCCCACCCTGCGACCTGGTGCTCGTCGACGGGCGCCGCGACCTCCCCCACGTACGCGCCCTCTGCCGGCTGCTGCGCACCACCGGCTTGGACTGCCCGCTGATCCTCGTCACCACCGAGGGTGGGCTGGCGGCCGTGACGGCCGAATGGGGCCTCGACGACGTCGTCCTCGACACCTCAGGTCCGGCCGAGGTCGAGGCACGGCTGCGGCTGTCGCTCGGGCGAGTGGCGATGGCGGCCGACGCCGATGCCGACGGCCCGGGCGAGATCCGCAACGGTGAGCTGTCGATCGACGAGGCGACCTATGTCGCCAAGGTTCGAGGTCGCGTGCTCGACCTGACGTTCAAGGAGTTCGAGCTCCTCAAGTTCCTCGCGCAGCATCCCGGTCGGGTGTTCACGCGCGCCCAGCTGCTGCAGGAGGTGTGGGGCTACGACTACTTCGGCGGCACCCGCACGGTCGACGTGCACGTCCGCCGCCTGCGCGCCAAGCTCGGCACGGACCACGAGGCGCTGATCGGGACCGTCCGCAACGTCGGCTACCGGTTCGTCGCTGCCGCCGAGAAGCTCGCCGACCGCACGGCGGACGTGCTCGCGTCCAACGGCGGGTCGATCACCATCCCGGACTCGGTCGACTTCTAGCGGCACCAGGCACGTCCACCAGGCGCTCAAACCCACCGTATTTTCGCCGATAACCAGGCGAGAGGACCATCGGCGGAGGGACGCACATGACGGACACCTACACCTGGGTGTGGCTCGACCACCAGATTGCGCTGCTGACGATGCTGCAGCGGATGATGCTGGCGGACTTCGAGGCGCTCGAGGCTGCCGTGCCTGGCCATTACGTCGACAGACCGGGCCCGGGACCCTGGGGCCTGGTGGTGGACATGCGCAACAGCCCGACCTTGGATGTGGCGACGCAGGCGGTGGTGAAGCGGCTGATGCTGTCCAACGTCGAAGCAGGATGTAGCGCGAAAGCCATGGTGTTCGGCACGAATGTCGCCAAGCTGCAGTCCCAGCGCCTTGGCCGCGAGACCCAGCAGCGGTCAGACGCGTTCGACTCCGTGCCCGAAGCGCTCGCCTCGGTCGAGGCCCAGCTTGGGGTGGCGCCTGACCTCGATGTGATCGAGTCCAGCGGCTGACGGCTGCGCCGAAGCGATGGTGCAGGCCGGGCACCGGTACGGTGCCCAGGGTGAGCGACTACGTGACCCGACTGCGCCCCGGCGGGGCCCCGCGTGTCGAGGTCGTGACGCGGCTGACCGCGCCCGACGTCGACGCCGTCACCTGGCTGGCGGAGCAGGCGACCGAGGCCGACGGCATCCGCCCGTTGTCGGAGCACGTCACACTGCACCTTCGCTACGGCGGCGACGAGCCGGTGAGGCACCTGCTGATGCGCACGGACGGCAGGATCTCGGGCTATGCGCATCTCGATGTCAGCGACGCTGTCGCGGGTCCCAGCGCCGAGCTCTTCGTGGGCGCGCAGCGACGGCGGCGGGGGCTGGGCGGCGCCCTGCTCAACGAGCTGCAGAGCCAGACGACAGGGTCGAGGCTTCGGGTGTGGGCGCACGGCGACCTTCCTGCCGCCGCAGCGCTCGCGGCGCACCAGGGACTCACCCGCGCACGAACGCTGCTGCAGCTGCGGCGGCCGCTCGGGCTGCCGCTCGCGATCCCGGCGATTCCGCAGGGCGTGACACTGCGCCCCTTCCGCGATGCCGACAGCGCCGATTGGCTGCTGATCAACGCCCGAGCCTTCGCCGACCACCCTGAGCAGGGCCGATGGACCGAGACCGACCTGCGACTTCGCTTAGGTGAATCGTGGTTCAGCGAAGCAGGCTTCCTGCTCGCATTGCGCGACGACCGGCTGGTGGGCTTCTGCTGGACCAAGATCCATGGCGGCCGGAGCCCGGTGGACGAGCGACGCCATGCCCACGACCCCATCGGTGAGATCTACGTCGTGGGCGTCGACCCCGAAGAACGCGGCACGGGTCTGGGCCGCGCTCTGGTGCTCGCCGGCCTGCACCATCTGCGCGCCGCGGCAACCGGCATGGCGATGCTCTATGTCGACGCCGACAACGTCCCCGCGATGCGGCTCTATGCCTCGCTCGGGTTCGTGACCCACAGCACCGACGTGATGTATACCGCGGTGAGATAGCCGCTCCGGGGCGCCATAGCCGGCGGCGAGACGGCTCGCGCCCGAGAACTTGTCGCCAGCGGCGATCGACGCGACCAGGCGGTCCGGTCACCCCGGGGTCCACCGAGGTGAACACCTGGCCAACTCTGCTCACGAGGGCTTGGCGTCACGGGCGTTCAGCCACTAGGCATGGACATAACGCCTACGATGCCTGGAGCCCGTATGTCCGCTAATTCGCTTCTGCTGGTCACGGTTGTGATCACGGCACTGTCCTTCGACTTCACCAACGGCTTCCATGACACCGCCAACGCGATGGCGACCTCGATCGCCACCGGGGCACTGAAGCCCAGAATCGCTGTGGCGATCTCTGCGGTGCTGAACTTCGTGGGAGCGTTCATCTCCCTCACCGTCGCAGCCACGATCGCGAAAGGCATCGTGGACCAGTCCGTCGTGACGCTGCCGATCGTCTTCGCCGGTCTGGCCGGTGGCATCCTCTGGAACCTCGCGACCTGGTATCTCGGGCTGCCCTCGAGCTCGTCCCACGCCCTCATCGGTGGCGTCGTCGGGGCCACCTTCATCGCCAAGGGATCGGACGCCATCCTCGGCAAGGGAATCCTCAAGAGCGTCGTCATCCCGGCCCTGCTTGCCCCCTTCGCGGCAGGACTGGTCGCTGCGATCGGCACGTACGCGGTCTACGTCATCACCATCCGCATCTCACGCCGGGTGCGCGACAAGGGGTTCAAGGTTGCGCAGATCGGCTCCGCGTCGCTCGTGTCCCTCGCCCACGGCACCAACGACGCGCAGAAGACGATGGGCATCATCACGCTGGCCCTGGTGGCCAACAAGTCCCTCGACAAGAACGCATCCACTCCGCTGTGGGTGATCGCGGCGTGCGCGCTGTCGATCAGCGCCGGCACCTACCTCGGTGGCTGGCGCATCATCCGTACGCTCGGCAAGGGACTCATGGAAATCGAGACCCCGCAGGGCTTCGCTGCGGAAGGTGCCTCTGCATCGGTGATTCTCGCAAGCTCGCACTTCGGCTATCCGTTGTCGACGACCCATGTGGTCTCCGGTTCGATCCTCGGCTCCGGCATCGGCCGTCAGCTCGCGAACGTCCGCTGGAGTCTCGCCGGGCGCATGGCAGCCGCGTGGGTGCTCACGCTGCCAGCAGCCGCCGTCGTCGGTGGGCTCGCCTACAAGGGTGCTGATCTGGTCGGCGGGACCACCGGCGTCATGGTGATGTTCGTCGTCCTGGTGGTCGCAGCGGCCGCCTTCTACGCCGCGTCGCGCAAGGCACCGGTGAGTCACGACAACGTCAATGACGAATGGACCGGCTCCGTGTCACCGGACGCCGACCACGAGCTCGTGGGGGCCTCGGTATGAGCGACTACATCGACCTGAGCGCGCTGGGGCAGGTGCTGGCGGCGAGCCTGCTGTTGGGCGCGGGCCTCGTCGCGGTCTTCGCCGTGGGGCTCGTCGGCCTCTCGATGCACGAGGGCACGATGGCCTCGGGTGAGCACTCCGACGTCACCCACCAGGGAAGCCCAGCCGGGCTGGCGGTCGCAGCGATCTGCTTCACCATCGTCGTGGGCGGGGTCGGCCTGGGACTCTGGACGATTCTGGCGAAGTAGAGGCCGGACCTCGCAGGACCCCGTCTCGGGTGATGGGCCGAGGGGTCGTTGCGGCACGGCCGTCGACATTCCCGGTCCGGACAGGACCTACGGCTGGCAGCGGCGAGCCGTCCACAACGGCCGTTCGTCCCGAGTTCACCAACATGATGTGGTGTGCCGCTGACACATGTTGCAGCGTGGGTGCAATGACGAACACTTCTCCGAAGAGCGCGGTCAGCCGTCGCGCTCTGCTCACCGCCGCCGGACTGGGTGGCCTCGGCCTCGGCGTGGCCCCGCTGCTAGCGGGGTCGGCGCAGGCGGCCCAGGAGGACACCAGCAGCCGGCCCGCCACGGTCGACCCGACCGTTCCTCGCATAGCCGGACTTCACCTGCAGTTCGGCGCCGACGCATCTCGCGACGTCGTGGTCTCGTGGCACAGCCTGGCTCCCGTCGTGAACGCGCGGGTGCTGCTCACCCTCACCGGGCGTGACAGTGTCCACTCCTATCCCGCCGACACCACGAGCTACACGGACGCGAAGTCGGGCCAGGTCGTCTATGCGCACCACGCAGCCATTCACCATCTTCGTCCGGAGACCGACTATTCCTACGCCGCACTGCACCAGGGCGCCGAGCCCGAGCTCGCAGGCTTTCGCACGGGACCGCGTGGGCGTGCGCCGTTCACGTTCACGAGCTTCGGCGACCAGGGCACGCCCACGACGGGCAAGCGCTACACACCACCAGCAGGAGTGACCCTGCTGAACCCGCCCTTCGTGAACGACAACCTCGGTTCGCCGGCTGCCGGCGACACCACGGCCGGGGTGGAGCGCGTACGACCGTTGTTCCACCTCTTCAACGGTGACCTCTGCTATGCCAACCTCGCGACAGACCGCGTACGCACGTGGTCGGACTTCTGGGAGAACAACAGCCGCAGCGCTCGTCACCGCCCCTGGATGCCCTCCGCAGGCAACCACGAGAACGAGCGTGGCAACGGTCCGATCGGCTACTCCGCCTACCAGACCTACTTCTCGGTGCCTGCCCCCGACGATCAGACCGACGTGACCCGCGGCTTGTGGTATTCCTTCACGGTCGGGTCCGTCCGTGTCATCAGCCTGGCCAATGACGACGTCTGCTACCAGGACGGCGGCGACAGCTATGTGCGTGGCTATTCCGGAGGCGCACAGCGTGAATGGCTCGAGCGGGAGCTTGCTGCAGCTCGCAGTGACAAGGAAGTCGACTGGATCGTGATCTGCATGCACCAGGTGGCGATCAGCACCGCTGACGGCTTCAACGGTGCCGACCTCGGCATCCGGCAGGAGTGGCTCCCACTGTTCGACCGCTACGGCGTCGATCTCGTCGTGTGTGGCCACGAGCATCACTACGAGCGGTCGCATCCGATCCGCGGTCGCCAGGAGAACGCCACGTTGACGCCGCTTCCGGTGGCCACCGACACCCAGGTGATCGACACCACGCTCGGCACTGTGCACATGGTCATCGGCGGCGGCGGGACCTCGGTGCCCTCGAACCAGCTGCTGACCACACCGCCGCGCTGCCGCGTCATCACCGGCGTGGCAGACGCGCCCGGTCCGAACGGCCACAGGGCTCCCGTCTACGTCAGCGAGGTCGCCACCTGGTCGGCCAACAGAGATGCGGCCAACTCCTACGGCTTCGCAGCGTTCGAAGTGGACCCGGGAACGCGTGCGAGCGGGACCACGAGCATCACCGTCACCTACTACGACGTCTCCGGGCCTTATGGCGAGCTGACGGCATTCGAGACGTTCACGCTGCGTCGGCCGCGCTCCGACGCGCACAGTCGTCGCCAAGGATAGCTTTCGATTGCGGGAACGTGTTGCCTCTCGACCGGTCGCGGTCGTCCACGTCGTTGTTGACCTCGACCTGCTCGGTGTGGGCCTTCGGCTTCTCGATCGGGGGCGACGCGACGACCGAGAGCTGGCCGACCGTCGTCGAGCCCGAGCAGTGACCGGCACGGGCAGGGAGCGCGGCGTGGTCTCCGTCAGCTGACCTCGGGTAGCTCGAGATAGGAACTCCTCTGCACGACGGGTTTGCTTGCCACGTCGATGACCTGAACCGACTGGAGGGCATTCCCGGAGTTGACGGTGACGGTGTGTTTGCCGTCCGGAAACACAGCCGAATCCAGGACAGCGGCGACCGGCGAGCGCCTCCCCGGTGAACGCACGCGCAGGCGACCGGCCGCTGCGGAGCCCGGGAAGGCTCGCCTCACAGGTCCCCGACCGGCCGCGAGAAGTCGTGTTCATCTTGAGGTGACACCATCAGGCCATGGCTGCCGACATCGACGCTCCGAACAGCACCGGCGCCCCCAGCCTCGCCGGCGACGTCGAGCCGAGCGAGCTGCCGGCCGACCGCTTCCTCGACCGTGAGCTCAGCTGGCTCCGTTTCAACCAGCGGGTGCTCGAGCTGGCTGAGGACGAGGCGCTGCCCCTGCTGGAGCGCGCCCGCTTCCTCGCCATCTTCGCCAGCAACCTGGACGAGTTCTTCATGGTCCGCGTCGCCGGTCTCAAGCGGCGCATCGCGACCGGGCTCGCCGTGCGCGCCGCCAGCGGCCTGCAGCCTCGTGAGGTGCTCGAGCAGGTGTCGCTCAAGGCGCACGAGCTCGTACGCCGGCAGCAGGCCTGCTTCCACGGCTCGGTCCTGCCCGCGCTCGCCGGGCACGGCATCGAGCTGGTGCGCTGGGACGACCTCGACACCGACGAGCGGGCGCACCTCAGCAAGCTGTTCCGGGACCAGGTGTTCCCGGTGCTCACGCCCCTGGCCGTCGACCCGGCGCACCCGTTCCCCTATATCAGCGGCTTGAGCCTCAACCTCGGTGTGGTGGTGCGCAACCCGCGTACGGGACAGGAGCACTTCGCCCGTGTGAAGGTGCCGCCGGTCCTCCCCCGCTTCACACGCGCCTCGGCGCAGCGATTCGTGCCACTCGAGGACGTCATCTCGGCGCATCTCGACACGCTGTTCCAGGGCATGCAGGTGCTGCAGCACCACTCCTTCCGCGTGACGCGCAACGAAGACCTCGAGGTCGAGGACGACGAGGCCGAGAACCTGTTGCAAGCGCTCGAGCGCGAGCTGATGCGGCGCCGGTTCGGGCCGCCCGTGCGCCTCGAGGTCGACGAGTCGATCGACCCGCACCTGCGCGACCTCATCCAGGGCGAGCTCAACGTGGACCGCGGTGACGTCTACAGCCTGCCCGGCCCGCTCGACCTGACCGGGCTGCACGCGATCGCCGACCTCGACCGCCCGGAGCTCAAGTTCGACCCCTTCATCCCGGGGACGCACCGGGACCTCATGGATGTCGAGGCGCGTGAGGCCAGCATCTTCGCGACGCTGCGTCGCGGCGACATCCTGGTGCAGCACCCCTACGACTCGTTCGCCACCAGCGTGCAGCTGTTCATCGAGCAGGCCGCCGCCGACCGCAACGTGCTCGCGATCAAGCAGACGCTCTATCGCACCAGCGGCGACTCTCCCATCGTCGATGCACTGATAGACGCCGCCGAGGCCGGCAAGCAGGTCCTCGTGCTCGTCGAGATCAAGGCGCGCTTCGACGAGCAGGCCAACATCAAATGGGCGCGCAAGCTCGAGCAGGCCGGCTGCCACGTGGTCTATGGCCTCGTCGGGCTCAAGACCCACTGCAAGGCAGCCCTCGTGGTGCGCCAGGAGGGCGACGGCCTGCGTCGCTACGCCCACATGGGCACGGGCAACTACAACCCCAAGACCGCCCGGCTCTATGAGGACTACGGCTTGCTGACGTGCGACGACGCCGTCGGCACAGATCTCACCAACCTGTTCAACTCGCTATCGGGATTTTCCCTCGGCACCGAATACACCCGCCTGATGGTCGCGCCGGAGGACGTGCGCGACGGCATCGTCGAGCGAGCCGAGCGTCAGGCGGTGCTCGCGCGGGAGGGAAAGCCGGCGCGCATCCGCATCAAGGTGAACTCTCTCGTCGACGAAGGCGTCATCGATGCCCTCTACCGCGCGAGCGCGGCCGGCGTCTCGGTGCAGCTGTGGGTTCGAGGGATATGCGCTCTGCGTCCGGGCGTTCCGGGCTTGTCGGAGAACATCGTCGTGCGAAGCATCCTGGGACGCTTCCTCGAACATTCACGTGTCTTCGAGTTCGGCGAAAGCGAAAACAGCGAAGTCTGGATTGGTAGTGCTGACATGATGCACCGCAACCTCGACCGCCGCGTCGAGACGCTCGTACGCCTCACCGAGCCCGCCCAGGTGAAGGAGCTGTCCTCCACCCTCGATCTCGGGTTCGACGATGCGACGGCCTCCTGGCACCTCGACCCCGACGGCGAGTGGCATCGGCGCGACCGCGATGCCGACGGGGTCCCCCTGCGGGACCTTCAGGACCACCTCATCGGTGTGAAACACCGCCGCGCACGGAGCGTCAATGCCTGACCAGTCGCAGCAGAACGTCGAGACGTTTCGCGAGCGGGAGCGAAAGTTCCGCGTCCACGGTCTCTGGTCGATGCCCGACCTCGCGGCAGTCGAGGGCATCACCACCGTCCGTGACGTGGGGACCGTGACGCAGACCGCCGCCTACTACGACACCGGCGACCTCCGGCTCGCCCGCGAAGGGATCACCCTGCGCAGGCGCAGCGGCGGCCACGACGACGGGTGGCACCTGAAGCTGCCGGTCGGCGACGGGGCCGAGGCCGCCGAGACACAGGTCCGCGACGAGCTCCGGCTGCCTCTCGACGAGGGCGACGGCCCGCACGAGGTTCCTGCCGAGCTGGCCGACCTGGTGACCGCCTACGTCCGCAACGGCCGGCTGGCCATCGTGACCGCGCTGCGCACCCGGCGCACCACCTGGGAGCTGGTCGGCCTCGGCGACCGGATGCTCGCGGAGCTCGTGGACGACTCCGTCGAGGTCGTCGACGGCGACCGCGTGACCCTGCGCTTTCGCGAGCTGGAGCTCGAGGACCGCGAGGCCAGCGGTGAGGAGCTCGCACCGGTCATCACCGCGCTGCTCGAGTCGGGCGCTGTCCCGGGCGAGTTCTCGTCCAAGGCGGTCCGCGCGCTCGGGCCGCTGGCCAGCGCGGCTTCCGACGTCCCCCCGCCCGAGCCGGTGTCGGCCGACGACCCGGCAGCGAAGCTGGTGCGCGCGCACCTGGCGACGTACGTACGCGCCCTGCGCACCTGCGATGTCGGCGTGCGGCGTGACCAGCCGGACGCCGTGCACCAGATGCGGGTCGCCGCACGCCGGCTGCGCAGCGGGCTGCGCACTTTCCGGCCCGTGCTCGACCGGGCCTGGGCCGACAGCCTGCGCGAGGAGCTGGCGTGGATCGCGGGCGAGCTGGGCAACGCCCGTGACCACGAGGTGCTGACCGAACGGCTGACCGCGGCCGCCGACGGCCTGCCTTCGCACATCGAGTCGAAGGGGGCTCGCACGCTGATCACCCAGCACCTCGGCGACTCCCTCACCGAGGCACGCGACGAGGCGATGGCGTCCCTGCGGTCGGAGCGCTACGTCGCGCTGCTCGATCTACTCGTCGACGCCGTGCACGCGCCACAGACGGTGCAGGCCGCCAACCGATCGTGCGCCAAGGTCCTGCCGCCGCTCATCGCGAAAGCATGGAAGCGGCTGGCCGACGATGCGCGCGCGCTGACACTCGCCGGGCCCGACGAGGCGTGGCACGAGACCCGCAAGGCAGCCAAGGCGGTGCGCTATGCCAGCGAGGCGGTGGCTCCGGCGCTCGGCAAGGAGGCCAAGGCGCTGGCCAAGCAGGCGGAGCGCCTGACCGAGCTGCTCGGCGAGCACCAGGATGCCGCCGTCGCGGCCGAGACGCTGGCGGAGCTGGCGAACGGCCAGAGCAGCCGGAGCGGCGGGAGCAGGCGGAAGATCGACGGTCGCACCGGCTTCGCACTGGGCGTCCTGCATGCCCACCAGCGCCAGGCGGTGCACGACATTCGGCTCTCGTTCCCCGGCACCTGGGCGCAGGTGTCGCACAACGGGCACCGATCGTTCCTCCGCAGAGGGCGCTGACGTGGCGCGTACGACGGTGAAGGCCGAGGAGATCCCGGTCCTCGCCGCGGGAGCTGTCGTCCGTCGCGCGGGCAAGGAGGGCCTGGAGCTGCTCCTGGTCCACCGGCCCCGCTATGACGACTGGTCGTTTCCCAAGGGCAAGCTCGACTTCGGCGAGCACGTGCTTGCGGCCGCGACTCGCGAGGTGCGCGAGGAGTCGGGCTTCACCGTCGCGCTGCGCCGACCGCTGCCGGCGCAGCACTACGTCGCCGACGGCAGGCCCAAGCAGGTGCGCTACTGGGTCGCTGACGTCATCGGTCCCGAGGACGGCGCTTTCGCACCGAACGACGAGGTCGACGAGATCGCCTGGGTCCCGGTCGGGCAGACCGCCGACCGGCTGAGCTGGGTCCGCGACCGGGAGCTGGTCGACGCGGTTGCCGCCGAGCCGCCGACGACGGCGCTGCTCGTCGTCCGCCACGGCAAGGCGCTCCCCCGCCACGGCTGGGACGGTGAGGACGACGCACGGCCGCTCTCCGACACCGGCCAGCGCCAGGCGGAGCGGTTGGTCCCGGTGCTGAGCGCGTACGCGCCGGAGGTGGTTCTGACCTCGGACACGGTGCGAACCGTCTTCACCGTGGCACCGTTCGCCGCGGTCAACGGTCTGCCGCTCGACGGTGAGCCGCTGCTGAGCGAGACCGGATTCGCCGCAGCGCCGGACAGCACGATCCAGCGCGCACGCGAGCTGCTGTCGGTGACCGTGCCCACCGTCGTGTGCAGTCACCGGCCGGTGCTTCGCGCGGTCCTGCCCACGCTGCTGGAGGGCAGTGACGTGCGCGATCCGGGCGAGCAGCTCGACGTCGGCGGCTTCTGGGTGGTGCACCTGCACGAGGGACGTGCGCTGACGCTCGAACGGCACGACGCCTGAACCGACGCGACCGAGGCAGCACCGGTCAACGTTCAGCGTTCATTTCACGTTCATCTCCTCCGGGCGGCGCCTTCATCTGGTCTGCCTACATTGCAGACATCAGCGCAGTATGTGGTCGCGCGGGACCTGGCCACACCTTGGCCGTCCTCCCACGACTGCTCCGTCTCCGAGAGGGAACACCTTCGTGAAGCTCCATCGCTACGGCTCGATCGCGGCCGTCGCCCTCGCTGGCGCTCTGTCACTCACCGCTTGCGGCTCCGACAACACAGAGACCGTCAGCGGCGACAGCGCATCGAGCAACGGGGCCAGCCCCGCCGGCAGCACCAGCTGTGCATCCGGCGGAGGCACCCTCAACGCCGAGGGGTCCAGCGCCCAGGACAACGCCATGAAGGCGTGGACCAAGGCGTTCCAGGCTGCCTGCAGCGGCGTCACGGTCAACTACAACCCGACCGGATCCGGTGCGGGCGTGCAGAGCTTCCTCTCGGGCAACGTCGACTTCGCCGGTTCCGACTCCGCGCTCAAGGACGACGAGCACCCCAAGGCCGACGCGCGCTGCAAGACCGGCAAGGCCATCGACCTGCCCATGGTCGTCGGTCCCATCGCCATCGCCTACAAGCTCACGGGCGTTGACGACCTGCAGCTCTCGGCGGCCACGGCGGCCGGCATCTTCGCGGGCAAGATCACCACCTGGGACGCGCCCGAGCTCAAGAAGGACAACCCCGACGCCAAGCTTCCGAGCAAGCCGATCCAGAGCTTCCACCGTTCCGACGAGTCCGGCACCACGGACAACTTCCAGAAGTGGCTCGCCGCGGCGGCTCCCGACGTGTGGACCTTCAGCAACGCCAAGGCGTGGAAGGGTCCCGGTGGTCAGGGCGCAGCCAAGTCGGCCGGCGTCACCTCCGCCATCGCGGCCGCTGACGGCACGATCGGCTACATCGAGCAGTCGTTCGCCGAGAACGCCGGTCTGGGCGTCGCCAAGATCGCCAATGACGGTACGAACTTCGTGGCGCTGAGCGCAGAGAGCGCGGGCAAGGCCGTCGAAGCTGCCACCGTCACCGGCACGGGCACGGACCTCTCGCTCAAGCTCGACTATGCGACCAAGGCGTCGGGTGCCTACCCGATCATCCTCGTGACCTACGAGATCGTCTGCGAGAAGGGCCTAGCCGCCAAGCAGGGCGAGCTGGTCAAGTCGCTGCTGACCTACACCTCGAGCGCAGCCGGCCAGGGCGTGCTCAAGGACAATGGCTACGCCCCGCTTCCCGAGTCGATCCGCGGCAAGGTCGCCACGGTCGTCGCAGGCCTGAGCTAGCTCACCGACCGCGCGCTGGGCGCCTTGTCGAGGCACGGGGGACAACTCGACGAGGCGCTCGGCGCGCTCTGCTGCACTAACGTTCCCATTGTGAGAAGGGCCAGATGACGGTCACGGACGGCGGCAGCCGCCTCGAGCAGCTCCCCCGCGGCCGAGCAGGCGGTGCCCGGCTCGGCGACCGCCTGCTCGGCGGCGGGGCCAAGGGCGCCGGCATCCTGGTGCTCTGCGTCATGGCTGCCATCGGTGCCTTCCTGCTCATCCGGGCGGTCCCCGGCGTACGCGCTGACACGGTCAACCCGCTGACCTACCAGAAGTGGGACCCCGACAACCCGACCGCATCCGCCTGGGGCATCGCCGCGCTGGCCTGGGGAACCGCCGTCAGCAGCATCATCGCCCTGGTCATCGCGGTGCCCGTGGCGATCGGCATCGCGCTGTTCATCTCGCACTACGCACCTCGCAGGCTCGCGGTCCTGCTCGGTGCCATGGTGGATCTGCTCGCGGCCATCCCCAGCGTGGTCTACGGCCTCTGGGGTCTCAAGTGGCTCGCGCCGCGCATGCTGCCCGCCCACGGTTGGCTGAACGACCACCTGGGTTTCATCCCGTTCTTCGGCGGCACGGTGACGGGAGCCAACACCTTGCTCACCGCGGGAGTGATCCTCGCGATCATGATCGTCCCGATCATCGCCGCGGTGTCGCGCGAGGTTTTCCTGCAGGTGCCCCGCGACCACGAGGACGCAGCCCTGGCGCTCGGAGCCACGCGCTGGGAGGTCATCCGCATCGCGGTGCTCCCCTTCGGCAAGCCCGGCGTCATCAGCGCCACGATGCTCGGGCTCGGCCGCGCGCTCGGCGAGACGATCGCCATCGCGCTCGTGCTCTCGACGACCTACACCATCTCGGCGCAGATTCTCGAGCCCGGCGGGATCACCTTCGCGGCCAACATCCCGCTCAAGTTCGCCGAAGCGGGTGCCACGGGCCGCAGCGCGCTCATCGCCTCCGGTCTCGTGCTCTTCGTGATCACCCTTGCGGTCAACATGACCGCCCGCGCCATCATCGCGCGGCGCAGCGAGTTCTCAGGAGCCTCGGCATGAGCACGACCCTGACGCGCAGCCCGCGCGACGAGGGCACCGCACCGTCGGACCTGCAGGCCGGAACGCTGGCGCCCGGGGCCGTCGCGGCGACGGGCCTGCTCAGCTTCGCCGCGGTCGGCAGCCTTCTCCTGGCACTCGGGTCGTTCTCCTGGGTCGGGCTGATCGTCCTGGGACTGCCGGTGTTCATGGTGGTGCTCTTCCTCGTCTCGAGCCGGCTCGAGGGACGCCGTCGCGCCAAGGACAGGGTGGTGACCGTCGCCGTGTGCACCGCTTTCGCGCTGGCGATGCTGCCCCTCGCGAGCCTGCTCCTGACCACCATCTCCAGCGGCGCGAGCAAGCTGACTCCCTACTTCCTGCAGCACTCGATGCGTGGCGTCGGCCCGCGCGAGGACACCGGCGGCGTCTACCACGCGATCATCGGCACGGTGGAGCAGGTCGGCATCGCCACAGTGGTCGCGGTGCCGCTCGGGCTGCTCGTCGCGATCTACCTCACGGAATACGGCCGGGGGCGGCTTGCCAAGGTCGTCACGTTCTTCGTCGACGTGATGACCGGTGTGCCGTCGATCGTCGCGGGCCTCTTCATCTTCACGCTCTTCATCGTCATTCTGCACCTGCACTATGCGGGGTGGTTGGGCTCCCTGGCGCTGATGATCCTCATGCTGCCGGTCGTGGTGCGCACGTCGGAGGAGATGCTCAAGCTCGTGCCGCGCGCGCTGCGCGAGGCCTCGATGGCGCTCGGCGTGCCGCAGTGGCGCACGATCCTCTCGATCGTGCTTCCCACCGCACTGGCGGGCATCATCACCGGGATCATGCTCTCGATCGCCCGGGTCATCGGTGAGACGGCGCCGCTGGTGCTCACCACCGCCTACACCGACTCGATCAACTTGAATCCGCTCTCGGGCCCGCAGATGTCGCTCCCGCTCTACATCTACAACCAAGCGGGGCAGCCGAGCACGTTCGCCGTCACGCGGGCCTGGGGCGCGGCGTTGACGCTCGTGCTCATCATCCTCCTCCTCAATGCCATCGCGCGTACCGTCGCGTGGTGGAAGGCTCCGAAGTCCCGCTAGTCCGGTTGGAGAACCAGGTCACATGGCAAAGCGCATCGACATCAGCGGGCTGAACGTCTTCTACGGCTCCTTCCTGGCCGTCGACGACGTCAACCTGACGATCGAGCCCCGCTCGGTGACGGCGTTCATCGGGCCGTCGGGCTGCGGCAAGTCGACGTTCCTCCGCACCCTCAACCGGATGCACGAGGTCATTCCGGGCGCGCGGGTGGAGGGCAAGGTCATGGTCGACGACGAAGACCTCTACGGTCCCGGCGTCGACCCCGTGGCCGTACGACGCATGATCGGCATGGTGTTCCAGCGCCCCAACCCGTTTCCCACGATGTCGATCTACGACA
>CAXSDR010000079.1:1749-18788 GCA_964236445.1 uncultured Motilibacteraceae bacterium | reverse complement strand
CGGTGAAGACCGAGTCGGGCGTGACCTTGCCCTGGTCGATCGCCGCGGCCATGGTGGCCACCTTGCTCGTCGACCCGGGCTCATACATGTCTTCGACGGCGCGGTTCTTCAGGTCGGCCGGCGCGGCGGCGCTGACGTCGCTGGGGTCGAAGCTCGGCGCGTTGGCCATGACGAAGACGCGCCCGGTCTTGACCTCGATCACCAGGACCGCCCCCCACTCGGCGCCCGTCTCCTTGACCTTCGACGCGATCGCCTGCTCCGCGACCCACTCGACGTCGCGGTCGATGCTGGTGACCAGCGAGGTGCCCGGCTTGGCCGGGGTGCCGCCCGACTTGCCGAGCGGCAGGCGCTTGCCCGCTGCTGCCTCATAGGTCGCGTTGCCGGCGATGCCGGTGAGCACGCTCTTGCGCGACAGCTCGAGCCCCGCCAGCGGCCTGGGGTCGGCGTCGTGGCTCAGGAACCCGACGACGCCCGCCGCGACGCTGCCCGCGGGATAGACGCGCGTGCTCGAAGCCGAGGGAAGCACGCCGGGCAGCTGGAGCGCAGCGATCTTGGCGTAGGTGGCAGGCGTCAGCTGGCGGGCGAGCACGACGTAGCGGCTCTTGCCCGTCAGCCGCCGGGTGAGCTCGTCGACGTTCTGCCCGAGCAGGGGCGCGAGCGCGGCGGCCGTGGTCGCGGGGGCGGTGCCGTTGCGAGGGTAGGGCACCAGCTTCTGGTCGGCGACGAGATCGACCGCCTCGACGCTGGTCGCGAGCGCCACCCCGTCGGAGTCGAGGATCTCGCCGCGCGACGCAGGGATGGGCACGTTGATCATCCGGTCGGAGATCGCCTCGGTGGCGAACGTGGCCGAGTCGAAGCCCTGCAGCTGCGCGAGCCGCCCGGCGAACAGCGACACCACGAATCCCAGCGTCAGCAGCGTCACCCGCAGGCGGCGGTGGCCATCGCCCAGCCGGAGCACGCGCGGGGGGCGCGGACGGCGCGGACCGCGCGGACGGCGCGGGGGGCGCGGCGGGCGGGGAGCCCGTGCCCGGGGTGGGGCGACGGAACGCTGAGCACGGGGAGCGACCGGCGTGCCGGAGGAGCGCGAGGCGCGCGGCGACGGGCCGGCGGCCCGCGAGAACTGCTCCCTGGGCGGCTCGCCCCGCCCGGCCGCGGGCCGCTGGCGCTGCACCGGCGCGCGAGCACCGGCGCGCGCATCCGGTCGGCCCCGGACAGCGGACGACCGCGGCGCGGTCGATGGCTTGCCTGCATTGGCGGCATTGGCGTTGGCGGCGTTGGCGGACGACCGTGGGCCGGCACCGGTGGGACGGGGCATCGCCCCAGCGTGACCCAGACGCGACGAGGGCTGGGGACGCCGCGCCGTCACGGCGTGGTGGACGTCGCGCGCGGCTTCGCCTTGGCCGTCGACCGCGCCGTCACGGCGACCCGCAGGTCGACGGCCGGCGCGGGAGCTTTCGCCGCCTCGGCGATCCCGAGGATCTTGGCATCGCGCAGTCGGATGAACATCGGGCCACCGGTCGGCACCATGCCGAGCGCGGCGGCGCGCGCCGCCAGTCGCTGCGGCGCCTCCTCGGCGGCAACCTGCTGGCGTAGTTCCTGCTGCTCGTCGTGCAGCACCCGCTGCTGCTTGACCAGGTCGGTGCGCACGAAGGCGTCCTGCGCGATCATGGTGTTGAGCATCAGCACCGCGACGAGCGCGCCGACCATGAGGCCCAGCACGAGCACGACGAAGACGAACCCCGACCTCGCCGCCGAGCGGCGCGGTGCGGCACCTGCCACTCGAGGGCCACGGGCACCGGGCACGGGAGTGCGGACGGGCCCACCTGCACCGGTCCGGCCGAACGGCGCGAAGCGCCCGGCGGACCCCGAGTTGCGCGAGGACGGGTTGGCTGGACGGCGAGCCGGAGCCGGCCGCTGAACCGGGCCCGGCCGGACCGGGGTGATGGTGCTCATGCGGTCTCCCTCGACCATGCAGATGACGCGGTTCGTGCAGCTTTCGAGCCGGGGGCAGACGCACGCGTGCGCTGCGCCGCGCGCAGGCGCACGGAGGCCGCCCGCGGGTTGGCGGCCACCTCGTCGTCCGACGGCAGCTCGGCACCGCGGGTCAGCAGCCGCAGCCAGGGCTCGTGCCCCGTCGGAATGACCGGGACGTCGTGCGGCACGGCGCTGGTGGCACCTGCCGCGAGCGCCCGTTTCACGATCCGGTCCTCGAGCGACTGATAGCTCATGACGACGATGCGACCGCCGACAGCCAGCGCCGCGAGCGCGGCGGGCATCGCGGCCGACAGGGCCGCGAGCTCACCGTTCACCTCGATGCGCAGTGCCTGGAACGTGCGCTTCGCCGGATGCCCGCCCGTGCGTCGCGTCGCTGCCGGCACGGCGTCGCGGACGAGCTCGGCGAGCCTCGCTGTCGACGTCAGCGGGGCCGTGGCCCGCTCGCGCAGCACCGCGTCGGCGATGCGCTTGGCGAACCGCTCCTCGCCATAAACGCGCAGCACGCGGGCCAGCGCCTTCGCGTCATAGGTGTTGAGGACGTCGCCGGCCGTGATTCCCGACGTCGGGTCCATCCGCATGTCGAGCGGCGCGTCGTGGGCATAGGCGAACCCCCGCGCGCTCTGGTCGAGCTGCATCGAGCTCACGCCCAGGTCGAACAGGATGCCGTCGACCTGGCCCACACCGAGCCGGGTCAACACCGCGGGGAGCTCGTCATAGACGGCGTGGACCAGGGTGGTGCGATCGGCGTACGCGCGCAGCCGCTCCCCGCTCAGGGCGAGTGCCGCCGGGTCACGGTCGAGCCCGATGAGGCGTAGGCGCGGGTGCGCCTGCAACAGCGCCTCGCTGTGGCCGCCCAGCCCCAGCGTCGCGTCGACCACTACAGGGTCCGTCGGGTTGTCACCGGCGGGCGCATCCATCGCAAGGGCGGGCGCGAGCAGAGCGAGGCAGCGCGCGAGCAGGACCGGGGTGTGCGCGGGAAGACCGATCTGCTGCACTGCCACCCACCCCCCTTCGATGTGCCGGACCTGCGTGTGACGACCGCGACTCGTGCGTCCCGGTCCCCCTCCGCGCGAACCTGGCTCCGGGGAAGTGAAGTCAGGGTCGGGCGGCTGGGGACCGCGGCGTAGGAACCGACGGATGTGCTGAGAACTCGACGGACTGTTCAGAGGACCCCGGGCAGGACCTCCTCGGACAGATCGGCGAACGCCTGCTCCTGAGCCGCGAGGTAGCGGTCCCAGGCACCCGTGTCCCAGATCTCGACCCGGGTGTTGGTGCCGATCACGACGACGTCACGGTCGAGACCTGCATAGGACCGCAGGCTGGTCGGCACGGTGATGCGCCCCTGCTTGTCGGGCACCTCGTCGGTCGCACCGGCGAAGAAGACGCGCATGTAGTCGCGTGCGGCCTTGTTCGTGGTGGGCGCCTGCGCCATGGCCTCGGTCACGCGGGAGAACTGCTCGACCGGCCAGACATAGAGGCAGCGCTCCTGTCCCTTGGTCATGACAACCCCTTCCGCCAGGCCTTCACGGAACTTGGCCGGCAGGAAGAGCCGGCCTTTCTCGTCCAAGCGCGGGGTGTAGGTGCCGAGGAACAGCTGTGCCACTGGTCCTCCATCCGGGCCCTACATTTCGGCGCATTTGCTCCCCTGTGCCCCACAGTGCACCACTCTACTCCCCACTGCTCCCCACGCAACGAATTCCGGCACTTTGCCTCGAGGCGGAGTGCAACCGCGGCCCGGCCTGGCGACGTACATTGGGCGGCTAGGCAACGAGCCGGTTTGGGGCAGGCTCTGTGCACTCCGCCGCAGCCCCCGCGACCTGCACCAACGAGCGCCCGAACGTCGGGCGCCGGGCCGAGGAGGGCCTTTTCTGTGACCGCTGCCACCCCGCCTTCGCCCGGCTACTCGTCCGGCTATCCGTCAGCTGCGTATGACGGGCACCTGCCGACCGGGGCGTCGTCGCTCGCAGAACTCGGGCCGGCGGTGGCACGCATCCGCTCCTCGATGGAGCGCGTCATCGAGGGCAAGCCGGACGTCGTCAAGATCGCTATCACGGTGCTGCTCGCCGAGGGCCACCTGCTCATCGAGGACGTGCCGGGCGTGGGCAAGACGATGCTGGCGAAGGCGCTCGCACGCTCGGTCGACTGCACCGTCAAGCGCATCCAGTTCACGCCTGACCTGCTGCCGAGCGACGTGACCGGAGTGTCGGTCTATGACCAGGAGCACCGCGAGTTCGAGTTCAAGCCGGGGGCGATCTTCGCCAACATCGTCGTCGGGGACGAGATCAACCGGGCTTCACCGAAGACGCAGTCCGCGCTGCTGGAGTGCATGGAAGAGCGCCAGGTCACGGTCGACGGCACGACGTGGGGCCTCGAGACGCCGTTCATGGTCATAGCGACGCAGAACCCGATCGAGATGGAGGGCACCTACCCGCTGCCCGAGGCGCAGCGTGACCGCTTCATGGCGCGCGTCTCGATGGGCTATCCCTCGCTCGAGGCGGAGCTCGAGATGCTCGAGGTGCACGGCGGCGCGTCTGCGCTCGACGACCTCGAGCCCGTGGCGGACGCTCGCGACGTCGCCAAGCTCATCGAGGTCGTCCGTGGTGTGCACGTGTCCTACGGCGTCAAGCGCTACGCGATCGACCTCGTGACCGCGACCCGACGCTCGAGCGAGCTGCGCCTGGGCGCCTCTCCCCGCGCAACGCTGCAGCTGTTGCGCGCCGCCAAGGCCTGGGCTGCGCTCGACGACCGCGACTTCGTCCTGCCCGACGACGTACGCCACCTCGCCTCACCCGTGCTCGCGCACCGGCTGCTGCCCACGGCCGAGGCGCAGATGAACCGGCGCGGGGCCGAGGGGATAGTGGGCGACCTCATCGCCCGGGTGCCCCTGCCCGACGAACGGTGAGCAGCGCCCGCACCTCCTCCGTCCGCGCAGCTCTCGGCGGCCTGACCACCCGGGGCCGTTGCTTCCTGGCGGCGGGCCTGGCCTGCGCTCTGGTGGCGTTCGCGCTGGGCCAGCGTGACGTCCTGCGCGTCGCGGTGCTGCTCGCGGCGCTCCCGCTGGCCGCGGCCTGGGTGGTGTCGCGCAGCCGCTACCGCCTCTCGTGCACACGCCGGCTCGACCCCGCGCGCGTGACCGCGGGGCTTCCGTCCTCGGTGTCGCTGCGGCTCGACAACGTGTCACGCCTGGCCACCGGCCTGTTGCTCGTCGAGGACCGCGTGCCCTATGTCCTCGGCTCGCGACCCCGGTTCGTGCTCGACAGGGTCGAGCCCCACGGCTCGTGCGACGTCGTCTACACCGTGCGCTCGGACGTGCGCGGCCGCTACAGCCTCGGCCCGCTGTCCGTGCGGCTGACCGACCCGTTCGGCATGTGCGAGCTGCAGCGCGGCTTCACCGCGACAGACATGCTGACCGTGGCACCGGCCGTGGTCGAGCTCTCGTCCCTGCCCCTGGGTGGTCAGCGTGGCGGCAGCGGAGAGAGCAGCGCCCGCGCGCTGGCGGCTGCGGGCGAGGACGACGTGGCCACGCGCGAGTACCGCCACGGTGACCCGTTGCACCGGGTGCACTGGCGGTCCACCGCCCGCCGCGGCGAGCTGATGGTCCGGCGCGAGGAACAGCCCTGGCAGAGCCGCGCGACCGTCGTGCTCGACATCAGGTCCGACGCCCACCGGGGCGAGGGTCCGGGCTCGTCGTTCGAGATGGCCGTGTCGGCGGCTGCGTCCGTCGCGGTGCACCTCGTACGCCGGGGCTATCTCGTCCGCCTCGTCACCAGCGACGGCGCCGAGATCGGGGGCAACGAGAGCGTCCTGGGCGGTGACACCGAGGGTCTGCTGCTCGACGCGCTGGCCGTCGTCGAGCCCGCCGCCGGCCGCAACGACCGCGAGGGCGGTCTGGGCGCGTTGGCGTCCACGGTCCGCCGCGCGCGCGAAGGCGTCGTCATCCTGATCCTCGGCGCACCTGTCGGCGGCGCGAGCGGCCAATCCCCTGACGCGCACGTCCTCGCCGGCGTGGCACCCTACGTACGCTCGGGAGTCGCGGTGCTGCTCGACACCGCCAGCTGGTCCCCGAGCAGCGGCTCCCCGTCGCCCGGCTCCACGCGAAGCGCCCGGCAAGGACGTGACGGAGCCGAAGACCGAGCGAGTGGCTCTGCCACCGTCGCGGCGGTGCTCGCGAACGCCAACTGGCGGGTGGTTCCGCTGGGCGCGGGCGGCAGCCTGGCGGCAGCCTGGGAGGGCGTCATGACAGGCGGGACGAGCACTGGGGCGACGAAGGCCCGCGAGGCCGTGTCATGAGTGCGCGCAGCCGTCTCGTCAGCATCAGCACGGCGGCAACGTTGCTGGCAGGCTTCTCCCTCTCACCGCTGCTCGCAGGCTGGGGCTGGGTGCTCCCGGTCATCGCCGTGGTGGTGGTGCCCGTCGCCGTTTGCGAAGCAGCTCGCCGCGTCGGGTTGGCGCGACCGTTCGTGCCGTTGGCGGGGCTGTTGGCGCTGCTGGTGTGGCTCGTCGTCACCACGGCCGGCGACTTCGCACCCTACGGCGTCGTGCCGAGCCCGGGTGCGATCGCGCGGCTGGTCGAGGTGATGCACGAGGGGTTCCGCGCCGTCGACCGCTACACCGCGCCGGTGTCCGCCAACCGCGGGATCATGCTGCTCACGACCGGCGGCATGGGCCTGGTCGCCCTGGCCGTCGACACCATCGCCGTCACGTTGCGCCGGCCGGCTCTCGCCGGTCTTCCGCTGCTCGCGCTCTACGGCATTCCCGCCGGCCTGGCTCCCCACGGCGTGCCGTGGAGCGCGTTCGCGCTGGGTGCCGGTGGCTATCTCTTCCTGCTGCTGTCCGAGTCGGGCGAGCGGGTGCTCCGCTGGGGGAGGCCGCTCGAGAGCAAGGCCACCGGCGACGAGCCCAGCCCGCTGCTGGCGCTGGGGCGCCGCGTGGGCGCCGGCGCGGTCACGCTGGCGATCGCCGTTCCCGTGTTCGTCCCGGGGCTCAACGGCGGCGCGCTCAACCTCGGCTCCGGCACGGGCATCGGCGGCAACGGCAATGGCGGGGGGAGCCTGCGCACGGCGGTGAACCCCGTGGTGACACTCAAGGACGACCTCGTACGCAAGGACAAGCGGCCGATCCTGCACTTCACGTCCACGGCGAGGTCTCCCTACATCCGCCTCGTGGTCCTCGACAACTACGACGGTGTCACCTGGTCACCGCGAACCCTGCGCGGGCTCAAGTCGAACCCCAAGAAGTCGATCACGGCGCCGTGGTATGGCCTAGAGAATCTCGCGAGCACCGTGAAGGCCACGACGACGATCTCCATCGAGAAGAACTTCTCCTCGGTGTGGTTGCCCATGACCTATCCCGCCACGAAGCTGCACGACGCCGCGGGGTCGTGGGTCTATGACCCCGACACCCTCAACACCTACTCCAAGAACCGTGACGCATCCGGGCTCACCTACTCCGTCGACAGCCTCGACGCCAACCTCACCAAAGCCGACCTGGTCAAGCTCGCGGCCAATCCCCCCAACACCTACCGACCTGACGCGCGCTACATCGAGACGCCCAAGGTGTCGACGCGGATCGTGGAGCTTGCGTCGAAGATCACCACCGGGAAGACCACGGACTACGACCGTGCCGTGGCGCTGCAGAACTATCTGCACACGAACTACCGCTACAGCGTGAAAGCCCCGGGCGGCACCGGTGAGGAGCAGCTCGAGCAGTTCCTGCTCTACGACAGGGCCGGTTTCTGCACGCACTTCGCCACCGCCATGGCGGTCATGGCACGGACGCTCGGCATCCCCTCCCGTGTGGCGGTCGGCTTCCTGCCCGGCGCCGACGACGGCAAGGTCGACAAGAAGACCGGCCTGCACGAGCACCTCGTGACGACGGCTGAGACGCACGCCTGGCCCGAGCTCTACTTCGCCGGCGCCGGGTGGCTGCGGTTCGAGCCGACTCCGGGCAACGGCACCATCGGCCCGGCGTACGCGCCGAACACCGCGCCCTTCGTCCCCACCGGCCAGCTGCCGCAGGTGGCCGGATCGGGCGGCGCATCGGTCGGTCCCTCCACCGGCGCGGGAGCCGGCTCATCGGCGAAGGACCCGCACGAGAAGCCCGTCGACGCGAGCGCGGCATCGACGGGCTCGGGCCACCACGTCGACATCCCGTGGCGCCTGCTGGTCCTGGTGCCGGCGCTGCTGCTGCTCGCGCTGCTTCCCGCTGTCTGGCGCTCGGCCGTACGCCGTCGGCGCTGGGCGGCGGCAACCACGCCGGCCCTGCTGGTCGCGGCTGCCTGGGCCGAGCTGGGCGACAGCCTTGTCGACCGGCGACACCGGCTGGACGACCGGGAGACCCCGCGTCAGCTCGCGGCCCGCATCGGCGAGGCGGCGCTCGCTCCGTCATCGACGGCCGCACTGCAGCGGATCGCCCATCACGAGGAGCGACGCCGCTATGCGCGGGGCGTGGGTGACGTGTCGGGCGTCCGGAGCGACCTCGCGGTTGTCCTCGAGGGACTCGATGCCACGGCCGGGCGGCTCGACCGGTTGCGCAGCACGTGGCTGCCCGCGTCCTCGGTATCAGCGCTGCATGTGCTGGGCGGCTGGTTCGCCGATCTCTTCGACGGAATCGACCGCGCCCTGGCGAGGGCGCGCAGCCGGCTCATCCCGCGCCGGAGCTGAATGCTGGGCTGTGTCGAGGACGCAGTTCGGCGGGTCGGGCAGATCTGGGGGTCGCAGTCCGGGGGTCGCGCAGAACGAAGCTGGCTCACGGGTCCTGCGGCGTCTGACCCTCAGTGGCTCGACGCCGACAGCGCGACGTCAGCGCCCGCCATCCTCACGACGACGGTTCCACCGCTCCTCGAGCCTGCCCATGAAGCTGACAGAGGCGCGCGGCGAACCGCGCGGACGACGAGGTGCACCTGCGCCGACGTCACCGGCTGACGGGATCTGTCGGTAGTTGCCGATCGCCAGGAGCCCTGCGGCCAGCATCACGACGAACCCCAGCACGCTGAGGAAGATCTGCGTGACGGCACCGATGACGAGAAGGGCGACACCTGCGAAGAATCCGACGGCCGCCAGCATCGCCCGGCGGCGATAGTGGCTGCGTGCGTTCGCCCCACGAAGAGCGGTGGCGAATTTGGGGTCCTCGGCGTAGAGCGCCCGCTCCATCTGCTCGAGCAGTCGTTGCTCGTGCTCAGAGAGCGGCACGGTCCCTCCCTCCACACAACACGGCCCACCAGCCGACAGCGGTGGGGTTCTCAGGATATGTGCGTCTCGGTGCTTCGGAAACCCGAGTTCGCACATTGCAACGTCGGCGTGACCAGAACCCGCTTGAGCAGATCGACCGACAGAGTGATACCCCTTCGGGGGTCGCCTCACGCCGGTCATTGTGGCCTGCGGTCGCGACGTTGGTCACGAGCCTCCCGATCGTCGACCACGAGAGCAGCCGGGCGTACGGCTCCCGCCCCGAACCGCCGGGCGGCACGGTCGACCGCCAGCTCGGCATCGCGCCAACCCGCCTCGGGCTCGTCGAGACGCAGCTGGTGCGAGGACTCCTCGGCATCGACGAGTCCCTCCACGCGCACCCCGACCAGGCGGATGCGTGCTCGCTGCAGACCGAGCGCGGCATAGAGAGTCCGGGCCGTCGCATAGATCTCCTGCGCCACGTCGGTGGACTCGCGCAAGGTCTTGGATCGGGTGATCGTCGTGAAGTCGGCGAACCTCACCTTGAGCACGACGGTCCGTCCCTGCATCCCGGATGCCCGCAGCCGTGAGGCGGTGCGTTCACTGAGCCGGAGCAGCTCGCGCAGCACGATGACGGGGTCGTCGACGTCACGCGCGAACGTCTCCTCGGCCCCGGTGCTGCGCTCGCTCTCCGTCGCGATGACAGGACGGTCGTCCCGGCCCCACGACAGTGCGTGCAGATGGGTGCCCAGTGACTGACCGAGAGCTCGACGCAGCGTCGTCAGCGGGGTGTTGGCGATGTCGGCAACCGTGCGCAGCCCCAGCTTGAGCAGCGCCTCCTCGGTCTTCTCCCCCACCCCCCACAGCGCGCCCACCGGCAGCGGGTGCAGGAAGTTCACCACCGCGTCGCGCGGAACGAGCAGCATCCCGTCGGGCTTGCATCGTGTCGACGCCAGCTTGGCGACGAACTTCGACGACCCGATGCCGACGGAGCAGGTGATCGCCTGCTCGTCGTTGACGCGGTCTCGGATGTGCTGGCCGATCTGCAGCGGCGACCCCAGCCGGCGTGCGGCACCGCTGACGTCGAGAAATGCCTCGTCGAGCGACAGCGGCTCGACGAGGGGCGTGACCGACGCGAAGATCGCCATCACTCCCGCCGATGCCTGGCTGTATTCGTGCATACGTGGAGGGAGCACGGTGGCGACCGGGCAGAGACGACGCGCGCGCGTCATCGGCATCGCGGAGCGCACACCATGGGCACGGGCCTCATAGGTGGCCGAGAGCACCACGCCACGACTGCCGCCCCCCACGATGACGGGAGTGCCCCGCAGGTCGGGGCGGTCACGCAGCTCGACGGAGGCGTAGAACGCGTCCATGTCGACGTGCAGGATCGGGCAGCCCTCGTCGGGAGCGGACGTCACCGGCATGAGCTCGGACCACAGGCCACGGGCGGCGCGGCGGCGCAGGCAAGGGCGTGCTCGCTGCCGGCGATGTGGCTCGACCGGCTAGTCGGCGGTTGGTCGCAGCGACGCCAGCACGTGCAGCTGGGTGGCGACGGAGAGGAAGTCGGGCTGCTCGGCTGCTGTTCGCTCGAGCTCGAGGAGCGCTTCGGCAGCGTCCGTGTCGACCAGGCTCTCGGGAACGAGATCGACGAAGATCCGCACGCCGTGCACCGCACCAGGCTCGAACCCTGCACCGACGAGCAGGCGGAGCAGCTCGCCCGCATCGAACCGGCGTGGCCGCAGCTGCGGTCCGTCGAGCAGGGCCTGCGCGTCCGCGAAGCGCCCCGCGACCGCACGAGCCAGCACGGCGGCGGACCTGTTGGCGGCCAGAACGCTGAGGGTTCCGCCAGGTCGCAGGACGCGCGCCATGACCAGGAGGGCCTCGGCGGGATCATCGACGTATTCGAGAACGCCGTGGCACAGGACGAGATCGGCGCTGCCCTGCGCCACGACGTCGAGCAGGCCGACGGCGTCACCCTGCACCGCGCGCACCCGGTCGGCGACACCTGCCTCGGCAACACGACGCTGCAGTGCGGCGAGAGCGTCGGGACTGGGATCGACGACAACGAGGTCATGGCCGAGCGCGGCCATCGGCACGGCGAAACCGCCGGTGCCACCGCCTGCATCGAGGACGTCGAGCCGCCCGCTGCCCTGGGACTCTTGCTGCGCAAGATGGCGGCGCAGCACTTCCCAGACGACGGCGGTGCGCACTTTCGTGCGGTCGACGCGGGAACGCGTTCGTTCGGGCACGTCCCCGACCCTAGCCGTCTCCCGGCCCGTGGGAGCGAGCTAGAGGTCATGCCCCGGAACTTCCGGGACTCGAGTGCCAGAGCTTGCGTGGTGCACCTGATCCGGATCGTGTGTCTTCTCCGGCGGGCTTGATGTCGGCGTAGGGAGACTGACGGAAACCACTGGGATGCACGAGCACCCGCTTCGTGATCATTCCTCCTGCCGACCCTGCGCCGGGCCCGCGGGGTTCGTGGATGCCGACGCTGGACCCGACCGGTGGCCGTGTCATGACAGGTCGCGACGACCTGCTGGCAGCGGCTCCTTCGACCGCCTGCTCGGTGATGCTCGCGCCGGCGTCCATCAGCTCCTGCACCCCGAGCATGCCGTCGCGCTCCCAGGCGGTGAACAGCACCGGAAGCTCCCAGCAGGCTGTCGCGCGCAGGGAGATGCCCCGCGGACCGGTCCGGCGGGTGACGCCCTGCACCACCAGCAACCAGGAGTGGAACAGCGTCGAGGCATAACCCACCTGCGCGTCTTCGAAGAAGGTCGCATCGACCGGACCGGTCGAGTCGTCGAGCGTGACGAAGACGACCCGCTTGCCGGAGCGGATGGGAGGTGTCTGCGTGGCCACCTTGACGCCTGCGACGAGCACCTCGCTGCCGGACCTGCACCCGAGCAGCCCGGTGGACCGCGTCACCCCCAGCGCGTCGAGCAACGGGGCGTAGAAGTCGACGACATGGCGGCTCACGTCCAGACCGAGGACTTCGAGCTCTGCGCGTACGCGCTCGGCTCCGGTCATCTCCGGCAGCCCGCTGCCGCCGGTCTGGCCGGTGTCGTCCATGAGCTCCAGCGTCAGCTGGACGGCCTGCTCCGCGGGAACCGGCGCCGCCGCCTGGGAGTGACGAGCCGCCCGCCCACGGACGTCGTCGTCGGACAGGTCACGCTTTCCGGCAGATCGTGTCGAAGCAGATGCCGACGGTGAACCCACCCGGGCACCCGGGCGGCCCCGGGTGCTGCGTGACGTGGCAGTCTTCTCTGCCCTGCTCCAACGGTCGAGCTCCACGACCTGGAGCAGCAGGTCGCGCCGGTTCACGCTGCCACGGCGACGGACCGGGACGGTCGAGCCCAAGCCGTAGAGGGAGTCGAAAGCTCCGGCCACGACCAGCCGCTCGGCGATGGGACGCGACACCCGTGCGCGGTGCCAGAAGTCGGCGAGGGAGTGGAACGGGCGCGCGGCGACGATGCGGGCGATCTCGGCATCGGTGATGCCTTTGACGTCGGCGAGCCCGAGCCTGATGCCGTAGGAGCGCGGATCCGGCAGGCCCGGGAGGAGCTGAACCGGCGCGGGTCGTGGCACCTGACCGAGGATCGCCGGCGGCGGCTCGTCGAATCTCCCGATGCGCTCGATGCGATAGGCGGCGTCGGAGGCGTTCACGTCCAGGCTGAGCACCGCGATGCCGAACTGACGGGCGTCGTCGAGGATCAGCCGCTTGGGATACATCCCCGGGTCATGGGTGAGCACCCCGGCGAGGAAGGCAGCCGGGTGATGGGCCTTGAGCCACGCGGACTGGTAGGTCGGCAGAGCGAAGGCCGCCGCGTGCGCCTTGCAGAAGCCGAAGGACGCGAAGGCCTCGAGCACTGCCCAGATCTTGTCGACGAGCTCGCGGGCATAACCGCGTGCCAGGGCGAGGGGATAGAACCAGGTCTTCACCTCAGGTTTGGCTGCCGGGTTCCCCAGCGCCCGCCGGGCTTCGTCGGCCTCAGCGAGGCTCGCGCCGGAGAACACCGCGATGATCCGCAACACCTGCTCGTGGAACACCACGACGCCGTAGGTCTCGGCCAGAGCCGGTCGCAGGTCGTCGTGCACATAGGTCGCTTCCTGCCATCCCTGGCGAGCGAGCAGGAACGGCCTGACCATGTCGCTCTTGACCGGGCCCGGGCGAAACAGCGAGATGTCGATGATGAGGTCGTTGAAGGTCTCGGGAGCGAACTTGCCGACGAGCTCGCGCTGACCTGGCGACTCGATCTGGAAGCACCCGAGCGTGCGCGAGGACTGCACCAGCGCGAACGTCGCCGGATCGTCGAGCGGCACCTGGGACTGGTCGTCGAGATCGATCGGCTCTCCGCCGTCAACACGGGCGACCTCTGCAACCGCATGGGCCATGGCCGACTGCATGCGGATGCCCAGGATGTCGAGCTTGAGCAGCCCGAGCTGCTCGACGTCGTCCTTGTCGAACTGACTCATCGGAAAACCCAGCCAGCTCGACTCGACCGGCGTGCGGTCGAGCAGCGTCGCATCCGAGAGCAGGACTCCGCAGGGGTGCAGGGCGACGTGACGCGGCAGGCCGTCGAGCCGTTCGACGAGGTTGAGCAGCAGATCGAGCCGACCGTTGTCGGCGATGCCGCTGGCACGCAGCTCCGGCAGCTCACGCAGCGCCATTCGTGCGTCGCGGGCCCGGATGTGCGGGAACGACTTGGCGAGGGTGTCGATCTCACCGGGCGGCAACCCCAAGGCCGCACCGACGTCACGGACGGCGTGGCGGATGCGGTAGGTGTCCATCATCGAGACACATGCGCAACGCGACCCGCCATAGCGCGCGAGCACCTGCTCATAGACCTCGGTGCGACGAGCCGACTCCACGTCGACGTCCACATCGGGCAGCTGGCCACGCAGCGGCGAGAGGAAGCGTTCCATCACCAGCCCGTGGACCATCGGGTCCACCCCGGAGATGCCCAAGAGGTAGTTGACCAGGCTGCCGGCGCCGGACCCTCGTGCAGCGCACCGCACCCCCATGTCGCGGATGAGGTCGACCACGTCGGCAACCGTGAGGAAGTAGGAGGGGTAGCCGAGGCGGCGGATCACCTCGAGCTCGTCGTCGAGGCGGCGGTGCACACCGCTGGTGGGAGCCATGGCCCGACGACCGAGTCCGGCCTCGCACCGCTCGCGGAGGACCACGTCAGCCGGTCGCCCACTGGTGTCGAGGACCGCGAGCTCAGGAAAGTGGACCTCGCCGATGCCGAGATCGGCCCGTGGATCCAGGGCGCAGCGATCGGCGACGCGACGAGTGGCAGCGAGCAGACGCGAGACCATCGAGGCACCGGAGGTCGACGCCTGCAGACCCGCCAGGCTCACGACCTCCTCGGCGACCTCGCCCATCTGCTTGCCGCCTTTGAGCCACCCCTCGGAGTTGGCCCGGTCGAGGTGACGAGCGTCCAGCGGAACCAACCGGCGCGCCGCATCGAGCACGTCCACGACAGGCGCGTCGGAGGCGTCGGCATAACGCACCGCGTTGGTCAGGACGACACTCACGCGATGCTCGGTGGCCAGACCCAGCAGCCGGGCTCCCAGCGCGGCGTGCCCGGGCCCGCGGTGCGAGACGACCTCGACCATGAGGTCCTCGGGTGCCACGACCTCGCGCCAGCGCCGCAGCACGGTGCGGGCGAGATCGGGTCGTCGTGAGGTGAGGGCCGGTCCCAGCTCGGACGCCGGGCCCAGCAGGACGAGCAGGTTGCCACCGCTGGCATGTTCGGCGATGAGCTCGAGGGTGGCGACGGGTCGGCCGCGCTCGCCCCGCAGATGGGTCGCCGAGACCAGTCGGCACAGCGCAGCCCACCCACGGGCGCCCTGGGCGAGCAGCAGCACACGAGGCAGTCGCAGGTCGACCACGGCTCCACCGCGGGCAGGAGTTCGCCGCGCTGCGGTCAGGGACGTACCCGGAGACGACGTACCGACAGCCGATGACACCGGCACGATTCCGGAAGGCTCGACCGCGAGGTCGACGCCGAGCACGGGACGGATGCCCGCTGCCGCACAGGCGGTGGCGAACCGCACCGCGCCATAGGTGCCGTCACGATCGGTCAGCGCCAGCGTGTCCATGCCATGGTCAGCAGCCCGGTCGACGAGCGCCCCGGGATGTGACGCGCCGTAGCGGATGGAGTAGCCGGACGCGACATGCAGGTGGACGAAAGGGTCACTGAAAGGCATGGAAGGCATGGAAGGCCTCAACTCCGCAGTGGCAGGGCAGCCTGGGTGCTGAGCCCGAACCCGGTCTCGACAAGCCTCAGGAAGCCTTCGACCTCACGCACCAGGTCATCGGCCTCACGCTCCGACACCGCATGGCGCAGCCCGGCCTCGGCTGCTGCCCGCTTGCCTGCGCCGGCAGCAAAGAGCAGCGCCCACTCAGCGAACTCGGGAGCCACGCGAGCCAGCAGGTCCCATGCGCTGCGCGGGCTGCTGCGACGGCTGCGTGTGGTAGAGGCGACCGGCCGCGCCCTGACCGCCAGCACGGCAGCAGCGGTGTGCAGCGCACCCCGATGAGCGGCGGCATAGCGATCAGCCGCACGTGACGCTATCGACGCCTCGGCCAGATCACGGTGCGCCGAGGTCAGCAGACCGAGCGCGGCGGTCGACAGGGGTGGCGACGTCGGTGCAGCTGATGACGTCGGTGCGGGGGCTGACGCTGATGACGTCATGGTGGTCATCGCTCAGTCCAGCGTCCGGGCCAGGCGCCAGGCGCCGACCGACCACTCGAAGCACAGGTCGAAGACCCCTGTCCCGCAGGTGCGACCGGCACTGGCCTCGACCCGCCACATCTCCCGGTCACCACCCTCGTCCAGCGCGACGCTGGACGGGACGGCGACGCTCGACGGAAGAGTCGAGCTGGTGGAGACGGACGAGCCGCTCATGTCACCCTGCTCCCGATCGACGTTGAGCCCATAGACAGCACTGGCAGCCGGCGTGCGCCACCACGCACCGGTCTCCACCCAGTGCGCCAACACGTCACGCACGACGTAGAACCGGCCGTGCCACAAGAACTCAGCCGGGACGTCGTCGCGACGTCGCACCTCGACGGGCTCGTCATAACGCCTCATCAGTTGCCCTCCCTCAGTTCGCACACGCACACAGACGGACTGCGCACGCACTGACAACGGACGCCGGGGGAAGGCGGCTGACCACGGAGCCGAAGGGCGGTGCGGCATGCGCTTCCCCACGCATGCCGCACCGTCCGTTGGCTCCAGCCGAGAGTCCACCGGCTCCAGGGGTCGAGGCTGGAGCCGGTGAGCTCTTGGCATGTTCGAACAGATGTTCGAACATCTCGACGATAAGCGGAGCAGCAGGCTGGGCGCAAGCCGCCTGGGCAAATTCAGGTGCGCCGCCGAAGTTCCAACCTTCGTGAGCACGGGTCTAGGCTCGTGGTGATGACGCCGCCCTACGTCACCCTGCACGTGTGGGGGGTGTCTCCCCGCCGCGTCCCCGTCGCGCTCGCCCGCATGGCTCTCGACCGCCGGGCGCTGCACACCCCCGCCGTCTCCGGCCTCACCTTCGCCAAGCTGCTCGGCACCGGCAGCGGGCGCACCTTCACCCCCGGAGACGCCGACCCGCGGCACTGGGCCCTGCTCAGCGTCTGGGACGACGAGCCGGCAGCCGTCCGCTTCGAGCGCGACAGCCGCCCCCACCGGGCCTGGCGGGGCATCGCCGACGAGCAGCTTCGCGTCGCTCTGCGACCCAGAAGCAGCCGTGGCCGGTGGTCGGGTCGAGAACCGTTCGGCTCCCCACAGCCCGAACGGAGCGACGAGCCGGTCGCCGCCCTCACCCGCGCCCGCATCCGCACCTCACGCACCCTCACCTTCTGGCGCGCCGTCCCTC
>CAXSDR010000079.1:0-1649 GCA_964236445.1 uncultured Motilibacteraceae bacterium | reverse complement strand
ACCCGCGCCCGCATCCGCACCTCACGCACCCTCACCTTCTGGCGCGCCGTCCCTCCGGTCTCGACCGACCTGCACGACTCCCCCGGCCTGCGACTCGCGCTGGGCATCGGCGAGGCACCCGTCGGCCTGCAAGGCACGTTCTCCCTCTGGGACAGCAGCTCCGACCTCGTCTCCTTCGCGCATCGCGGCGCGGCCCACATCGAGGCGATCCGGCGTACGTCACAGGAGGGGTGGTATGCCGAAGAGCTCTTCGCACGTTTCGGCATCCTCTCGGTCGAGGGCACCTACGACGGGCGTACGCCGTGAGCTACCGGTCGTACGCCATGCCCGTGCACCGACCGCGGCGCACCAGCTCGCGCGCCCGCACCGCGGTGTGGCTGCTGACGGTGGCGGTCGTGCTGCTGCAGATCGGCTATCCCCTCGTCCACGGCCATCCCCGCAACGTGCTGACCATCACCACCGTGATCGTCTTCGCCTGCGCCTCCGTGGCGCATGCGGCGACGCACCGGGGGGTCGGCTGGGCTGTCGGCTACCTCGTGCTCGCTGCAGGAACCGGCTTCGCCGTCGAGGTCCTCGGTGTCGCCACAGGCTTTCCGTTCGGCCGCTACTCCTACGGCACGGCCCTCGGGCCGCGCCTCTTTGCCGTCCCTCTGGTCATCGCCCTGGCCTGGGCGATGTTCGCCTATCCCTGTCTCGTCGTCGCCCGCAGGCTCGGGCAGAGCAGGCGCTGGCCGGTCATCCCGCTCGGTGCCGTCGCCCTCGCCGGCTGGGACCTCTTCCTCGACCCGCAGATGGTCGCGGCCGGACACTGGCAGTGGGACCACCCCACGCCTGCAATTCCCGGCATACCCGCAATTCCTGTATCCAACTTCGTGGGTTGGTTGGCCGTCTCCCTCGTCCTCATGACCGCCCTGCATCTTCTCCTTCCTGAGACCTCGTCGCTCGACGGACCGCCTGCCCTGCTGTTCCTGTGGACCTACACCGCCTCGGTCCTGTCAGCCGCGGTGTTCTTCGACCGGCCGGGCGTCGCTGTCGTCGGCGGCTTCGTCATGGGACTCGTCGCCGTGCCCTATGCCGTGTGCCTGTGGGACGACCGGCCGTGACTCCGGTCCGGCTCGGTCGCGCCGTGGTCTACACCGGATCCGCGCTGGCCGTCACCGCCACCCTGCACAGCGCCTACAACCTGCGGCGGCTGCGCGTCCCGAGCCCTGACCCTGCGCCGCTCACCGAACCCGTCGCCGTCCTGCTGCCGCTGCGCAACGAGGCCGACCGGGTGCGTCCCTGCCTCGCGGCGCTTCTCGACGTCGTCGCGCAGGACGACCACCTGGCGCTGATCGTGCTCGACGACAGCTCGACCGACGGCACGCGTGACGTCGTGACCTCGCTGCTGGCCGACCGTCCTCGCACCCGGCTGCTGGCAGGCGCACCTCCGCCTGTGGGATGGCTCGGCAAACCCTGGGCCTGCGCGCAGCTCGCGGCGGCGGTCGCTGCGCAGACCACGGCACTGGTGTTCGTCGATGCCGACGTCGTGCTCCGCCCCGACGCGGTCCGCGCGACGGTCGACCTGCTGCGCAGCAGCCGCCTGCAGCTGGTATCGCCCTATCCCCGCCAGGTCGCCGTGACGTGGAGCGAGCGTCTGGTGCAGCCGC
>CAXSDR010000078.1:0-18883 GCA_964236445.1 uncultured Motilibacteraceae bacterium | reverse complement strand
CGCCGTAGGCGGTCGCGCGCTGCGTGGCGTACATCCGCACGTAGCGGCCGGAGCCGCTGACCGTCAGCGTCTGGACCCCGTTGACACCGGCGGTCACGGGCGTGATGTCGGTGAACGTCGTGCCGTCGTTGGACACCTGGATGGTGAAGGCCTTGGCATAGGCGGCCTCCCAGTTGAGGGTGACCTGACCGATCGACTGGACGCTGCCCAGGTCGACGCGCAGCCACTGCGGGTCGGCGAAGGCGCTCGACCAGCGGGTGCCGGTGTTGCCGTCGACGGCCATCGGCGCGTCGGTGCCCGCGCCGTTCTCCGACGATGAGGCGAGAGCAGGCTTGCCCTGCGACAGCAGTGCGCCCGCGGCGCGGGCTCGGGTGGCCGCGTTCACGACGAGGCACAGGGAGATGACCAGGCCGATGGCGACGAACACAGCCAGGCGTCGGGACGCCTTGGTTGCCCGCAGCCCTAGCGGCTGGTTGAGCGAAGTTGCGGTCATGTAGCGGAGCTCCTACCGGGAGGTTGTTCGCGCACAGGGAGGTGTGGCGATGCAGCAAGTCGTGGGAGCGCTCCCACGAGATTGTTTCCGTGAGTTTTCACGTGCGACTCATCCCTGTCAAGGCATGGGTGGGCGCTGGGCTCGAATCGCCGTCCGTCGTGGTCATGTGTCATGACAGCACCCCGCTGAACTGCACAAAGAGGCAATCGACGGGCATCACATGGGCGGCGCATCACCCTCAGCCGAGCGCGACAGGAGCCTACACACAGTCACGTGCGACTGTTGCGGTGCGTGGGGAGTCGACCTCACCGTCCTGTCAACGGACTGGTACGTCCGCGCGACCCCGCCGGTCGCGACGGGCGTCGACCAGGCGGCAGACGAGATAGATCACGAACGAGATCGTGGTGACGTAGGGGCTGATCGGGATGCTCGAGCCCATGGCGAGGAGTACGCCGCCAACGGTCGCGAGCACCGCGAAGACGACGCTCAGCAGCGGCACGAACACCGGAGAGGCCGTCACGCGCATCGCCGCGGCTGCCGGGGTGACCAGCAGCGAGAGGACGAGCAGCGCACCCACCACCTGCACCGAGAGAGCAACGGCGAGGCCAAGGACGATCATGAAGGCCGGGCCGAGCAGCCGGACCGGCACGCCGCGGGCCGCCGCCACGTCAGGGTCGACGCTGGCGAAGAGCAACGGCCGCCACATGACGAGCAGGGCGACGAGGACGATCGCCGCCGTGATGACCAGAGTCGCCAGCCGCGTGCTGTCGACCGAGACGATCTGCCCCGTCAGGAGGCCGAACTTGTTGGCTGCGCGACCCTTGTAGAGATAGAGGAACAGCACCCCGAGGCCGAGACCGAACGGCATGAGGACACCGATGGCGCTGTTGCGGTCACGCGCGCGCAGCCCGAGAACGCCCAGCAGCAGCGCGGCCACCATCGAGCCCACGAGCGAGCCGGCTGAGATGTCGGCACCCAGGAGCAGTGCTGCCGCCCCGCCGGTGAACGACAGCTCGGCGATGCCATGCACCGCGAACGGCAGGTCACGCGCGATGACGATGACGCCGATCACGCCGCCCAGTACGCCGAGAACCGCAGCCGCCAGCAGCGCATTGCGCTCGAGTGCGAGCAGCTCGCCGTAGTTGTCGAAGTTGAAGACGTCGTGCCAGTGCAGCTGGGTCATCGGTGAGCACGGCTCGCGTGGTGATGGTGCTCGTGGTGCTGCTGGCCCATGGCGATGTCGTCGGCACCGAGGACCACGATGCGCCCGGCCGTACGCAACACCTCCACAGGCGTGCCGTAGAGCTCGGACAGCGTCTCGGAGGTCATCACCTCGTCGGGCGTGCCCAGCCGGAACGACCCCTCGATGAGATAGAGGACGCGGTCCACCATGTCGAGGATCGGGTTGATCTCGTGCGTCACGAACACGACGGCACTCGACGACTCGCGCCGCCTGCGGTCGATCAGCTCGCACATCGCGCGCTGCGCGTGCAGGTCGAGCGAGAGCAGCGGCTCGTCGCAGAGGAGCACCTGCGGATCGTTCGCCAGGGCCTGCGCGATGCGCAGCCGCTGCTGCTCTCCGCCCGACAGAAGTCCGACCGGCACGTCGGCATAGGCGAGCGCATCGACCTCGCGCAGCAGCTCGTCGATGTGCGAGCGGCGCCGCGTGTTGGGCAGACCCACCCCCCATCGGTGCCCGTCGACACCCAGCCCGACGAGGTCGCGCGCACGCAGCGGCGCCGTGGGGTCGAAGGCCCGCTGCTGGGGGACGTAGCCGACGGCACGGCTGCCCCGACGCACGGCTGATCCGGCGATCGCGGCCCGCCCCGACGTGAGCGGTTGCAGCCCGAGCAGCACCTTGAGCAGCGAGGTCTTGCCCGACCCGTTGGGCCCCAGCACTGCGACGAACTCGCCTGGCTCGATGTCGACGTCGAGCTGCGACCACAGCGTGCGGTCACCGAAGGAGAGGCACGCGCCGCGCATCGAGACCGCCTGCGTCGGGGTCACGGGGAGCTCAGTGCCCGGTCGACAGCGTCGATGGTGGCGGTCATCCAGGCAACGTAGTGCGTGCCTTGCGGCATGGTCTCGGTCACGGGGACCACGGGGATGCCGTGCTGCTCCGCTGCGCGTTTGACCTGCTCGGTCGTCGGCCCACTTGTCTGCGCGTTGTAGACGAGGACCTTGACCTCGTGGTCGGCATAGAGGCGCAGCGTGTCCGCGAGCACCACAGGTGACACGTCGGAGCCCTCCTCCACCGCCTCACTGAAGGCAGCCGGGGTGCGGTTGACCAGGCCGTCGGCCTGGAGCAGATAGCCCGGGACGAGCTCGGTGATGCCGACCGGTTCACCGGCGTGGGCAGCGTGGGTCGCTGCCTCCAGGGACGCGAGTTTGTCGAGCTGTCGTTGCAGTGAGGCGCCGTTGTCGCGGAAGCCTCCGGCGTCGCCCGGGTCAGCGGCGGCCATCGCCGTCACGGTCGCGTCGACGACTTTCTTCATCGTTGGCACGTCGTACCACACGTGCTCGTTGAGCTGACCGCCGTCGGACGGCTGATAGCCGGACAGGCCGACGGCGTCGAGAACCGCTGCGTGCGAGGACGCGGCCGAGACGAGCCGGTTCATGAAGTCGTCGTAGCCGCCGCCGTTCTTGATCACGACATCGGCCTTCTTGACGGCCAGCTGGTTCTGCGCACTCGCCTCGTAGGAGTGTGGGTCCTGCTCGGCCTTGTCGATGAACGAGGTGACGTCGACATGGCTGCCGCCGATGCTCGCGGCGATGTCGGCATAGACGTTGGTGGAGCTCACGACTCGGACGACGGGCGCCGTACGCGCGGTCCCAGGCTCGGAAGACGAGGCACCGCAAGCCGCGCAGGCGATGACCGCACCCGCAACGACAGTGGGGCGCAGCCGGCGATCGACTCCCAGGAACATGTGCCGATATTAACATCCTGATAACGGTTGTCATGTCGGTCTAAGTAGGGAGCCACGAGACGTGCCCGGCGAGCAGCACGAACCCTACGAACGCCACCGTGTCGATCGTCGCGTGCGCGACGAGCTGCGGAAGCACGCGACCGGTGCGCTGGAAGTAGCGCGCGAAGATCGCGCCCATGAGGGCGTTGCCCAGCATCGCTCCGACGCCCTGATAGAGGTGGTAGCTCCCGCGTACGCCTGCGCTCACCACCACGGCCACCGGTTCGGGCATCCCCAACTGTTGGCAGCGGCGTACGAGATATCCCACGAGCACGACTTCCTCGAGGGTGGCGTTCCCGATCGCCGACGCAACGAGGATCGGGATGCGCCACCACACGGGCGGCAGTGTGGTCGGGATGATCGTGAGCGCCGCACCGGAGGCGTGTGCGACGAGATAGAGCCCGAGCCCGACTCCTCCGACGGCGCCCGCGGTGCCGAGGCCGAGAAGAACGTCACGGCCGCAACGGTCGAACCTCAGTCCGATGTCGGCGAGCTTCTCGTTGTTGCGCAGCAACAGGACGACGACGAGCGCCGGTGCAAGCAGGAGCGACACCACGAAGACGAGCTGGTAGCCGAGGTCGACCCAGGGATGTCCCGGCGCCCGTGACCCGTTGAGCGTGGTCGTACGCGCCGACAGGGCCCCGGTCGCGAGGGTCGAGGCGATGAAGCTGAGGACTGAGCGGAGCGCTGACAGCCCGACGGCCCAGCCGACAATGACAACGACCTCCGCCGCCAACAAGCGCGACGATGCCGGCAGCCGGACGGAGGGGTCACTGGTGCTCACACGCCCAGTATCCGGAGCGGACCGCAGGCATACTGGGCGGATGGTCCTGACCGACGTTGCCGCAACCCGCCAGCGATCGACCCGGCAGCGTGCGGCGGTGTCGGCGATCCTCGACGAGGTCAGCGACTTCCGCAGTGCCCAAGACCTGCACGCGATCCTGCGTGATCGTGGTGACTCGGTCGGGCTGACCACCGTCTATCGCGCGCTGCAGTCGCTGGCGGAGCAGGGTGAGGTCGATGTCTTGCGTGGCACCGACGGTGAGGCGGTCTATCGCCGTTGCAGCACCGGCCACCACCATCACCTCGTCTGCCGGGCGTGTGGGCGCACGGTCGAGGTCGAGGGGCCGGCCGTGGAACGCTGGGCGAGCAAGGTCGCGAGCGAGCACGGCTTCGTGGACATCGCCCACACGGTCGAGGTCTTCGGCACCTGCGGCACGTGCGCGCGCAAGAAGAAGACCTGATCCGCACCTTCCCGTCAGCTCACGGAGCTCAGCCGGTCCAATGCCCGCGTCAGCAGCCGGGGTCCGAGTTCCGGGTGGTTCTCGGCGCCTTCGACACAGATCCAGGTGACGACCGAGCCGACCCTGCCGAGATAGACCGTGCGGACCCGAGGCCCCGTCGGCCCAGGTGCTGGCGACGGGCTGCCAGTGGCAGGGTCGACGTCGAATGGCGTCACTACGAGGTCGAGGGCGACTCCACCGGGAATGAGTCGTCGTCCGGTGACACGAGCGGTGCCCTCGGGGTGCTGCTTGCTCCGAGGGCAGTCGCTGACATATCCCTCCCACCGGGTCGACAACCGTGCCGCTGCAGCTGGCGTCAGCAGCTGCGTCGCGTGCTGCAGCACCCAGCCGGAGCCGTCGGACCACCGCGCAGTCGTCCCGTCCTCGGCCCTGACATCGCCGACGGTCGACGGGTCCTCCCGCACGTCGGTCATATGCATCGGGTCCTCGAGGCCCGGCAAGCAGGCCGGCGTCCTGGAGAAGGCGAGGCTGTCTGCACCGGAGCCGTGAGGGACAAGTGTGGAAGGGATCAACGCAGCGTAGAGCCGGTTCCAGACGTAGGGCGCAGCAGCGCCCTTGGGCAGGGTGGCGCTGCTGGGCCCCATGTGCGCACGGATCCCTACCGCGATCGCAGCCCTCTCGCCCGCCGTGAGCCCACCCACTCCTGGCGAGGTCTCCACGGCGACGACACCCAACCAGGGACCGTCGGAGACGAGGACGACCGTTGACGCGGAGCCCTCCGATCGCCAGGTGATCGTCGTGAGGTGCCCGGCTGTCGCCGTAGTCAGCACAACGGTGGCGCACGCCGTCAGGCGCTCGACCACGGCTCGCTCGATTTGTCCCGAGTCAGACGACGTCGAGGCCCAAGACGCGGCTCCCGCCGCTGCCGTCACCGCGGCGCCATGAACACTGAGGAGCGGCTGGACGACGTAGCCCAGAGCCACATCTTCGAGAGAAGACGCCTGCTGTGCGCTTGCCAGGCAGCCCACGGCACCGTGCGCTGCGTGAACCGCGACAACCGGTGTCCACGGAGCGAGCCTCGCCGGCAGAGATCTCATGTCCAGCTGCAGCATGCCTCGCGCCAAAACGCCTTCTCGCGCCGCGCTGAACGTCGGATCACCCGACGGCGACGAGGACGCTCCCCCCGGCGTACGCGTGCCCAGTCCCGCCCCGCCACCCGCGGCGGTGAGCACCACAGCGGACACGACACCGAGCACCGCCAGCGCGGTCCCACCGGCGCGACGCGTACGGCGTATGTGCTCGGCACGCTCGCGGGCGACAGTGGCGCCGGGCAGCGGTTCGGTGGGGAGGTCGGCGCGCAACTGCTCGAGCCGTCGGTTCAGATCGTCGTCACGCACGAGATACCTCCGGGTCGGCGTCGTCGTTGCATGCATCGAGGGGCTCGTCGTCGAGGAGGAGCGCGAGCGCGGCGCGTCCTCGCGAGAGTCGCGCCTTGACGGTGCCGACAGGTGCCTCGGTCTCACGGGCCACGTCGGCGACGGACATCCCGCACAGGTGGTGCAGGACGACCGCCCGACGCTGTGCGTCGGGAATCTGCCGCAGTGCAGCGACGAGTGCGACGTTGTCCTCCGACGGCGCCGTGACCACCTTGTCCTCGCTGTGCTTGACGAGTGCAGCGATGCTGTTGCGCGTCTTGCGCCACCGGCTGATCGCCCGGCGCATCGCCACGGTGCGCACCCACGCCTCGGGGTCGTCGTAGGACGCGACGGTCCGCCAGCGCAGCCAGGCACGTTCGTACGCCTCCTGCACGCAGTCCTGCGCCTCGGCCAGATCGCCTGTCATCGCATAGACCGCGTGCACCAGCCGTCGGGAGCTCGCCGCATAGAACGCGTCGAACCCGAGCGGTTCAGTCAACTCCAGCCCCCCGTCGTCCTGCGACAGCGCACCTCATCTGGACACCCGTCGCAGGGATACACCGCTGGGAGGTCAGCGCGGTTGCATCAGCTTGCGCACGAGGAGGTAGGTGCGCTGGCTCGCGTGCTCCACCCCCTCGTGAGGCGCGCGATCCAGGCGGGCGACCAGCACGAGGCCAGCGGCCCGCAGCAGCCGCATCTCCTCGTCGGGATCCAGGAAGCGGAATGTCAGGTCGACGGTCTCACCCATCAGCTCGTCGAGGTCTCGCGAACAGCCACTGCCGGTGTGTGCGTCGGCGGTGTGGAACGCGAGCAGCGCATGTCCGCCCTGCCGCAGCACCCTGGCAAACTCTGCGTACGCCCGTTCCCGCGCCGGCCCGTCGAGATGGATGACGGCGTAGAAACAGGTGATCGCGGCGAGTGATTCGCCGGCGAGGGCAAGTGCGGTCAGGTCCGCGGCGGCAGCGGGAAGTGCGTTGATGCGGCGCGCGACAGCGCACATCTCGGGCGACAGGTCGAGCGCGATCACCTGTCTGCCGAGGCTCGCGACATATGCCCCCACCTGCCCGGGGCCCGCGCCGAGGTCGGCGACAACTCCCTCGCTGGTGAGGTCGACGAGGGCGCCGAGCAGTGCTCGGTCGATCGGCTTGCGGTCGAGCTCGTTGTTCAGCTCGGCGGCATAGCGCTCGGCGACGGCGTCATAGCTGCGGCGGGTGGAGCTCGGCTCGGTCACCTGAGCACGCTAGGTCCTACCCGGTCCGGTCGCCACAGCCTTCACGTTGCACCGTGAGTCTCCGGACATGCCGGGCGGTTCACTGAGCTGACCCAACCTGAGCTCCCTTTCGCTTGCCTTTGTGCGAGTCCGTGTGCTTGGGCTGGGTCCTCGATGGAGCATCGGCACGCAGCTGCTCCCCTGCGGCGCTTTCAGCGCGTGACCGGCAGCACGACGACGAAAAGCAGTGCCACCGCCAGCAACATCTCGAACCACCAAGCCGCAAGCCGCGGTAGGGGGAACGTTTCGTGCCCGGTGCGCGGGTCACGCACATGGTCGGCGCGGATACCCAGTCGTACGGCAAGCAGCAGCAGGAGCCCACCGGCGAAGAGTGGCGACGCCGGGAGGTGGGCGACGGTGCTCTGCCAGATACTCGGTGCCGACGTTGCCCCGAGCCACAAGACGAAGAACGGCACGGCCACCACCGGACGCCGCAGAGACGGCAGCAACGCTGGCGAGATCGACGCGAGGAAGATGAGCGCCGCGAACATGACGACGTCGCCCGCGGCAATTGTTGCGGGCGTGTGATGAGCGAGACCGAAGGCGCCGGACAACAAACATAAGACACCGCCCATCGTCCCTACTGCGCCCGCGGCTGCAACCGCAGTCCTTCGCCCAGTCGGAGTGTTCGTCACCGAGATCAACGCTTGCGCATAGGCCCGTGGAGGACCGAACGCCTCGACCGGCGTCTCGCCGCTGTCCGCGCAGTGTGCGTCAATTTCAGCGAGGGCGGCGCCGATGCGATCGCCCGGCACCCCCCGAACGCGCAACTCGAGCAGCAGCGCGTCGCGCCATTCATCCAGCAGTCGCCTTCTCATCCTGTTCCTTCCATGTCGCGGCGGCGTCCACTACCGGGACGAGTGCCTGTGTTGTCACCGAAAATGCACTCCACTGCTTGCTGCGCGTTATCAGTTCTTTCGCACCGGCAGAGGTCAACTCCACGTACTTGCGCCCCGGCCCACCGTCACCCGCGTGCCAATTGCCGCTCACGAGCCCGTCCCTCTCCAGACGCGCAAGGAGCGGGTACAACGTGCCTCCCTTCACCGTCCCGAGCCCCGCGGCCTCGAGCCGCTGCGCAATGGCGTAGCCGTAGGTCGGACCGTCAGCGACGACCGCGAGCACGCACAGCTCGAGCACTCCTCGCAACCATTCGGCAGGCCACCTTCCATCCATGGCACTAGATCGTACGGCTACCTAGGAAGTCTGGCTACCTGTCCTCGTCTGCGCCAAGACGTCGGCCGTTCTCACCTGCGAGTGCGTACGAGCTGACGTGAACGAGATGGAGACCTCGGTGTCTTCGACGCCATCGACGGTGTTGCTGGCCGCGTCGCCCGCAAGGTCGGCTCCGTCGGTGACGCGCTCACCGGTCCAGCCGGCCGCGTCCTCAACGCCGTGCACCGTGTCCGGACCACCGGTGACCGGTCGCAGAGCCAGCGCCGACTCAAAGACGCTGCCCAACAAGCCGGAGTCGAGGTCTACGCACGCTGGCAGCACGACTGCCGCGAGGTCGAAACGCTCGCCACCCCAGTGCCTGCCGGGCCACGGCCTCCGTCGCGGATCGGTGGGCTACCGACGACTCGCACCGGTCCACGATCGTTCTGTCGCTTTCGGATCGGCCATCCCTCACCGGGACAGCGAGATGCTGGGTCATGGTGGCTTCGCATCGCTCGTATGCGATCTTGTACGATCCGAACCCGTGGTCCCGCCTTGGTCGCTGAGCGCGATGACCTCACGGGACACCGAGTGGCTGCTGGCGCTCAAGGAGGCGGCCATGCGGCCCGACCTTGAGCGCCTGGGCCGGTGGGACCCGGAGCGCTCACGGCGCCGACTGCTCGAGGAACTGGCGCCTGCAAGCACGTGGGTGGTCCTTGTGGCAGGACAACGCGTCGGAAGTGTCGCCTTGCGCCCCAGCAAGGACGAGGAGTGGCTTCAGCACTTCTACGTGCTACCGAAGCATCAGGGGCGCGGCCTCGGCTCCGCCGTCCTACAGGACCTTCTGGATCGGCGGGATGACCCGCGGCCAGTGCGCTTGCTCGCGGTACGCGGAAGCGCGGCATTGCGCCTATACGCCCGCCACGGCTTCGTCCATGAGCGCGACCACGAGAACGGAGTCGACGTCATCCTGGCATGCCCGTCGAACATCAGACGCAACGGCGACCAGATTCACTGACGGACTTCCTCGTGCGGTCGGCAGCAAGCCGGACTAGTGAACAGCTACCGAACGACCGCTCATGCCTGTGCGTCAGGCTGAGTCGGGACACCTTCGCCAGCGCTTCCTCCCTCCCTGCGCAGGGCGAGAACAGAGTCAACGTGATCAAACCGCTTGTCAGTTCGGATGTCAGGTACTGCTCTAGCGTGTGCTTCCGTGAAGACCCCGCGCCGCCCGTAGCGTCGAGGTTGCGGCGATCGTCCAGTGGTGGAGACAGCGCCGGCGTGGCGGGGCATCGCAGCCGCAGGAAGTCGGGGGTCGGTGAGGACGCGTCATGCCGTGCCCGGCGCAGCAACGTCGTCGCCGTGCCGATGAACGTCAGCGCGGTCGGCAGTTCGGTGCACCTTCGGGCATCCTGACCGCATGCCGATGCTGGTTCCCCCCGCCGTGCCCGCGGGCAGGCTCACGAGCCGACCGCAGCCGACGCTCGTCGGACACCGACTGACACTGCGTCCATGGGATCGGGCCGACGCGCCCGTCCTCGTCGAGGCGTACGCCGACCCGGCCATTCAACGCTGGCACGTGCGCTCGATGACGCAGCTCGACGAAGCGCTGGACTGGCTCGCGGAACGGTCGCACCGCTGGGCGCACGCGGTCGGCGCGGAGTGGGCAATTGCCGCCGACGGTGCGGTGGTCGGTCGGATCGGCCTGCGCTCCCTCGATCTCGCGGAGGGTTGCGGCGAGGTGGCCTACTGGGTGCTGCCGGCTGCTCGCGGTTCCGCGGTCGCCGCTCGGGCACTGGTGGTGCTCGAGAGCTGGTGCTTCGGCGAGGTCGGTCTGCAACGTCTCGAACTGGCCCATTCGACGCTGAACACCGCGTCGTGCCGCGTTGCCGAGAAAGCGGGTTATGTCGCCGAGGGCACGAAGCGACAGCAGGGCCTGCACGCCGACGGGTGGCACGACATGCACCTGCATGCACGGGTTCGCGGGGATCTCGGCGCCGCTACCATCGCGCTTCATGGTGTCGACGACTGAGCTCCTCGCGGCGTACGACGCTCAGATGCGCATGCCCACGACCGCGATGCTGCCTGCGGGTGTGTGGGTCGAGCGCGACGGTCCGGTGACGAGAACCGTCGGCCAGCACCGCGGGTTTGTGAGCGCGCCGCGCGACCTCGGCGCACACGCAGGTGAGCTCGACGACGTGATCGCCCGACAGCGCGACTTCTTCGCCGCCCGCGGTGAGGCTGTGGAGTGGAAGACCCGAGGCCACGACCTGCCCTTCGACATAGGTCACAGGCTGACCTCGGCGGGCTTCGTCGCCGAGGAACAAGAGACCGTGCTCGTCGCTGCGGCGCGTGACGTGGCAGACATCAGCGCCGACCTGCCGGACGACGTCGTCGTGCGATGCGTGAGTGCATCAGCCGACCTACGGCGGATCGGCGAGCTGCTGTCGGAGGTCTGGGGCGAGAACTGGTCCTGGGTGGCCGGCGACCTCGCGGCGCGCCTGCACGCCAGTCCGCAGGACGTCTCGGTGCTCCTGGCCGAAGAAGGCGAGCACGCTGTGTGCGCCGCCTGGCTGGTCCACAAGGTCGACACCGAGTTCGCGGGCCTCTGGGGCGGATCGACTCGCGCCGCGTGGCGTGGACGGGGCATCTACCGAACGCTGGTGCGCCAGCGCGCCCGACTCGCCGTCGGCATGGGAGTCACCTACCTGCAGGTGGACGCGAGCGAGGAGAGCCGCCCCATCCTGCAACGTCTCGGCTTCCGACAGATCACCACTGCCACGGCGTACGTCTGGACTCCGGCCCGACGACCTGAGATGTCGAGGACTCGGCCCCGAGATCTGCGAGCGACACCCGTGTGAGCGCGCTCCGCGTACGCGATTAGACACAGCGTCACCTGATGGCGCCAAGGCTGCGAAACCCCGTCGATTCACTGCGGAATCGTTGACGCTCACGCTCGCGCCCGGTAGAACAACGAGCCTACGGACTCGGGTATGCCGCTGACGAACGACGTCAGGGGTGCAGCGCGTCGTCCCGACTCACAGGAGGTACTGCCAGCTCATGCTCACACCCTTGCAACAAGAGAGCGCTCCCGCACATGGGAAGTGCTCCACGCGTCGAGCCGTCCGCGGCTCCATGCTCTTTGTCGCCGCGATGGCCACGGCGCTCGGCACCGCGGGTTTTGCCGCCGCCGCTCCCGCCGCCGACGCAGGCAGCTCGCAGGTCGCTGCGCTCACGCCGCCGGTGGCCGGCCAGCCCGACCTCGGTCCGAACGTCAAGATTTTCGACCCGAGCATGCCGATCGCCGACATCCAGGCCACCGTCGACGCGGTCAAGAACGAGCAGATCGACTCCGAGATGGGCACCGGGCGCTACGCCCTGCTCTTCAAGCCGGGCACCTACGGCACCGCCGAGCACCCGCTGATCTTCCAGGTCGGCTACTACACCGAGGTCGCCGGCCTGGGCCAGTCGCCGAAGGACGTGGTCATCAACGGTCACATCGACGTCTACAACCGCTGCCTCGAGACCGACGCGAACGGCAACCCGTCCAACTGCCTCGCACTGGACAACTTCTGGCGCTCGATGTCCAACCTCACGATCAACGTGCAGAGCGCCGGCCTCGACGGTTGCCGCGGCACGGCTGAGTTCTGGGCGGTGTCGCAGGCTTCCCCGCTGCGCCGGGTCAACGTCACCGGCGGCAACATGACGTTCATGGACTACTGCACCGCGGGTCCGCAGTATGCGAGCGGTGGTTTCATCGCCGACTCGATGACCGGGTTCCTCATCAACGGCTCGCAGCAGCAGTTCTTCCTCCGCAACAGCACCATCGGTGGCTGGTCCAACGGCGTGTGGAACCAGGTGTTCGCCGGAGTCGTCGGCGCCCCGCCGCAGTCGTTCCCCGCGGACCGCTACACCACCCTCGCCACAAACCCGGCGAGCCGTGAGAAGCCCTACCTCTACATCGACGCTGCCGGGGTCTGGAACGTCTTCGTCCCCGATGCGGCGAGCAACAGCTCGGGCACGACGTGGGCCAACGGTCAGACTCCTGGTCACGCCGTCCCGCTCAGCGACTTCCTGATCGCGAAGCCGTCCGACTCGGACGCGACGATCAATCGCGCGCTGTCCAACGGCAAACACCTGCTCTTCACCCCGGGCGTCTATGACGTCGATGAAGGCTTCCAGGTGCGCCGCGCCAACACGATCGTCTTGGGCCTCGGCATCGCAACCCTGAACGCGGTCAATGGCTCCGTGCCGATCACCGTCGCCAACGTCAAGGGTGTCGACATCGCCGGCATCATGCTCGACGCCGGTGTCGTCAACTCGCCGGCACTGATGCGCATCGGCACCAGCAAGGGCGGCCCCAGCTCCGCCAGTACGCCGACCGCACTGCAGGACGTGTTCCTCCGCGTCGGCGGTCACAGCGCAGGCAAGGCCACCGTCGCCCTCGAGGTCAACAGCAGCAACGTGATCCTCGATGACGTCTGGTCATGGCGCGCCGACCATGGTGCGGGTGTGGGCTGGACCAGCAACACGTCCGACACCGGTCTCATCGTGAACGGCGACAACGTCACCGCGACCGGCCTGTTCGTCGAGCACTACCAGAAGTACAACGTGATCTGGAACGGCGAGAAGGGCAAGACCATCTTCTTCCAGAACGAGCTGCCCTACGACGCGCCCAACCAGGCGGCGTGGCAGCACGACGGCGTTCTCGGCTACGCGGCCTACAAGGTGGCCGACAACGTCAAGACGCACGAGCTGTGGGGCGGCGGCAGCTATATCTTCACCAACGTCGACCCGACGATCCACGCGACGCGCGGCTTCGAGGTTCCGGTCACCCCCGGCGTCAAGATGCACGACCTGCTCACGGTCGAGCTCTCCGCCGGAACGATCGACCATGTCATCAACAACACCGGTGACCCCGTCACCAGTGCTGCGATCGGCGTGCCGAGCTTCGTCACGGAGTTCCCGACTCCGTGAGCTGAGCTCGACGTGACACCGTTCGACTGATACGCACGACGGCCCGCCGGATTCCTCCGGCGGGCCGTCGTGCGTACGGCGCCTCGCTAACCGGCCGGCAGCTCGTCCGCTCCCACAGTGGGCTCCGGCTTCATGCGCCCGCGGCGCGAGTCGTAGAGGTCACGCACGACGACCTGGACGATCCCGGCAACAGGGATCGCGAGCAGCGCACCGAGGATGCCTGCCAGCTCCACGCCGAGCAGGATCGCGACCAGGACCGTCAACGGGTTGAGCTTCACCGTGCGCGAGAGGATCACCGGCTGCAGCAGGTGGTTCTCGAGCTGCTGATAGACGAGGAACCACACGACGGCGACGACGCCGGCGGGCACGGAATGCACGAACGCGGCGAGGACTGCGACGACGGCCCCGAGGGTGGCGCCGATGAGCGGGATGAGGTCGGCGACCGCGACGAACAGCGAGATGACCCCCGCGAACGGCACGCCCATCACCTTGAGCACGAGCCAGGTGCAGAGCCCACAGATGACGCTGATGAGCAGATTGCCGGTGATATAGCCGGTCACCGTCTTGGCGCAGTCGGCGCTGACGCGGCGTACGCGCTCAGCGCGGTCGTCATCGAACTGGGCGAGTCCTGCCGCGATGAGCTGAGGTCCTTCGAGCACCATCAGGAAGGAGAGCACGAAGATCGACAGAGTTGCCGCGACGGCCTCGCCCGCCAGAGCGAGCACGTGAGCCGCTGGCACCCCGAGGCCCGACAGGGTGCTGCGGATCTTCGCCTGGTTGTTGTCGACGTAGTTCGCGAGATGGAAGCGGTCGACCAGACTGCCGACCGGGCCCCTGCCGGCGCGGGCGTCGGCCAGCCAGCCCGGCGCCGCGGCCGCGAAGTCGTCCGCCTGCCGTGCCAGCGGTGTCACGAAGGCCGCGATCAAGCCCACCAAGACGATGATCACGACCAGGAAGACCAGCAGGGTCGCCAGCGAGCGACGCGCATGTAGTCGACGTTCGACGAAGCCCACGGCCGGCGCGAGGGCGACCGCGAAGAACGAGGCGATCAGGATCCAGACGAGAATGCGCTGCGTGCGTTGCACCAGCAGCAGGATCAGCAGGGTCGCGAGCACCATGGCGATCGTCGCGACGATGGTGCGCACGGGCACGCGCTCGCGGGAGGGACGGGGAGTCGAGGCGGTTGCAGTCACGCAGCGTCGATGCCCGCAGAAGGGCTGCTGAACCCGGTTGGGGCACCGCTCAGGGCGTCGGCATGCCGCCGGTCACCGCGAGGGTCTCACCGGTCACATAGCTCGACTCCTGGCTGGCGAGGAAGACGTAGGGCGGAGCCAGCTCGGCCGGCTGACCCGCGCGGCCCAGCGGGGTCTGCGTGCCGAAGTCCGGCAGCTTGTCCGGCGGCTGACCTCCCGCTGTCTGCAGCGGCGTCCAGACGGGGCCCGGCGCGACGACGTTCACGCGGATGCCCTTCGTGCCGACCTGTTGTGCGAGCGCCTTGCTGAACGTGTTGATCGCCGCCTTCGTCGACGCGTAGTCGACCAGGATCGGCGACGGCGAGTAGGCCTGGATCGAGGAGGTGTTGATGATGCTCCCACCGGCGGGCAGGTGTTCGAGCGCCGCCTTGGACAGCCAGAACATCGCATAGACGTTGGTCCTGAACGTCTCGTCGAACTGCTCGGTGGTGAGGTCGGCGATGCTCTCCGTCTCCTGCTGCTTGCCTGCGACGTTGACGAGCACATCGAGCCCGCCGAGCTCCGTCGCCGCCGTGGCGACGAGCTGCTTGCAGAACTCCTCGTCGGTGATGTCGCCGGGCAGCGCCACGGCGGTGCGGCCCGCCTGGCGGACGAGCTCGACGACCTCCTTGGCGTCGGCCTCCTCCTCGGGCAGGTAGGAGAGCGCCACGTCGGCGCCCTCACGCGCGTACGCGATCGCGACGGCACGCCCGATGCCGCTGTCGGCACCGGTGATGAGCGCCTTGCGACCGGCAAGGCGACCCGTGCCGCGGTAGGTGTCCTCGCCGTGGTCGGGCTTCGGCGTCATCGCGCTCGCGAGTCCCGGACCGTCCTGGTGCTGCTTCGGGGGGTGCGGCTTGTCGTACTGCGTGGTCGGGTCCTGGAACGTGTATTGGTCGGTCATGCATCCGGGCTTCCCCGAACGCGCCCCGTCACACCGATGAGTCGTCGTCTGCCTCAGGTGTGCTGCAGGTGTTGCGGAAGACATACTGCGACAGCCGCTTGCGTTGTCGGCTCGACCAGTCGATCGTGGGCCGCTTGGTCTCCTGCGGCACATAGCCGAGGCGATAGATCGCCATCAGCTCGAGCCCGTCCGGGACCTCGAACAGCGCCTGCAACCGCTGCCACTGCTCAGGAATCTCCATGGGCGCGGACACGAACTGGATGCCCATGCCGAGCTCGACCGTCGCGAGCCAGAGATTCTGCATCGCCGCCCCCATGCCGAACACGGAGTAGAAGCCGGAGAGCTGGCCGGGGCGGTATTCGGTCTTGTCGAGCAGCACGGCCAGCAGCAGCGGCGAGCCGGAGACGAGCTTCGAGTTGTCATCGCCGATCGTGCGCGGAACTCCGAAACGGTTCATGATCGCCTGACCGGTTCCCGAGAAGATGTGCTTCGTGAACGGCTTGAGCACCGCGGGCAGCTGGTCGAAGAAGATGCCGTCACGGCGCTCTTGCATCTCCGCCTCGGAGAACCGGAAGTAGGGGCGGTAGCGCTTCCAGAAGGTGCCCTCCTCGAGCAGCGTCGTCATGCTCGTGCCGCTGATATCGGCCACGGTGGCAACGATCGCGGGGTCGTCGGCGAGAACGAAGCGCCAGGGCTGGCTGTTGAAGTGCGACGGAGCCATGCCGGCAAGCTGCACGAGGAGTCGCTGGTGCTCCAGCGACACGGGCTTCGCCAGGAACGGGCCGTTGGTGGTCTTGCGCCGGCGGGCGACCTCGAGAAACTCCATGGGGCCTGCCTATCAGGTGTGCGGTTCTCAGGTGAGGGCGTACGCCGCGACGTAGGCCGCACCGGCCACCAGCGCTGCGAGGGTGTGCCGCGCCGTGCCGCCCGCAAGGCACGGCAGGACGGCGAAGACCGCCAGCCCGGGCAGCAGGCCCCAGGCGAACCTGGCGTGCTCGTGCAGCCCGAGCCCCACCGCGACGACCGTGGTGAGGACGACGACGGCGAACAGCATGTGGTGCACCCAACCGAAGCCGCTGGTCGACAGGACGCGCAGGCGCACGGCCACTCCGAGCGCGACGTTGGTCAAGTAGAAGCCGGTGGCGACGTGCAGCGCCAGGGTGGCGGAGGTGTTCACTCCTGGTGCACGACCCGGCGTCCCGAAGCCAGCGTCGTCGCGGAGTCCGAGCTCTCGCACACACAGGAGGCCGTGCCCGGCCAGTCGTCGGGCGCCGGCGTGCGGATCCACACGGCCTTGCCGTCGCTGAGCGGGCTGTAGCCCCACTCGGCCGCGACGGCCTCGACGAGCAACAGGCCACGCCCGCCCGCGACCGAACCCGCGCTTCCCACGTGGAGCCGTGGGTCTCGGTCATCGAGGTTCGCGAGCCGGTCCGAGGCGTTGCGCTCGGCCGCCAGTAGCTTGTCCAGGTCGGCGTCGAGGTCGTGGCGGTGCGGGCGCATCCGCGGGGGATTCGGGTTGCCGTCGAAGACGGCCAGCTCCACCTGCCCGCTCGCGCAGCTCAGACTCACGACCAGGGCCGTGCCGGCATGGAGCAGCGCATTCGTGACGAGCTCGCTGAGCGCCAGCTGCACGTCGTCGGCGAGCGGGTCCAGATCCCAGTGATGCAGGCTCTGCCCCACGAAGCGGCGGGACACGGCCGTGGAGTGGGGCTCGGGGGGCATCCGCTGGACCGCATGACGGCACACGACCGGGTCGCCCCCCCTCATCTGACGGACTACTGGCCGGCTCGCGTCGACCTTCCTGCAGTCTGTCCGGCCGGCGCCGGTGACAACCCAACTTCGGGCTGCGCAAGCGGAAGGGAAGGCCTAGCATCGTCGCTGTGAGCAGCGCAGGGGCGGCCGAGGTCGAGCGGGCCAGACAGCGCGAGGAGATCCGCCAGGCGGCGGTCGCGCGCGACGTCTCCGCGGAGCGCCGCGACCGTGCGGCCGATGAGCGCGACAGCGCGGCGGAGCGGCGCCGGGCGGCGGCCGACAGCGACGATGCACCGGCTCGCATCGAGCTCGACCGCCAGGAGCGGGCTGATCGCGCGGCCTCGTCCCTGGACCGCATCCACTCGGGCCGTGACCGTGACGCCGCAGCCACCGACCTCGCCAACCTCTGTGATCTCGGCCGGCTCGACCGGCTCGCCGTCGCGGACGTCCAGGTGCTCGCCGACGCCGAGCAGACCGTCATCACGGCCGCCAACGAGCTGCGTTCCGACGAGGTCGACTCCGAGCCCCTCCCGCCCGCAGCGTCCGCGACCTAGGCTCGGCGCATGTGCCGCAACATTCGTCCGCTCCACAACTTCGAGCCGCCCGCCACTGCTGAGGAGGTGCGCGCGGCCGCGCTGCAGTACGTCCGCAAGATCAGCGGCGCGGCGAAGCCGTCGCTCGCGAACACCGCGACGTTCGAGCGCGCGGTCGATGCGGTCGTGGTGGCGTCCATGGCGTTGCTCGACGAGCTGGTGACTGCCGCCCCCGCGAAGGACCGTGAGACCGAGGCGGCCAAGGCTCGCGAGCGTTCCGCGGCACGCTTCGCCCGCTAGACGTGTTCCTCGGCGTGAGGGCCCGACGCAAACCGGCACCCCACCAGGTCTTGACAGGCATTCACGCGTAGCCCACCGTGTCGGAAAGCGCTTTCCAGCCACGCCCGCCTGGCGCTGCAGCGGTCGCTTCCCTCCCCGGTAGGAGTTCCTTGATGCATTCCCTTTCGCCCACCAGACGCGAGCGCCCGTTGCCGGCGCAGCGTCGCTGGCGGCTCGCCGTTCCCCTCGCGCTCGCGGGCCTTGCAGCAACCATGACAATGGTCGGGCTGTCCTCGCCGGCTTCGGCCGTCGGCGCGCTGCTCTCGCAGGGCAAGGTCGCCACCGCGTCGTCGGTCGAGAACCCCGACTACACACCGGCCAAGGCCGCGGTCGACGGCGACGCCACGACTCGCTGGTCCAGCGCCTCGACCGACGCACAGTGGCTGCAGGTCAATCTCGGCAGCGCGCAGTCGATCGGTCAGGTCACCCTCAACTGGGAGTCGGCCTACGCCAAGACCTTCAAGCTCCAGGGCTCCAACGACGGCACGGCGTTCACCGACATCTCCCCGGTGACCAACGGTGTGAGCGGCGTGCAGAACGTCGCCGTCTCGGGCACCTACCAGTACGTCCGTATGACGGGCCTCACCCGCGCGACCGGCTACGGCT
>CAXSDR010000077.1:0-18961 GCA_964236445.1 uncultured Motilibacteraceae bacterium | reverse complement strand
CGAAGCCGTAGCCGTGGGTGTAGGCGGTGCGGTCGTTGATCCAGTTGCGCTGCTGCGCCTGAAGCCCGTTGAGGTCGAGCTCGCGGACGGCAACGACGGTGTCGCGCTCCTGCCCGTCGATGGTGTAGCGGTCGACGTCGAGCGGGTCGGGGAAGTCGTAGAACGGCCGCAGCGACTTGCGGTTCGTGACGACCGCGTTGATGACAGTCGGGTCGAGCAGGCGGATGTTGCGCACGGTGGAGGTGTTGACGAAGCTCGCCGAGGGCGTCGACGCGTCGCCCTTGTAGGGCTGCTTGTCGACCTTGTCGAGACCGTAGGCGAGCTGGGTCTGCTCGATGTTCTTCGTGATCTGCGGCGCCTCGCGCTCCGCGATGCTGGGGCGTACGCGCAGCTGCTGGTAGAGCGCCGGCACGATGCCGCCGATGATGACGGCGGAGATGACGAGCAGCCCGACCCCGAGGCCGGGGAGTGCCCACGTGCGGCGCACGATGTTGACAAAGAAGAGTGCAGCGCAGATCAGCGAAATCCAAAACAGGATTGTCTTTGCGGGCAACACGGCGTTGATGTCGGTGTAGGAGAGACCGGTGAAGTCAGCGTTCCCGATCTTGCCGGGGTGCACGGCCAGCTCATAGCGGTCGAGCAGGTAGGCCAGCGACTTGAGCAGGACGAACATGCCGAACAGCACGCTGAGGTGAGTGCGTGCAGCGGCGGTCGTGCGGTCACCGCTGCCCTGCAGACGTACGCCGCCGTAGAGGTAGTGCGTGAGCAGAGCGGCGAGAATGGCCAGCGTGAGCGTCACGAAGCCGAAGTCGACGACGAAGCGGTACCACGGCAGGTCGAAGGCGAAGAAGCTGATGTCCTTGTGGAACTGCGGGTCCTTCTGGCCGAACGACACACCGTTGCGCCACAGCAGGTAGGTCTTCCACTCGGCCGCCCCCGACGACCCAGCGAGCAGGCCGAGGAGCACGCTCGCAGCGATCGTCACGGCACGCCGGAAGGGCTCGAGCCCCAGGCGGTAGCGGTCGAGGTTCTGCTGCTCCGGCGACATCGGAGAATAGGGCGGTCGCGTGCGGTAGGCGATGACGGCGCTCGCCGCGACCGTGCCACCGAGCACGAGACCGCAGACGACGAAGAGCAGTGCCCGTGTCACGAGCGCGTGCGTGAAGACGCTGCTCATGTGAATCGAGCGATACCACAACAGCTGCGTGTAGAAGCCGGTGAACGCCAGGAAGGCCATGGTCAGCAGCCCGAGGATGACCAGCGTCGGCACGAGCACGCGCCCACGCCTGTAGCGCAGACCGATCCCCGCACCAGGGTGGGGGTCCGGGGGCATTGGGTAGCTCACGCGCTCAGCACCTCGTCAGTCGAAGAAGCATCCTCGGCGCACCGGTGGCGCGACGGTAGCAACGTACCCAGCCAACCTCGGGTTCCCGAAGGGACGCACCCGAGGATGAGCCAAGATGTCGCCCATGTCGTCCCCACCGCCCCAACGGCCCGCACCCCCCGTCCCGGTGCCGCCCGCGAGCCCGGCCCTGCGGAATGCGGTCGAGGAGGTGGAGCGCCACGTCAGCGGCGAGGGGTGGGACCAGCCGCCGCGGCTCTTCGCCCTGGTCGAGACCGAGGACCTGCTGCGCCGGGAGCCTGCTCTCGCAGCCGCGATGGCCCTCGACCCCGCGCAGGCAGCGGGTTCGCTGACCCCGGTCGAGCAGGAGGACCTGCCCGAGGGCGCCACGCTCGAGGACCTGCTGGCACGCGTCGCGTGGCCCGCCGAGGTCCTCGGGGCGGCCCTCTGCGTCGAGCGGCTCGTCCTGCCACCTGCCGTAGAAGCAACCATGCCCCGAGACGAGCAGGAGGCACTGGCCTACCTCGCAGCCCACCCGCAGCGCGAGGAGGTGCGGGTCGCCGTGGCGGTGCTGCGCGACGGCACCAGCGCCTGCGTGCTGCGGATGCGCGCCCATGACGCCGACGAGGACGTCCTGCGCGGCCCGCACCTCGTGCCGGGGCTCGTCGTCGCGCTCGCCGACACGCTTCGCGACTAGTAGCCCGCCTGGGTCAGGGCCCGCGTCAGCAGCGCGGCAACGCGGCGAGGTTGCCGGCGCGTACGTCGTCCAGTGCAGCGATCGCCGACGCCAACGACGTCACCTTGACCAGGCGTAGCCCCTTGGGAACAACCGGCCGGGCCTCCGCACAGTTCTGCTCGGGCGACAGGAAGACGGTCGCGCCCGCAGATCGGGCGCCCGCCATCTTCTGCGGGATGCCGCCGATGGCCCCCACAGCCCCGGACGTGTCGATCGTGCCCGTGCCTGCCACCTTGGCACCGCCGGTCAAGGCACCCGGTGTGAGCTTGTCGACGATGCCCAGAGCGAACATCAGCCCCGCGCTCGGGCCACCGACATCGTCGAGGCGGATCTTGATCGTGAAGGGAAAGGAGAAGGTGGCGGCGGGGCTGAACCCGACGACCGTGCGGTGGAGGTTCTCGGGGTCGGAGTTGTCCTGGGTCGCGACCACGTCGACAGCCACCGTGGCTCCGGCGCGCTGCACGACGAAGTGCAGGGTGTCGCCGGCCTTGTGCGCGGTGATCGCCTTGCGCAGCAGGTCGGTGCTGCCGCCCACTGCCGTGCCGTCGATCGACGTGATCTGGTCGGACGCCTTGAGCCTGCCCTGGGCGGGCATGCCTGCGCTGATGGCCTGCACGACGACGACCGGCGTGACGGCGATGTGCAGCTGGCGAAGGGCCGCCGTCGTCGCGTCCTGCTGAGACAGCGTCATGGCCTCGGCGTCCTGGTGCTGCGCCTGTTGACGGGTGGTGCCGCGCGGATAGAGCAGCTCCTCGGGAAGAACCGCGTCGTGGGGCGAGACCCAGGCCCGCATGGCGGTGAGCAGGTCCAGATGACGCCCCGGCCCGCCGTAGGACGACACGGTGGTGAGTCGCAGGGCGCCCGAGGTGGGATAGGTCTGGTGACCGCTGATCTCGATCAGGTTGCCGCTCAGCGTGTCGGTCGTGGGACCTGGTGTCTCGACGACGTAGGGCACAGGGAGCCGTGACGCGAGCACGACCAGCAGCGCGAGAACCACCAGCGACGTCGCACTCGCTAGCTGTCGCCGGGTCACTGCTTGTCTTCTGGCTGGTTGTCTTCTGGCTGGGTCCGGCCCGGCTGCGCGCCTCGCGGTGCAGAGACCGGACGCACCGCACCCGGGGTCCGCGACTGCGGGTCGGTGGCGTCGTGCAGGGCCTCACGGAAGCGGCGATAGTCGTCGACCGTGTCGTAGGCGTCGGCCCGTGGCCGGGACCGGCTCGCCCAGGCCGCCCAGGCGAGCGCCAGCGCGGTCGCGACGGCGGGGATCGCCCACCACGCCAGCACGCTCACGCCGCAACTCCTTGTCGCCCCTCCGATGCCACCGGGACCGTCAGCCTAACGACGCGCGCCTCGCGCGCCGTTCCCGCAACGCCGTCAGTCGCAGGCTCCGACCCACTCGTCGGTGCCGTCAGCGAACGCCTGGTGCTTCCAGATCGGCACCGTCGCCTTGATCTCGTCGATGAGGCGTCGGCACGCCTCGAAAGCCTCGCCCCGATGCGCCGCCGAGACCGCCACGACGACGGCGAGGTCACCGACCTGCAGCTCCCCGGTGCGGTGGACGGCTGCCACCGCGCGTACGCCGGGGACCAGGGCGACGGCATCGGCGACGTCGCGCATCGCCTGCTCCGCCGTCGGGTGCGCGGAGTAGGAGAGCGCCCTGACGGCTCGGCCGTGATCGTCGTCGCGCACGGTTCCCACGAAGCTGGTCGTGCCCCCGGCACCAGGGTCGGCGACGGCCGCCAGGACCTCGCCGACCGAGAGGGGGGCGTCGCGCAGCGCACAGAGGCGTACGACGGGGGCCGGCTCGCGGCTCATATGCGCCGCCGCCGCCGGGCTGCGCGCACCAGAGCAGCCGTCCCCACGACCGCGACAGCCGCGCCGGCGGCACCGAGCCCGACACTCGTCGCGTCGCGGCGGCCGAGGCGTCGCGCGCCCGTGCCGTGGCGGTCCACGTGGTCGAGCAGCACGCCGAGCGCCGTGGCGTTGTCATAGGCCGGGCGCCAGCCGCTCGCACGCAACCGAGCGCTGTCGACGACCCAGGGGTGCACCACGAAGGCCAGGTCCCCGGCGGGCGCCGCGAGGACGCCCACGCGGTGGAGGCGCTCTGCCGTCCCGAAAGCAACCCCCGCAGGGAGTTCCAGTCGCCGCATCCCGGTGAGCGACTCGATCTGGTCCTGGTCGAGCCAGCCGTCACAGGCGACGGTCACGACGCCCTGCACCTCACCGAGTGCGGCGCAGAGCAGCGCGGTGACGAGGTCGTCTACGTGGCAGAGCTGCCACCGCGGTTGCGAGCCACGCACGACCAGCAGCCGCGGCGCCTCGACGTGCCGGGCATAGACGCTGTCGACGCCCTCCCCCACCAGGGCGGCAGGCCGCACGACCACGACATCGAGGCCGGGATGGACGCGCGTGGCCCGCTCGGCCAGGGCCTCGACCTCGAGCAGCGCGCCGACGAAGCCGCCGTCGGGCACGGCAGCGACGGGCGCGTCCTCGTCGAGGGGCACCGCATTGTCGGCCCCTGCGCCATAGACCATGGCGGACGTGACGAGCACGACGCGGGTCACCCGGGCGGCCGCCGCAGCGGTGACAACGGTGGCGGCAGCGCGTACGACCTGCTCCGGCGAAGCGCCGCGGCCGGCGGCGACATGGACCAGCACGCTGACCCGCGACAAGCGCGTCGCGAGGGACGGGTCGGCCACGTCGCCGAGCCGCCACGTGGCACCTGCGAGGCCGCCCGACTCGCCCCGGTCGGAGTCGAGCGCGACAGGACGGGCGAACCGCGGGTCGGCCGCGAGCCGGCGGGCGAGCGCCAGCCCCACACCGTGCGAGGCCCCGGTGACCGCGACCACCGGGCGGGCGGGGCGCGACGACCGGGCGCGCGCCTGCGCGGGGACGGGCGCGGCGGCCCGAGCCTGGCGGCCCTGCGGCTCTGTCATGACAGCCTCCAGGCGCGCGCGCTCACGGATACGGTGGTCGACATGACCTCAACGCACTCTGCGTCTCCCGTGCAGTGCAACGTGTGGCCCATCGGGACCAGTGTGCCAACTCCCGGGAGCTGGTGAGCACCGATGCCGTTCGGCTTCACCTCAGGTGGTGACGGATCAGACGAGCCCGAGGGCTCCGGGGACGCCGACGCGGGCGGCGCAAACCCGTTCGGGTTCCTCGGCGGCCTTGGTGGCCTCAGTGGCGCAGGCGGTCTCGGCGACGCCGCCTCGATGGGACAGGCGCTGCAGAAGCTCGGTGAGCTGATGCAGTGGCAGGGCGGCCCGGTGAACTGGGACATGGCCCGTGACGTCGCCCGCCAGGCCCTCGTCGGCGGTGACAAGTCGGTGCCGCTCGGCGCGCGGGGCGAGATCGAGGACGCGCTTCGGCTCGCCGACCTGTGGCTCGACGACGCCACCGCACTGCCGGCGACGGCGGCTCGCGCCGAGGCGTGGAGCCGCGCCGAGTGGGTGGAGCGCACGCTTCCCCAGTGGGCGCTGATGATCGACCCGATCGCGCTGCGCGTCGTCGATGCGATGAGCGACACCCTGGGCGGGCAGGCCGCCGCCGGGCTGGCCGGGCTCAGCGGCCTGCCCGGGATGCCCGACGCGGCGATGCTCGAGGCGTTCGGCGCCGAGGGGGGCCTGCCTGCCGAGGCGCTGGCGCCGATCACCGCGATGATGCGCTCCCTCGGTGGGGCGCTCTTCGCCACGCAGATCGGCCAGGCGCTCGGCGCGCTCGCGGGCGAGGTCGTCGGATCGACCGACGTGGGAATGCCGCTGGCCCCCGAGGGCCGCAGCGCACTCTTGCCCGCCGGCGTCGCAGCGTTCGGACAAGGCCTCGAGGTGCCCGAGGGTGAGGTGCGGCTCTACCTCGCCCTGCGCGAGGCGGCCCACCAGCGGCTGTTCAGCTCGGCCGGCTGGCTCCGGTCCCGCCTGCAGGCCGAGATCGACGCCTACGCCTCGGGCATCAGCCTGGACACCTCGGCCATCGAGGCCGCCGTCTCCCAGCTCGACCCCAGTGACCCCACGGCGATGCAGGAGGCGATGTCGTCGGGCCTGTTCGACCAGGATCCGAGCCCGGCTCAGCAGGCGGTGCTGCTGCGTCTCGAGACGCTCCTGGCGTTGGTGGAGGGATGGGTCGACGATGTCGTCGATGCAGCCGCCGAGCCGCGTCTGGCCCACTCCGGTGCACTGCGCGAGGCCGTACGCCGCCGCCGCGCCACGGGGGGACCTGCTGAGCGGCTCTTCGCCGAGCTGGTCGGCCTCACCCTGCGCCCGCGCCGGCTGCGCGACGCAGCGGCGCTGTGGCGCCAGGTCGCCGCCGCGCGCGGCATCGAAGGTCGCGACGCCGTCTGGGACCACCCGGACCTGCTGCCAGGCACCGCCGATCTCGACGACCCCAGGGCTTTCGTGGCGGCGGGCACGAACGCCACGGGCACGGCAGGCTCGGGCGACGACGACACCGACCGCGAGCTTCGCGCGCTGCTCGACGGCGAGGCGGGACCCGGCCCGGCCGGCACTCCCGGGGACGACCCGCCCGGCCCGTCGTGACGGTGCCGACGCAGGTCGCGTTGCTACCCGTCGACGCCGTACGCGTCCTGCGCACCTGGGTGGCGCCCAGCCCGGCCCAGGACGAGCTGAGACGCTCCTACCTCGCGCATCTCGACGCGCACTCCGACGCAACGTGGCGCAGCTGCGCGCAAGGTCACCTGACGACGAGCGCCCTGGTGCTCGACGACGCGCACGAGCGCACGCTGCTCACCCTGCATCCCAAGGTCAACCGGTGGCTGCAGCTGGGCGGCCACTGCGAGCCGACCGACCGGACGCTCGCCGGGGCCTCGGCGCGCGAGGCGTGGGAGGAGAGCGGCATCGGCCAACTGGTTCCCGCCCCCGGACCGCTGCGCCTGGACCGCCATCTGGTGCCCTGCTGGGGGCCGGGCAGCAGCGTGGCGCACCTCGACGTGCAGTACGCCTTCACCGCACCGGCAGGCGCCCGCGAGCAGATCAGCGTCGAGTCGCTCGACCTGCGGTGGTGGCCGGTCGACGCCCTGCCCGAGGATGGCGATGACGGCCTGCGTGCGCTCGTGGCGGCGGCGACGTCAGGCGCCTGACGGCCGCGGTCACTCGGACCCGTCGGTGGCCGCACCGGACCCGAAGGCAGCGCCCTCGAGGTAGCCGCGGGCGCGTTCCATCCGGCGGTAGCCCGTGAGCAGCGCCCAGAACTCGGGTCCGTGCCCGGGCTCGAGCAGGTGCGCGAGCTCGTGCAGCAGCACGTAGTCCACGACCCACTCGGGCATTCCCTGCAGCCGCGTCGACAGCCGGATGCTGGCGTCCAGGGGCGTGCACGAGCCCCAGCGCCCGGTCTGGTTGCCCACCCAGCGCACGCTCGCCGGCACAGCGCGACCGCCGAGATAGCGCGTCGAGAGCTCGCCCGCGCGCGCGAGCAGCGACTCGTCGCTGGGGCGCCGACGCTGGTCCTGCTCCGAGAGCCGCGTCACCATGGCCTGGACCCACCGCGCCTCTTCAGCACGGCCGAGGTGTGCGGGGAGCAGGACGACGATGCGGTCGCCGTCGCGGTAGGCCGACACGGTGCGGCGGCGTCGACTGCTGCGCCGGACCTCGACCTGAGGCTGCCCGGGCTGCCCCGCGAGAGGTGTGGCTGCTGCACCCATGCCCGGACCGTACCGCGGTGACTCGGGACAAGTCTCGTCATCCACAGGTTGCGCTGAGAGATGTCGCTGGTGACAGCGTTTTCCACCGGTTCTCCACAGACTTGTCCCCACGCCGCGAAGCGGGCGCGTACGCCGTTCGACGCGGTGGGCCGCGCGCTCGCGCGGAGCCGACTGTGAGACGCCTGCCGAGGACGACCGCCGCGGGTCCTGGGCGGTCCGTTGACATCACCGGCCGTAGTTCCTAGCGTCGGAGCCGACGGCTCTCGGGGCCGACGCCGGACGGCGCAGGGGAAGGCGCCGGCCCGTCGCTCGGCCCCGGGTTCCGCACATCTGTGCTCCCTCGGCGTAGGGTGACGCCTCGAAGACCCGGCCGGGAGCGCCCGCGCAGCACGTGCTGCGCCAGCGGCGCCCGGCCCCCACACACAGAGGAGCACCCATGGCTGAGAGCTACACAGGCGACGCGTACTGCGTGAAGTGCAAAGAGAAGCGCGACTTCACCGGCGAGGTCAAGATCAGCGACTCCGGTCGCCGGATGGCCCAGGGCATCTGCTCGGTCTGCGGCACCAAGCTCAACCGCATCCTCGGCAAGGCCTGACCCCACCGGCCCGGCAGGCTTCTTCGGGCGGTCCCCTTCGGGGGGCCGCCCGTCGTCGTCTGCGGCGGCGGCGGCCGCCGACAGGCCTGTGGACGAGCCGCCCGGCCAACGGTCGCGGCTGGCACGCTGCGGCGGTCAGGTTCGCCCGGATGCCGTCCCTCAGGAGCGTGTGTGCGCCCGACCCTCAACCCTGCGCTGCAGCGGGTCTGGCGCGACGCCGAGACCGTGCAGTTCGGCATCGACCCTGAGCACGCGGTCGTGCTCGGCGGCCTCGACGCGGTGAGCGCCCAGCTGGTGCTCGAGCTCGACGGGCGCTGTGACGACGCAGGCCTGCACGACCGTGCGACGCAGCTCGGAGGCAGCGCCGAGCGCACCGCAGCCCTCATGGCGCTGCTGCGCTCCTCAGGAGTGCTGGCCGAGCGGAACCCCGGCAGGGGACCCGACGAGCGGGGCCGTGGCAGGTCGGGGCGCCCCGTGTTGACGGCCGAGGCCGCGACGCTGTCGCTGCTGCGCGGCGCCTGCGCCGGCGGGCACGCCATGGCCGCCCGCAGGCAGCGGGTCGTGCAGGTCATCGGTGCCGGGCGGGTCGGGTCGAGCGTCGCGATGCTGCTGGCCGCCGCAGGCGTCGGTGCGGTCGTCCCGGTGGACGACCGGCCCGCGTGCGCCGCTGATGCCAGTCCGGCCGGCTTCTGCGCCGATGCCGGTTTCTGCGCCGATGCCGGTCTCCCGTCGCGCCAGGCGGCCGTCGCTGCGAGGCTGCTCGCGTGCGTCCCCGGCGTGGTCACGTCACCCCGTGCCGGCCGCCCCCACCTCACGGTGCTCGCACCTGACGCGCCGCTGGCCGACCCGGTTCTCGTCGAGGATCTCCTACGCGGCAGCGCCCCCCACCTGCTCGTGACGGTGCGTGAGACGACCGCCGTGGTCGGGCCGCTGGTCGTCCCCGGGACGTCCGCCTGCCTGCGGTGCCTGCACCTGCACCGCATCGACCGCGACCCCGGGTGGGCACGGGTCGCCGCGCAGCTCGCCGCGCCGGCGCCGGCTCCCCCGCCTGATGTCGTCCTCGCCACCCTCGCGGCAGCCGGAGCCGCGCTCCAGGCGCTGTCGTGGCTCGACGGTGTCGAGGGGCTCCCGGTCATCGACGGGTGCGTCGAGACGACGCTGCCCCTGGGCACGACGCGGCGGCGCGCCTGGGCGCCCCACCCTCGATGCGGCTGCACCTGGGAGCAGGCGGGGCGCGACGAGACCGTCAGGCCGGCAACGGCTGGCCGGTTCCAAGAAGCGGCGCCAGCAGGTCGCCGTGGGCGCCCACCCGCTCGAGAACGTCCACGGCCATGAAGCGCAGGTCCTCGGGCCGGCGGCAGGCGTCGATCTCGTCCCAGGTGACCGGGGTCGAGACGGTCGGCTGCTCGCCCGCACGCAGGGAATAGGGCGCGACGGTCGTCTTGGCAGCGTTGTTCTGGCTCCAGTCCACCAGCACCTTGCCGGGTCGCAGCGACTTCGTCATGCGCGACACGACGAGCTCGGGAGCGCTGCGCTCGAGCCGCTCGGCGAGCGCCTTGGCGTAGGCGCGGGTGTCCTCCCACGACACCTCCGCCACCGCGACGTAGAGCTGCATGCCCTTGGATCCACTCGTCTTGCCCCATGCCTGCAGCCCGTCGCCAGCCAGCTCGGCGCGGAGCAGCTGGGCGACCTGACAGCACTCCACGATGGTGGCGGGTGGGCCGGGGTCGAGGTCGAGGACGAGCAGATCGACGCCCGCGGCGGCGTCCGCACCGGCGTCGCCCTCCCGGGACCGGCCACCGGACTCGCGGCCGCCGCTGTCGTCGGCGACGCGCCACTGCGGCACGTGCAGCTCGAGCGCGGCGAGATTGGCCAGCCAGACGAGCGTCGCCAATTCCTCCACCACGATGTAGTCGATGGTCTCGCGGTTGCGGGCGCTTCCCGGCGACGGCAGTGTCACGGTGCGGATCCACTCGGGCGTGTGCTTGGGCGCGTTCTTCTCGAAGAAGTCGCCGGCATCGACGCCGTTCGGATAGCGCTTGCGGGTGGCCGGCCGGCCGGCCAGGTGCGGCAGCATGACGGGCGCGATGCGGGCGTAGTAGTCGATGACCTCACCCTTGGTGAACCCCGCGGCGGGATAGAGCACCTTGTCGAGATTCGAGAGCAGCAGCTCCCGGCCGTCCACGACCACCGAGGTCTTCTGCGGTGCCACGAGGCCTCCAACTGGTCGACGTTCCTGCGGGGGAGTTTCCATCATGGCGGCGAGCGGGGACACTGGGGATCATGCAAGCCATCTGGAAGGGCACCGTCTCCTTCGGCCTGGTGTCCATCCCGGTGCGGCTCTATGCCGCCACCGAGGAACGCGGGGTGTCGTTCAGGCAGGTCCACGAGGAGGACGGCGGGCGCATCAAATACAAGCGCGTCTGCTCCGTGGACGGCGAGGAGGTCCCCTACAGCCAGATCGGCAAGGGGTTCGAGATGCCCGACGGCGACATCGTCGTGCTGACGGATGAGGACTTCGCCTCGCTGCCACTGCCGTCGCGCCGCACCATCGAGGTCCTGCAGTTCGTCCCGGCAGAGCAGATCGACGGCTCCTACCTCTCCAAGCCCTACTACCTCGCGGCTGACGGCGCGGGAACCAAGCCCTATGTCCTGCTCCGCGATGCGCTCGAGCGCAGCGGGCGGGCGGCGCTGGTCAAGGTCGCCCTGCGCAACCGCGAGAGCCTGGCGCTGCTCCGGCCACGCGACGGCGCCCTCATGGTGCAGACGATGCTGTGGCCCGACGAGGTCCGTGATCCTGCGGCCTTCGTGCCCACCGAGGATGTCGCGGTGCGCGATCAGGAGATCGCGATGGCCGAGTCCTACATCGCGACGCTGTCCGACGACTTCGATCCGGGCGCGTTCACGGACGACTACCGGGCCGCGCTCGAGGCTGTGGTGCAGGCCAAGGCCGGCGGCATGGCGGTGGCGGAGCCTGACGAGACCCCCGCGGAGACCGGGACCGTCGTCGATCTCATGGCCGCGCTACGTGCCAGCGTCGAGGCAGCGCAGCGCAAGCGAGACGGCGCGCCAGCAGCCGCGGCGACCGCCAGCCCCGCGTCGCCGAGCAAGCGCGCTGCGACCCAGGCGAATGCAGCGAAGTCGATTTCGGGGAAGTCTGCTTCGCCGGTCAAGAAGCCGACCAAGGCCCCGGCAAAACGGGCAGCCGCGGCGAAGTCGACGACCGCACTCAAGAGCGACACTCCGCCGAAACGGGCGGCACGCAAGAGCGCCTAGCTGTCGCTCCTGGCCGACTACGCCTGGCGTCGCAGCAACACCACGACGCACCCCGCCGGCCGCCGCGTGGGGGTGACGCCCTCGCCTGACGAGGCGTCACCCCCTGCTGACGTGCTACGCCGACATGGTCGACGCATCGACGATCAGCTCAGGCCGGCTATCTCCATCAGTCGACGGGCGCGGGCGGTCGCCCGTTCTGCCCGCCGCTGCGCCTTCAGCGCCGCCGCGATGCGGCGACGGTGCCGATGCGCCTGCGCCTCGGCCAGCCGTCCGGCATAGAGCGCCAGGACATGGGCGTCATGCAGGGTCTGCATGAACGAACTCCTCTCTGGGTGCGAATCGAAAGCGAGAGAGCAACTCATGCGGCCACCTCCTCCTTGCGGGGACGGCCACGGGGGCGCTTGCGCGCCACGACGTCGCCCTGGACGAACAGCTGTCCCCCCCAGACCCCCCATGGCTCGCGACGCTCCATGGCTCCGGCCAGGCACGCGAGCGCGACCGGACATGCAGCACACAGAGCCTTGGCCAGCTCGACATCCGATGGCGACTCGGCGAAGAACAGCTCCGGGTCGTCGGCGCGGCAGGGCAGATCGGGAGACGCGGATCTCACGTCATCGATGAGCTCGACCAGCTGCACGGATGCCACCTCCTTCTTCTTCAGTAGCCGGCAGACCCGGCGCTTGCGGTGAGAAACAACAAAGGCCGCGGACCCTTGTGGGGGTCCGCGGCCTGGAGTGCGCCGGTCTGCTGAAACAAGCTAGACCGGAGGGCTCCAGGATCGAGGGTCCCCATCAATGCGGGTTGCGACGCCGGGCTTGCTGACGAGGCGGCGGGCCGGAACACGCAGCGCATGCTGCGGTCCTGCGACGAACGACTCAGTGCCGTGGGTCGCGGTGCCATAGGAACCGGCAACGGCCGCGTCAGCAGCGACAGTGGTGACGGCCGGGACACGCCAGCACGAATCGACGGTGCGCATGGAAGTCACTGACGTCATCGAGGTCGACGAGACGGTCGTCTTGGACGACGTCGTGGTCATCGCTGCCATCTCGCACCTCCTCGCGTTGTCGCAGGTCGAATAACGCCTGCTCGTGTGCCCGTGAGTTGAAGGTAGCGGGGCACGCCCGAGCTCAGCAACCCAATTAACGAGGAATTGCACATATCTTTCCGGCGCGGTTGCGGTGTCAGCCGACCGGCGCAAGCAGCGCGAGCACGTCAGGCCCGTAGCGATCGAGTTTCGTCGCGCCGACACCGGACACGCGCGCGAGCTCCGCCCGGGTCGTCGGGCGGGCCTCGGCGATGGCCGTCAGCGTCGCGTCGGTGAAGACGACGAATGCGGGCACCGACTGCTCCTGGCTGAGCTCACGCCGCCATGCCTTCAGCCGCTCGAACGTGGCCTCGTCGTAGGTCGACGGGCAGGCTTCGCAGCGGCCGACCTTGCGCTCGGCCGGCGTGCGCAGGGCAGCGTCACAGGTCCGGCACGTCGTCGCGGCTGTGTGCTTCTCCCGGCGGCGGGCCGACCGCGAGCCCGTTGCAGCGGGCCGGTCGTCTCCCGGGCGCAACCCGTCGAGGAACCGGGACGGTCGTCGGCCTCGAGCCCGTGACCAGGACAGCACCAGATGCTCGCGCGCTCGCGTGACACCGACGTAGAGCAGCCTGCGCTCCTCCTCGACCGCCGCGTCGGTCTCGGCGAAGCTGATGGGGAGCAGGCCCTCGACGACGCCCACGAGAAAGACGGCGTCCCACTCGAGGCCCTTGGCAGCGTGCAGCGAGGCGAGGGTCACCCCGTCCACCGTGGGGGCGTGCCGTGCCGCCACCCGCTCATCGAGCTCGGCGACCAGACCGGTGAGCGTCACCTCGGCGTCGCCCGACGCCATGTCCTCGGCGAGGCGTACGAGCGCCGACAGCGACTCCCAGCGTGCGCGCGCGGCGCCGGCCGTCGCCGGCGCCGCGGGCGCCCAACCGACGGAGGACAGGACGGCGCGCGTCGCCTCCACCGCCGGCTCATCGCCGCTGCCCGCGCGCGCCGCCCCGCGAAGCAGCAGGTGCGCGTCACGCACCTCGCGCCGGTCGAAGAACCGCTCGCCGCCGCGTAGGACATAGGAGATCCCGGCGTCGGCCAGTGCCTGCTCGTAGGCCTCGCTCTGCCCGTTGGTGCGAAACAGCACCGCGATCTCGCCGGCCGGCACCCCCGCCTCGATCAGCGCGCGGATGTCGCTGACCACGCCGAAAGCCTCCGCGGGCTCGTCGGCGTAGTCGACGAAACGCGGCGCCGCCCCATCGGGGCGCTGCGCCACGAGCTTGAGCCGCTGCTCGGCCGGCCCGGCGGCACGCGCGAGCACCGCGTTGGCAAGGCCCACGACCTGCGGAGTCGAGCGGTAGTCGCGAACGAGCCGCACCTCGGTCGCCTCGGGATAGCGACGCCGGAAGTTGAGCAGGTGCGCCGGCGTGGCGCCGGTGAAGGAGTAGATCGTCTGGCTCGCGTCGCCCACGACGCACAGCTCCGAGCTTTCGCCCAGCCACAGGTCGAGCAGGGACTGCTGCAGCGGGCTGACGTCCTGATATTCATCGACCACGAAGTGGCGGTATTGCGTGCGGACCTGTGCCGCGACGTCGTCACGGTCGGCGAGCAGGCCCACGGCGTAGATGAGGACATCCTCGAAGTCGATCGCCCCGCGCTCGCGTTTGACGTCCTCGTAGGCGCCCAGCATGCGCGAGAAGTCGCCGGCGCCCAGGCCCGCGGGCGGCGTACGCCCCGCTGCCGCCACGGTGGCGGGGTAGTCGTCACGGTGGAGCTGGCTGACCTTGGTCCACTCGATCTCCGCCGCGAGGTCGCGCACGCTCGTGCGGTCGGCGCGCAGTCCGATGCGCCCGGCCGCCTCGCTGACGAGCGGTGCCTTGTGGTCGGCGATGCGCGGCAGCTCGCCGCCCACCACCCTGGGCCAGAAGAACTGCAGCTGGCGCAGGGCGGCGGCATGGAACGTGCGCACCTGCACCCCGCTCGCGTCGAGGCGGCGCAGGCGGGTGCGCATCTCGTTGGCGGCCCGTGCGGTGAACGTGACGGCGAGGATGCTGCTCGGCGCGAAGACGCCGGCGGCGACGCCGTAGGCCATGCGGTGGGTGATCGCCCGCGTCTTGCCGGTGCCCGCGCCGGCCAGCACCACGACCGGACCCCGCAGGGCGAGGGCGACCTCGCGCTGCTCGGGATCGAGCTCCGCGAGGATGTCGTCGGCGCGGGAGTCGGACATCCCGCCAGTGTCTCAGCCGGAGCCGACATCGCGCCGTCCCCCCGCTGGGGGCTGTGGACGGGCGTGATCGCGCAGCTGCCAGCCAGGGAAGAGGAAGCGGCGTACGCGCGTTGTCGCCCCAGCACCCATCCCGCAGACGGAGGTCTCATGTCCAGCGAAGTCGTCATGTATTCGACGCCGTGGTGCGGCTACTGCAAGCGCCTCAAGTCGATGATGCTGCGCGAAGGCATTGCGTTCCGCGAGGTCGACATCGAGCAGGACGACGCCGCAGCGACATTCGTGGCCCAGGTGAACAACGGCAACCAGACTGTTCCGACCGTCCTTTTCGCTGACGGCTCGGCGCTGACGAACCCGTCGCTCGCGCAGGTGAAAGCGAAGATCAGCGCCTGAGGCTCTGGCCCCTGGTCATCTCGGTCATCGGGCTCATCGGGCTCATCGGGGGCGAACAGAACGAGGGTGCCGTCCATCCGGACGGCACCCTCGTTCTGGCTGGCAAGTCGAGCTAGCCCTTGCTCGCTCCGGAAAGGTCGATGCCCTTGAGGAAGAAGCGCTGGCTGAAGACGAAGACGATGATCGGGATGATCATGCCGAGCAGCGCACCGGCCTGGAGCAGTGACACCTGGGCGGCATACAGACCCAGGAACTGGAACAGACCGACGGAGAACGGCATCAAGTTGTTCTTGCCCGTCAGGAAGACCAGTGGCTCGAGGAAGTCGTTCCAGACGAAGAGGAAGTGCAGGATCGCCACGGTGATGATCGCCGGTCGTGCCTGCGGCACGATGACGAGCATCAGCGTGCGCAGCGGGCCGGCGCCATCGAGCGCGGCTGCCTCGTCCATCTCCTTGGGAATCGTCATGAAGAACTGACGCAACAGGAAGACGTTGTAGGCGTTGCCGAAGAAGTGCGGCAGGATCAGTGGGATCCAGGTGCCGATGAAGCCGACATGTTGATAGATCGCATACATCGGCACGATGGTCAAGAACCGCGGCAGGATGATCGCAGCGACCAGCGAGCCCATGATGAATCCCGCGCCGGGCACCCGGAACCGCGAGAGGCCGTATGCCACCAGGGTCGACGCGATCACGGTGCCGATCATGCCGAGAATGGCAATGATCAACGTGTTGCGCAGCAGGATGGGGATCTTGACGGCGGTCCACGCCTTGGAGAGGTTCTCGAAGTGCGGCGCGAGGTGGTAGCCGCCCGCCTTCAGCGTGCGGTACTGCCCCTTCCACACGATCTTCGTGCCGGGGTCGCTCGGGTCGACGAACGTGCTCTCGCTGCGGCCCGGCTTGACCAGCGCGAGATCCTTCGTCTGTCCCCCCGGAAGCGGGACCGCGAGGATCTTGCGCTCCTGACCGTCGATGATGGCGGTCGAGGGGCTCTTCGGAAGCAGCGGACGTGTCTCGTCGGTGATCTGGTCGGTGCTCTTGATCGCTGTCGTGCTCATATAGCCGAGCGGCGACAGGAACACCATCGCCAACATGAGGGCGAACAGGGTGATGGTGCCACCCAGGATCAACCCGCGAATGCCGGGCGTGCTCTCCGAAAAAGTTGCCTGCGGCTCCTTGCCGATCTTGTTGCGGACCTTGGCGCGCAGCGCAACAGCGGAACTCACTTCTTCACCTCGTACTCATAGTGAACCCAGAACTTCTGCGACCAGAACAACAAGCCGGTGAGGACCATGATAAAGGCGAACATCGCCCATGCCAACGCTGAGCCATAGCCGGCGTCGTAGAACCGGAAGGTCTCGCGATAGAAGTTCAGTGTGTAGAACAACGCGGCGTTGTCAGGACCGGCGGTACTGTCGGTCATGATGAAAGGAACGATGAAGTATTGCCCAAGAGCGACAAGCGTGAGGATCAGGTTGTAGAACGTGATCGGGCTGATCATCGGCAGTGTCACGTTGCGGAAGATCCGCAGCGAGCCTGCACCATCGAGTCGGGCGGCCTCGAACAGGTCCTTCGGTACGCCACTCAGGGCGCTGATGAAGATGAGGATCGCGTTGCCGACTGCCCAGGTGGCGATCAACCCGTAGGACGGGAGGACCCACGGCTTGTCGTTGATCCAGTCGGGACCGTGGATTCCGATGGTGCCCAGCATCCGGTTGAGCCAGCCGTCGTCGCCGTTGAGGAAGCCCTTCCAGACGGCCAACGCCGACACGCCAGGAACGATGGCCGGGAGGAAGAAGGCCGCGCGGAAGAAGCTGCGCCCGAACAGGTGCTTGCTCGTCAGCAGGTAGGCCAGCGAGAGCGGTAGCACCATGGACAGCGGGATGAAGATGAGGGCGAACTTGAACGTGACGACCACACCCGTGGAGACCGCTGGGTCATGGAGCAGCCGTGACCACTGATCGAGTCCGACGAACTTGGTCGGCGTACCCGTTCCGCCATTGAACTTGTAGTTCGTGAACGACATGACGAGAGTCGCCAACATCGGACCGATGTAGAACAGGGTTAGTCCGATGATCCAGGGAGACACGAACACCAGGCCGACGAGGCGGGAACCGCGACGTCGACGCCGTGACTTGACCCCGGACCGCCCGGCCGCATCTTTCGATGCGGCCGGGCTGCCGGACTGGATGACATTAGCCACGTGTCACTCCAGAAGGGTTCATTGAGGGGAGGGTCAGCTGGCTGCGTCGAACAGGGCCTGAAGGTCCTTCTTCAACGATGCGGCTTCAGTGTCGACGCTCAGGCCGGGCGTGGCAAGGAGCTTGGTGCCCATCTTGGTGATCCGGTCACCGGACTTGTTGAAGTTGGGGATGTAGCCCTCGTGGTTCGGGATGTCCGGGTGCGCGAGAGCGTCCTTGGCGACCTGCCAGTCAACCTTCTGGGTGTAGGTCTTGTCCAGTGACGCGAAGTAGTCGTCCTGAAGCTTCTGGTTGGCGGGCATGGCGTTGTAGATCTTCAGCAGCTCGGGCGCCCCGGTGGTGAGGAAGTAGGCGAGAACCTTGAACGCCTCTTCCGGGTGCTTGGACTTGGCGAAGATGCGGAACGAGTCCGAGTGGAGCTTGGCGGTCTGCTTGCCGTTGTAGAAGGGGGTCGCGGCGATGTCCCAGAAGGTCTGCGCCTTGCCCTTGCTGTCGGACATGCAGCACATGTACCACGTGTGCGTGAAGGACATGGCGACCTTGCCGCTCTCGAAGGCGTTGCCCTTGTTCAGGGCGTCGCTCGCGAGCTGCGTGGCGTTGGGGGCCGAGTGGTCCTTCCAGACCATGTCGTAGTACCACTTCCACTCTGCCAGCCAGTTGGCGGGGATCTGAGCGGTCTTGCCGTCAGTGCCACCGGCGAAGGTGCCTGCACCGAAGAGTGCGCCGTTGTATTGCGGGCCGGTTTCGGCGTACTGCGGGTCATAACCCCACTGGGCGACGGACTTCGGGTCGAACTTGGGGTTCGTCGCGTCGTTGCCGGCCTTGTCGACCGTCAGCTTCTTCGCGATCTCACGCAGGGTGTCCTGGTTCCACTCGCGCCCGTCGGCGTACTTGTCGCCGAACTTGTGGGGCGGGTAGGGGATGTTGGCCTCGTCGAAGAGGTCTTTGTTGTACCAGATGAAGGACGGGTAGACGCCGAACGGGAGCGCGGTCTGCGCGCCGGTGCGGTCCTGCTGCGCCTTGATCGTGGCCGGGTCGAAGATGCTGGTGTCGAAGTTCTGGCTCTTGACCAGAGGCGCGAGGTCGAGCCACTGACCGTCGAACTGGTTCGAACCCTTGATGCCGACCGGGCCGACGAGGTCGGGACCGTTGCCGCCGGCGACCTGGGTCGCGAGGGTGTCTGCGGCCACCTTGTTGGAGACCACGTTCATCTTGAGCGTGATGTCCTTCTGGCTGGCGTTGAAGGCGTCGACGACCTTCTGCTCGGCAGCCGGCTGGCCCTGGTCGGCGCCGGTGCCAAGACCGACGAACCAGTTGACCGTGACGTGGCCCTTGGCGGGTGCAGCCGCGCCGGAACCACCGGACGAGGGTGCCGCGTTTGAGCCTGAGGTGCCGGAGGAACCGTTGCTGCAGGCTGCGAGCAGCAGAGCAACGGACAGACCGCCGACCGTCGACCCAACGAGCCTGCGTGAGGCTCTGGGCACGGAGGTGCCGCGAAGTAGCATGGTGCTCCCTTTGAAT
>CAXSDR010000076.1:0-19201 GCA_964236445.1 uncultured Motilibacteraceae bacterium | reverse complement strand
CCCAGCTCATCGTCAACTGGGAGGCGCTGCCCATCGAGGTCGCCCAGCTCATCCACCCGCACCCGACCCAGTCCGAGGCGTTGGGCGAGGCCCACCTCGCGCTGGCCGGAAAGCCGCTCCACGTGCACGGCTGACCTGCTCCCCGCCCGCTCCACCACCGCTGTCGTCTTTCGGAGGACCCCCGTGTCGTTCTCGGTCACCATGCCCGCCCTCGGAGAGAGCGTCACCGAAGGCACCGTGACCCGTTGGCTCAAGCAGGAGGGCGACCGCATCGAGGTCGACGAGCCGCTGCTCGAGGTCTCGACGGACAAGGTCGACACGGAGGTGCCCTCGCCTGCCGCCGGCGTCGTGCAGCGGATCCTCGTGGCGGCTGACGAGACGGTGGCGGTGGGCGCGGAGCTCGCGGTCATCGGCAACGATGCGGCGACGCCGACCCCAGCGCCCGAGCAGTCGGCGCCCGGGACCGGTGAGACGTCGGCGGATGCTTCCGCCGCCTACCCTGGCGCACCCGACGGAGTCCAGTCGCCGTCGGAGCAGCCGGAGGTCTCCGCCGGCGTCGCTGACGAGGCGGAGGCACCCGGCGCGGCTGCGCAGCCCGTCGACGGCGCCGCCGCGCAGCAGGCCGCTCCCGAGCAGGCGGCCCCCGCCTCTGCGGGCATGCCGAACGGTGCGTCCGGCACCCCGATCACCATGCCCGCGCTCGGTGAGAGCGTCACCGAAGGCACCGTCACCCGCTGGCTCAAATCGGTCGGCGACGCCGTGGGCGTCGACGAGCCGCTGCTCGAGGTGTCGACCGACAAGGTGGATACGGAAGTTCCCAGCCCCGTCGCCGGCACGTTGCTCGAGATCCGCGTACAGGCCGATGAGACGGTGGCGGTCGGCGCCGAGCTGGCGATCATCGGGGCGCCTGACGGCGCGGTGACCGAGGCACCGGCCGCGCCTGCACCGGCACCGGCTGAGCCGGCCGCACCTGCACCGGCACCGGCTGAGCCCGCCACGCCTGTTGCCCAGCCCACGCCTGTAGACCAGCCCACACCTGCTGCCGTCGCCCCCGCCGCTGCCGCCTCTGCCCCCGCTCCCGCAGCGGCCACCAACGGGTCGGCGAACGGGGCAGCCGATGCCTACGTCACGCCGCTGGTGCGCAAGCTGGCCAACGAGAACCGGGTCGACCTGGGCACGCTGACCGGCACGGGTGTCGGCGGGCGGATCCGCAAGCAGGACGTCCTCGAGGCCGCGCAGGCACGCAAGGATGCCGAGGAAGTCGCCCGCGCAGCTGACGCGGCGCCTGCTGCGTCTGCTGGACCCGCCGCGGCACCGTCGTCCGCGCGTACCTCGCCCGACTCATCCCCGCTGCGCGGGACGCGAGAGAAGATGACCCGCCTGCGCAAGGTCATCGCCGAGCGCATGGTCGAGTCATTGCAGACCTCCGCGCAGCTGACGACCGTCGTCGAGGTCGACGTCACCCGCATCAGCCGGCTCCGCCAGCGCGCCAAAGCCGACTTCGAGAAGCGCGAGGGCGTCAAGCTCTCGTTCCTCCCGTTCTTCGCCCTCGCCGCGGTCGAGGCGCTCAAGGCCCACCCCAAGGTCAACGCCAGCATCGACGGCGACGAGATCGTCTACCACGGGGCCGAGCACCTCGGCGTGGCCGTCGACACCGAGCGCGGTCTGCTCGTGCCGGTGATCCGCGATGCCGGCGACCTCAACATCGCCGGGCTCTCCCGCAAGATCGCCGACCTGGCCGCACGTACCCGCAACAACAAGATCACGCCGGACGAGCTGGGCGGCGGGACCTTCACGCTGACCAACACCGGTAGCCGTGGGGCGTTGTTCGACACGCCGATCATCAACCAGCCGCAGGTCGCGATCCTCGGCACCGGCAGCGTCGTGAAGCGAGCGGTGGTCGTCGACGGAGCAGACCTCGGCGAGACCATCGCGGTCCGGTCCATGGTCTATCTCGCCCTCTCCTACGACCACCGCATCGTGGACGGCTCGGACGCGGCGCGCTTTCTCATGACGCTGAAGAACCGCCTCGAAGAAGGGGCGTTCGAGACCGAGCTCGGTCTCTGACCGTCGTCGAAGCGGTCGCTCACTCGCTCGCCCAGCGCTCCGGGTGGCCTACGTGCGACGCTGACGCGAGGATGGGTGCATGAAGATCGCGATCACCGGAGCCTCCGGCCTCATCGGCACTGCTCTGGTCACGAGCCTGCGCGGTGACGGTCACGAGGTGCTGCGCCTCGTACGCCGCCCCGCCGGCGCCCCGGACGAGGTGAGCTGGGACCCCGCCGCCGGCACGGCCGACCTGGGCGCCCTGACGGGCGTCGAAGCAGGCGTCCACCTTGCGGGCGCGGGCGTCGGTGACCATCGCTGGACCGCCGCCTACCGCCACACGATCCTCGAGAGCCGCACCTCGGGAACTCGTGCCTTCTCGCTCGCACTCGCGCAGCTCGACCCGCTGCCGCGCGTGCTGGTCTCAGCGTCTGGCATGAGCTTCTATGGTGACACCGCAGACCGGGTGGTCGATGAGTCGGCACCCAAGGGCGACACGTTTCTGGCTGACGTGGCTGACGCCTGGGAACGCGCGACGATGCCCGCCGCAGCGGCGGGTATCCGAGTGGCGCACGCACGCTCGAGCCTGGTCGCTGCACGGGAGGGCGGGGCCTTCGAGCGGTTGCTGCTCGCCGCCAAGCTGGGTGCCGCAGGAAGGCTCGGGTCGGGACAACAGTGGTGGAGCGTCATCTCGCTGCGCGACGAGATCCGCGCGCTGCGCTTCCTCATCGACACCCCGCAGATCAGCGGCCCGGTCAACCTGGCGGCTGACGCGGCCCGCCAGATCGAGGTGGCCCGCCGGCTCGCCGCGCTCCTGCACCGGCCGAGCGTCGTGCGCGCTCCCTCCTTCGCACTCAAGGCCCTGCTCGGCGGGGTCTCCGTGGAGATCCTCGCCAGCATCAGGGTCGAGCCGCGCAAGCTGCGCGAGCACGGGTTCACGTTCCTCGACCCGGACGTCGACTCGGTGCTGCGCGGGCTCACGTCCTAGCCTGCGCTTCCCCCAGCCCGCGACGCGGTCACGTCCCAGTAGAGCCAGCGCACCCCCACGCGCCGCAACGTGACGAGCCACGTGCGCGGCCCACGTCCGGGCACCGGGACGACCGAACCGGTCGCGGTCACGGCTCGCGCGGACCGCAGCGTGTCCACGACGCGCAGGCTGACCGCCGCACTCGTGCCGCGCGCGACCGTCACGCGTCGAAGGTCGCTCCGCATATCGGTGACGGTGATCTGAGCGGCCCGGCGCGCCGCGAGCATCGCCACATCGCGGTCGTGAGCGGGTGATCCCGCCGCATAGAGCAGGTCCAGCGCCCCCTGGTCATCGTGCGCCAGGGCATCGGCACGACGCCGGTCGAGGTCGGCCAGCGTGCTGCGCCAGTCGGCGGGAGCCAGCCGTCGAGGAGCCGGACTGGAGCTCGCCGATGGCGCGACCATGACACCAGCGACCGCAGCCGCCGGAGCCGCCGCCGTCGATGTGACCGTAGGCGACGGCCCCGGTGTCGTCGTGGTTCGCGGGGACGCGGCGGGCGCACGGCTGCTGACCGGTGCGGGGGCCGCCGGGACCGGGCGGGGCGGAGGAGCCGGCCGCCCCTCGGCCGCCCACGCGACGCCCGCGACCACCGCGAGACCGGACAGCAGCAAGGCCAGGACGACCCCTGCGCGGCGACCGGTGCGCGCACTCGGCCACCCGAGCCGCCGACGCCGACGCCTGCTGGCACGAGCCGGGGACCGCGGACCGCGCGGGACCGCGCGCCGTGGCGACACGGTGGTGCGTGACTCGTCGTCGCCTCCCGCAGGGGGCGTGTCCCAGAACGGCCGCCCATCGGATCCGGCGCTGCGAAGCCGCACGGGCTCAGCAGCACATGCATCCCACAACAGGCTCGCGAGCTCGGCCGGCGAGGGCCGACAGCTCACGTCCGGCGACATCGCCGCAGCCAGGATGCTCTCGAGCGGTCCTCCACCGGCCGCGCCGCCGAGCGCCTGGCGACACACCGCGGCCAGCGCATAGACGTCGTGCGCCGGTGCAGGGTCGGCGCCCGCTCGGACGCTCGGGTCGGCATAGGCGTCCGTCGTCTGCACCCACCTGGCCGGGCCCTGCCCGAGCACGCTCGCCACACCGACGTCGGCGAGCATGGGCACGCCCACGTTCGTGAAGAGGATGTTGTGCGGGCTGACGTCGCCATGCACGACACCTCGGGCGTGCAGCGCAGCGAGCGCCTGCGCGATCGGCACGGCCAGCGTCACGACTTCGCCGTGGCGCAATGTCCGGCGCGCGAGAACTGCGGCGAGGGAACCGCCGCCCGCATAGGCCAGCACCAGGACCAGCTCCTCCGCGGACGCCACGACGTCGCGCAACGCGACGACATGAGGGTGCGAGAAGCCGCCCAGGACCGACAGCTCGCGAACGGCGCACTCACGGCTCAGCGCGGACGTGGCCCGCAGCCGCTTGAGCGCGACGCTGTCGCCCGTCGCACGATGACGCGCCAGCCACACGTCGGCGCTGCTGCCGCTGCCGAGCAGCGACACCACGTCGTAGCCCGGCACGGTCGGTGCGATGAAGTCCACGGCGACAGGATGCTCGTGGCGTGCCGCCTCCCGCTGGCGTCATCCACAGGAGCGGGTAGCGTGCGCCCGATGACCGATGTCCTCGTCGTAGGTGCCGGCCTTGCGGGCCTGTGCGCCGCTCTGCACCTGCAGTCGACCGGACTCGACGTCACGGTGTGCGAGGCCTCCGACGGTGTCGGTGGGCGCGTCCGAAGCGACCGCCATGACGGGTTGACGCTCGATCGCGGCTTCCAGCTGCACAACCCCGCCTATCCCGAGGCGGCCCGCATGCTCGACCATCGCTCCCTCGACCTGTGTCCGCTCTCCCCCGGCGTCGTGGTCGCGCTCGGCGCGCGGCGGCATCACGTCGGGGACCCGCTTCGCCTGCCGCACTGGGCTCTCTGCTCGCTTCGGGCACCGGTCGGGTCGCCGCTGGCGAAGGCGCGGTTCGCCGCCTATGCGCTGCAGCAGGGCTATGGGCGCGTGGGAGAGCAGCTGCTCGCTCCTGACACCACGACGGCCCAGGCCTTCGCCGAACGCGCGCTCGACGGTCCCCTCCTCGAGCGGGTCCTGCGGCCTTTTCTCACCGGTGTGTTCGGTGAGGACCAGCTGCGCACCTCCCGCAGGTTCTGCGACCTTGTGGTCCGCGCGTTCGTCCTGGGCACGCCGAGCCTGCCCGCGACGGGTATGCAGGCCATCCCCGACCAGCTGGCCGCGCGGCTGTCCCCCGGCACGGTGCGCCTCGGCGAGCGCATCCTGGACATCTCCACGGCCCGCCGGACGGCCGCAGCCGTCGTCATCGCGACCGACCCCCTGACGGGTGCACGCATCTCGGGACTACCCGAGCCTGCGATGAACGCGCTCACCACCTACTACCACCTCGCGGACCACGCGCCGAGCTCCCTGCCCGCGCTGCACGTGGACGGCGAGCGGCGCGGCCCGGTGGTCAACACGGTGGTGCTCAGCAACGCCGCAGCCACCTATGCCCCCGGTCGTCATCTCGTCAGCTCCACGGTTCTCGGAGCTGGCTCGTCCGAGGAGGCGAGACGCGACGAGGCAGACGTACGCCGTCATCTCGCGACGATCTACGGGTGCTCGACGGCGCGGTGGGAACACGTGAGCACCTACCCGCTGCCTCACGCACTGCCGGCGATGCTGCCACCGCTCGACCTGCGACGACCTGTCTCTCTAGGCGATGGCGTCTTCGTGGCCGGCGACTGGCGCGACACCGCATCGATCCAGGGCGCGATGGTCTCCGGTCGCCGCGCCGCCCACGCCGTCCTGAAGGAGCTCCATGGCCGCCAGTGAGCCCACGATCGTCGCCACCTCGATGGGGTTCCAGGCAGGCGTACGCACCTCGATCGCGCCCGGACCCGTGTTCAACCACATGCGCGACCTGGCCGGTCGGCCGCGCCGTCCGCAACTGTGCTTCGTCGCCACCGCGGGCGGAGACCAGCTCCACCGCCGGCAGATGGTGCGTGAGGCGTTCCAGGGCACGGACTACGACATCACCGACCTCGCGCTCTTCCCCATGCCGAACGTCGACGACATGACCGATCACCTGCTGGCCCAGGACATGGTCTGGGTCGACGGCGGCAGCGTCGCCGGGCTCTTGGCCATGTGGCAGCTGCACGGCCTCGGCGACGCCATGCGTGTGGCGTGGGCGGCGGGAGTCGTGCTCGGTGGCGTCAGCGCCGGCTCGCTCTGCTGGCACATCGGCGGCACGACCGACTCCTTCGGCCCCGATCTGCGGCCGGTCACGAACGGACTCGCGCTCGTCCCCTTCGGCAACGGGGTCCACTACAACAGCGAGGAGCAGCGCAGGCCCTTGCTGCACGAGCTCGTCGCCGCCGGCACGCTGCCGCTGTCGTATGCGACCGACGACGGCGTGGGGCTCGTCTATCGAGGCACGGAGCTCGCCGAGGCCGTCGCCGATCGGGGCAGCGTCGCGGCCTACCGGATCGAGCGGCAGGACGACGGCTCGGTCGTGGAGACCGGCGTCGAACCTCGCCGCATCGACTGATGTCCTAGCCGGCAACAGCGCGGCCGCGAGCGGGAACCGCGTCTGTTCGGCACCGGGGTGCGCCGGCCTCGAAGCACTGACGTGCAGCGCCCGCATGAAGCGGACCGCGACTTCAGTCCATATCTGAGCAAGCGGCCGGTCGCGCCGTTGTGGCTCGCTGCGCGCCGAGCGCGCAGGAGCCGGCACTCAGGTCGGGCGCTGCTCGGGCGGGTCGGGCGCGGGGTTCGGCGACGGGCCCCGGGAAAGGCTGCGTCCATGAGCACAGGCCCTTCCGGCACCACTGAGGCTGCCTCCCGCCCCTCGGCGCTCGAACCGCCCGCCATTGTCAGTCACACCGTGGAGCTGGCGCGTCTGCGGATGCACTATCTCAGCGCCGGCCGCGGACCCTCGGTGGTCCTGTTGCATGGTGTGCCCCAGCATTCGCACATGTGGCGGCCCGTGATTCCCGCGCTGGCTCGGCACCACACCGTCATAGTTCCGGACCTACGCGGCGCCGGTGGGACCGAGGTGACCGAAACCGGCTATGACAAACGCAGCATGGCCGCCGACGTACATCAGCTGCTCGAGCACCTCGACGCCACGCAAGATGTCGCGGTCGTCGGCTACGACCAAGGGGGCGGCGTCGCCTACGCCTACGCTGCAGCGCACCGGGAACAGGTCCGACGCCTCGCCGTTCTGGAGTTCGCGCTCGCAGGGTTCGGCTTGGAGCAGTCCATGGTCCCGACAGCTGGTGCGGAGAACTGGCAGCTCGCGTTCTTCGCCAGCGCGCCCGACATGGCGGAGCGACTGTTCACCGGTAGGGAACGCGACCTGCTCGCCTGGTACTTCAACCACGGCAGCGACAACCCGAACGCCGTCAGCGACTCCGACTGGGCCCACTATGCACGAGAGCTTTCCAAGCCCGGCGCGCTGCGGGCGATGATCCGCTACTTCGCCGCGACCTGGACCGATGCCGACGACAACCGCTCGGACGCCGGCAGCAAGTTGACGATGCCCGTCCTGGCAGTCGGTGGTGCCCGCAGCGTCGCCGGGCATGTGCAGCAATCGATGGAACAGGTCGCCGAGGTCGTCCGCGGCGTCGTGGTGCCGGGTGCCGGCCACTGGCTCGCAGATGAACAACCCGGCCTGCTCACCGACCTGCTGCTGGAGTTTCTTTCATGACGGTCCAGGGCCCAGAAGGCCGAGGCGGCCGGAGCGCCGGAGGCGGCCGTGCTGGGAGCGGGGTCGGTCTTGGCGAAGCCAGGGCCGCGGTGCGCGAAACCGTCTCGGATCGGGCGCTGTTGCGCCGGGTCGTGGGATTGTTCGCGGCCTACCGGCGACCCGTGCTGGCCGTCGGCGTCCTCATCGTGGCCGCGAGCGGGCTCGGCGTCGCGAGCCCACTGCTGGTCAAGGTCGTGTTCGATCGGGCGCTGTTCGTGGCAGGTGGCCCACGCCTTGGACTGCTGGTCGCTTTGTGCTCGGCCATGATCGCTGTGCCGGTGCTGGCGAGCGCCCTCGGCGTCTACCAGACCTACCTGACCAACAACATCGGACAAGGCGTCATGCGCGATCTGCGCGCTGGCTTGTTCAGCCATCTGCAGTCCTTGTCGTTGCGCTTCTTCACCGGCACCCGGACCGGTGAGATCCAGAGCCGCTTGTCCAACGATGTCAACGGTCTGCAGACAGTCATCACTGATACGGCGAGCTCAGTGCTCGGCAACGTGGTGACACTGCTCTCGACCCTGATCGCCATGCTCGTGCTCAGCTGGCAGCTGACCCTGCTGTCGCTCCTTCTGCTTCCGGTGTTCGTCTGGCTGACCGGTCGGGTCGGTCGGGTGAGGCGCACCATCACCGGCGCGACCCAGGGGGCGCTGGCCGAGATGAGCGCTATCACCCAGGAATCGCTGTCGGTGTCAGGTGTCCTGTTGGCCAAGGCATACGGCCGGCAGGACCGCGACGCCGCGCGCTACCGCGAGCAGAATGTCATTCTCGCGCAGCTTCAGGTGCGTCAACAGCTGGTGGGTCGAGGGTTCTTCGCCGTCGTCTCCACGTTCTTCTCCATCACTCCGGTCTTCGTCTACTTCGTTGCCGGCCTGCAGCTGCGCGGTGGTGGCGCGGTCACTGCCGGCACGCTGGTCGCTTTCACCACGCTGCAGACTCGGCTGTTCATGCCTATCGGCCAGCTGTTGCAGACGTCCACCGAGATCTCCAGCTCACTTGCGTTGTTCGCCAGGGTGTTTGCCTACCTCGACCTGCGTCCCGAGATCGTCGACCCACCGCATCCGGTCGTTCTGGACCCCGATGAAGTACGCGGGCAGGTGCAGCTCGATGATGTCTGGTTCTCCTACGAGGCGGAGCCAGACGCTGGCGAACCGCGCCCACGGAGCTGGGCGCTGAAGGGGCTGGGCCTGCAGGTCGAAGCCGGCCAGCTGGCAGCTATCGTCGGCCCCAGCGGCGCCGGCAAGACAACCATCAGCTACCTCATACCGCGCTTGTACGACGTCACGACGGGCGCAGTGCTGATAGACGGCCACGACGTGCGTGACCTCTCGCTTGCGACGCTTGCCGACACGGTAGGAATGGTCACCCAGGAGAGCTACCTGTTCCACGCGACCGTCCGCGACAACATCGCCTACGGCCGACCCGATGCCAGCGAGAGCGAGGTCGAGACGGCCGCCAGGGCAGCGTTCATCCACGACCGGATCATGGAACTGGAGAACGGCTACGACACCGTCGTGGGTGAGCGGGGCTACCGGCTCTCCGGCGGCGAGAAGCAACGACTTGCCATTGCCCGCGTCTTGCTGAAGAACCCTCGTGTGCTCGTCCTGGACGAAGCCACCTCGGCCTTGGACACCGTCAGCGAACGTCAGGTTCAGGCGGCGCTCACCCCGTTGATGAGCGGTCGCACGACAATCGCGATTGCGCACCGGCTGTCGACCATCGAAGCCGCTGACGTCATCTTCGCCGTCGACGCCGGGCGAGTCGTCGAGCAGGGCACCCACACGGAGCTGCTCGCCCGCAACGGGCTCTATGCCAAGCTTTTCCAGCAGCAGTTCGGCGGTGGGCTGGTCGAGGCCCGCTGCGCCGATGGCATGCGACTCGTCGACGGGCGGGTGCTCGCAGTCAACCCTACGGACAACGGCCAAGTGCCTCCTGGCAAGGTGCAGCTGCACGCATGACGACGGGGCGATAAGGCTTACGCCATGCGCCCCATCGCGACCAGCACCAGGACACGCAACGCTCGTCATGATCGACGCTGCCCCAGGGTTCGGCCGATGATGCGGGCACTTTCGGGAAAGGATCCGGGGTTGGGTCCTGCATAGTTCAAGCGGAGGTAGGGTCCGGTGGCCTCCGCGGGGAACCACTCGTCCCCAGGTGCAACTATGACGCCTGCGGCTTCGCAGTCGCGCACGAGCGTAGGGAGATCGGTGCCGTGCGGGAGTCGCACCCATAGGTTGAGTCCCCCTTTGGGTACGCCTTCCAGATAGGTTGACGGGGCATGTTCTCCAAGAGAATGGATGAGGAGATCACGTCTCGCTTCCAGGTGGTGTCGGAGGCTGCGGAGATGGCTTCGCCAGGAGGGCTGCGTGACTACGTCCAAGGCTACGGTCTGCAACAAGCCACTGACATACATCGACACCCCCTGAGCAACCGCAAGTATGCGGTCGCGGGCAGGGCCGCGGGCCACGACAGCGGCAACCCGCACAGCGGGCGACACGCTTTTTGATAGGGAGCGGAGATAGACGACGTGACCCGCGTCGTCATGGGCGGCGAGGGGGCGTGACTCGGTGTGAATCCCGAAGTCGTGAGCCCAGTCGTCTTCCACGAGGAAGGCCCGGTTCTCGCGGATGATGTCGAGCACCTTGCCCCCCAAGGCGGGCGACCACTGGGCGCCGGTGGGGCTGGCGAAGTTGGGCTGAGCATAGAACGCGCGGGCGCCGGTCTGGGCGAATGCGCGCGCAACGTCCGACGGATCCGGCCCATTGAAGCCGCTGGACACGGGGATGACCTTCACGTTCGCCTGATTCGCTGCGAGAAGGGCGCCCCAATAGGTGGGCGACTCCACGAGTAGGGGCCGGCCAGCTCCCACGAGGGCACTGAAGACCACGCCGAGCCCGCTCTGGCTTCCAGGAAGGACCACGACGTCTCTTGCAGTCGGTGGCGAGATGCCGACAGGGGTGAACCTGCCGAGTTCGGTGGCGAACCATGCCTGGAGTTCGGGAGTTCCCGCGGCCGGCGGTCGCGTGACGGTCGCCGCGCTACGCGCTGCTCGACCGAACGCCGCCCCGACGAGACGCTCGGGAAGGAGTTCGCGGTCCGGGTAGCCAGAATGTAGCGCCATCACATCGTTCGGCGCGATCCGCAGGGCTGTCGACACCTGCGAGGATCGGTTCGACGGCGAACCGAGTGCACCTGTCTGCCAGTCGTAGTCGTGGGGCTGGGTGGTGCGCACCGCGCGTACGAACGTGCCGGCCCCAGGACGGCTTTCGATCATCCCGAGCGCTGCCAACCTGCGCATTGCCTTCTGGACCGTCACGGGACTAACACCGTGCTGCGCTACTAGCGCACGAGTGGAGGGCAACCTGGCGTCGGGGGGTGCCGTCGCTATCCACGCTGTGAGGCCTTCGACGATTCGCCTACTGCTATCGTTTGCCATGACAGAGCACAGTAGCGCTACCTCGGCACATGCCCGACCGCTACCAGTCCCATACGGCGGGCGCGGACTCTGGTGGGCTTTGGCCGGCGTGACAGCCTTTTCCTTCACTGTTCCTTTCACTCGGGTCGCTGTGCACGGCAACACGATGCCCCCGTTGTTCGTCGGAGCCGGCCGGGCCGTCATTGCCGCAGTGCTGGCAACGGCCGCACTGGTCACCACGAAGCAGCATCCGCCCCGTGGCGATCAGTGGGCCCGGCTAGCGGTGGTGGCGGCCGGCGTTGTCGTGGGCTTCCCGATGCTGACAGCTTTCGCACTCACGGGCGTTCCCGCGAACCACGGGGCGGTCATCATCGCTTTGCTGCCAGCCGCGACCGCTGTCGTGGCCGCATTACGCGGCCATGAACGTCCTCCGGCGCAGTTCTGGCTCATGGCGATCATTGGCGCCGCGAGTGCGGTGGTGTTCGCAGTCCTTCAGGGCAACGATCTCGGTGGACTGCACGGGGCCGACCTGCTCCTCTTCGGCGCTGTTGTCGCAGCCGCCACCGGTTATACAGAAGGTGGAATCCTAGCTCGCGAGCTCGGCGCATGGCAGACCGTTTCCTGGGCCCTCGTCATCTCGTTCCCGCTCATGCTCACACTGACAGGCATCTCGATGTGGCGCCAATTTCCGCACGGCACAGCGACGCAGTGGGCGGCGTTCGGCTATCTGGGCGCTGTCAGCATGTTCCTCGGTTTCTTCGCCTGGTATCGCGGTCTCGCTATCGGCCCGATGACGCAAGTGAGCCAGATTCAGCTGGCCCAACCGGTGATGAGCATCTGCTGGGCGGCGTGGCTCCTCGGTGAACAGCTCACCTGGAGCACCGTCGGCGGCGGCGTGGCAGTCATTGCGTGCGCCGCGACCGGCGTACGCGCCCGGCTGCGGAAGGCCCAGCTCATCAGTCGGGTCGAGCAACGTCGCGACGCGCGGCTGTCCAGGGTGCCTCCGGAGTCGGTCGAACCAGACATCGGATCAACAGGGCACATGGGATGTCACGGAAATGAGCCAACAACATCGTCCCTGGCCAAGTCCACGCCGTCCTTGCGTCTCACGGCAGAGCCTCGAAGCACTGGCCGCTCCGACGAGAACCGCGGTCGTGCCGTGGAATGACTGTCAGGCACGCGTGGGACTTGCCGTGCGCAGTCTCTTGCAGTGATATGGGGACATGACCGAAAATGACGCCAGGGACGACGAGCTAGCCGACGTGGTGGCCGCTGAGGAGAAGCAGTTGCCTGATGCAGCCAGCCTGCGGGAAGACATCCAACGGGTGCATCGCGAGAGCGACGTGGGGCCGACTGCCGACACTATGCTCACCGCCTGGGGGGTTCAGGAGGATGTGGCCTTGGCGCCGCGGCTACGCAGCCTTCACATGGACACGGCTCCGTCAGAAGAGTAGGCGTTGCGGCGCAAACACCGGACGTGTCGCCATAGGGTCGATCGCACATCCGCACCGACCCGAGGGTCAGCCCGGACGTCTGCGCGACCAGTTCAACGTCACGTGGTCTGCGACGGTAGGAGCGACGTCATCGTCTCAGGCACAGCCACCTCTACCCCGCCCATCGCCACTTTGGGACCGGTCCCGGTGGGGCCAGATGCCGCTCGTGCAGTGCGCCCTCGTCTACGTGAACACCTTCATGCTTCATTCCCACCATGGACGCCGATCTGCCCCTTTCGTCACCCGGACGGCGTGCTCGTGGAACGCTCCTTGCGCAGCGGAAGCGGCCACCACGTGCGTGAGTCGAGGTCGTACACGGCCGCGGGAACGAGCAGGGACCGCACGAGGAGCGTGTCGAGAAGCACGCCGAAGGCCACCGCGAACCCGAGCTCAGCGAGGAAGACAATGGGCAGGACCCCGAGCGCCCCGAACGTCGCGGCCAGCACGAGCCCCGCGGAGGTGATGACACCGCCGGTCACGGCGAGCCCGCGCAGCACACCCCGCCGCGTGTCCGACTTCTCGGACTCCTCGCGCACGCGCGTCATCAAGAAGATGTTGTAGTCGATCCCCAATGCCACGAGGAAGATGAAAGCGTAGAGCGGGAACGACTGGTCTTCGCCTGCGAAGTCGAAGATGTGATGGAACACGAAGCCGCACACGCCGAGCGTCGCCATGAACGAGAGCACCACGCTGGCGACGAGGAGGACCGGGGCGACGAGCGAACGCAGCAGCAAGGTCAGAATGATGAAGATCACGATGAGCACGGCGGGAATGATGATGCGGTTGTCACGGATGGAACCCTGGGCGAAGTCGTAGCCGATGGCTGTTGCGCCGCCGACCAGCACATCCTCGCCGGCAGCGTCCACGGTCGTTCTCAGGTGCTTGACCGTCTGTTGTGCCGCGGCGCTGTCGGCGGGGTCGGTCAGAGTGGCCAGCACCAGGACGCGCCCGCCGACGACCTTCGGCGCGGCGGTCGGGTCGCCGCCGGTGAACGGCACAGCGTCGGCGACCCCCGGCGTCTGCTTGACGAGTGAGACCAGCGCGTCCACCTTGCCCGCCGGCCCGATGACGCTCGTCGGATCACCCGAACCGGCCGCGAAGTGGCGGTCGAAGACCTGCTGACCCGTGACAGAGTCCTGGGAGGTCGTGAACGACTGCGCCTGGGTGATGCCATTGGCGTCGAGCTTGAGCGAGAAACCGGCGAGGAGCAGCAGCACCAGGCTTGTGACGACCCACACAACGGTGGACCGGCGGCCGACGAGGCGGGCCGCAGACGCCCAGAGGCCCTTGTCCTGCTGCGGTGCGTTGTCATGGCGCGGCGGGAACGGCCAGAACCACCAGCGCCCGAGCGCGACGAGCAGCGCAGGCAGGAACAGGAGCATCGAGAGCATCGCGCACGCGATGCCGATGGCCGCCACGGGGCCGAGGCTCTTGTTGGACGCCAGGTCCGACAGCAGCAGGCAGAGCAGTCCCAGGATGACGGTGCAGCCGCTCGCGACGATCGCGGGTGCGCTCGCCCGGAGGGCCCTCACCATGGGCAGGAACGACCCGTCGTACGCATGGAGCTCTTCTTTGTATCGGCTGATGAGCAGCAGCGCGTAGTCGGTCCCGGCGCCGAAGACGAGGACCAGCAGGATGCCGGCGCTCTGGCCGTTGACCGTGAGCGCCCCGCTGTCCGCGAACAGATAGATGACTCCCTGCGACGTGACGAGCGCGAGCCCGACCGACAGCAGGACCGGGACGAAGACCGGGCTGCGATAGACGACGAGCAGGATCAGGAGCACCACGAGGCCGGCGGTGTAGAGCAGCTTTCCGTCGATGCCTGCGAACGCCTTGGAGAAGTCTGCACTGAGCCCGCCGGTGCCGGTCACGTGTGACGTGAGTCCGTCGACGTTGGCCGCGGTGCGCATCGCTTCGACGGGGGTCGAGAAGTCAGCGAGGCCCGATGGCAGCTGCACGATGGACTGGGCCGCCTTTCCATCTCCGGAGACGACGAGCGGCGAGGGCGCACCCACCTGTCCTGGGACGGCGGCGATCCGCTTGACCGCCTCGCCGAGAGCGGTGGTGTCGGCCGGGGTCAGGCCCGAGGCGCGCTCCCACACGACGATGGTCGGCACCGACTCGGCACCGAAGAAGGCCGGCGTCAGGTTGAGCGCCTTGGTCGACTCGGCCGACTTGGGCAGGTAGGAGGACGTCCGGTTGTCCTGGGCTCCCGCGAGCTTCTGCGAGAGCACGCTGAAGCCGCCGAAGGCAAGCATCCCCACGAGCAGCAATACGAGCGGCAACGCCCATCTGCGGGCACCGGGAGCAGGTTGTAGATCCTGGACAGAAGTCGAGTCGACGGTCGTGGCAGGCATGGCGTTCCCCGTGGTCTCTCACTCATTCGGCGGCGTAGGACCAGCGTAGGGAAGACCACTGACAGGACGACGCAGGACGATCCCGGTCTCGCCCGCTCGAGAAGATCCTCGGCCCCGACGTAGGGTCGAGCAGTGCTCCCGACGTCAGCACCCGCCGTTCGGAGCCTGCCGACTCTCACCCGCGTTGGCCGGGTTCCCTATGCCGACGCCTGGGCGCACCAGCGCGACCTCCACGCCCGGCGCATCGCCGACGAGGCTCCCGACACGATCCTGCTGCTGGAGCACCCCTCGACCTACACCGCCGGGCGCCGCACCGCCGCCCACGACCGGCCCACGGACGGCACGCCCGTCCTCGACGTGGACCGTGGCGGACGCATCACCTGGCACGGACCCGGCCAGCTCGTCGGCTATCCGATCGTGCGGCTTGCCCAGCCTGTCGACGTGGTCGCGCACGTACGCCGCATCGAGGACGCGCTCATCGGCGCCTGCGCCGACCTCGGCCTGGCGACCCAGCGCGTCGATGGGCGCAGCGGTGTCTGGGTGACGGCTGGAGCCGGCGAGCGCGACCGCAAGGTCGCCGCCATCGGATGCCGCGTCGCACGCGGCGTCACGATGCACGGTTTCGCCCTGAACTGCGACTGCGACCTCTCCGCCTACGACCGCATCGTGCCCTGCGGAATCGACGATGCCGATGTCACCTCGCTCTCGCGCGAGCTGGACCGACCGGTCACGGTCGCCGAGGTCCTTCCCTTTGTCGAGCGACAGCTGCTTCGCGCGTTCGCGCCCGTAAACTCCGTGGCATGACTGCTGTCGCGCCCGAAGGGCGCAAGCTGCTGCGGGTCGAGGCGCGCAACTCCGCGACGCCTATCGAGCGCAAGCCACCGTGGATCAAGACCACGTTGCGCATGGGTCCGGAGTTCACCGCTCTCAAGTCGCTCGTACGCCGCGAGGGTCTCCACACCGTGTGCGAGGAGGCCGGCTGCCCCAACATCTACGAGTGCTGGGAGGACCGCGAGGCGACGTTCCTCATCGGTGGGGACGCGTGCACCCGGCGCTGCGACTTCTGCCAGATCGACACCGGCCGCCCGCTCGCCATCGACCGCGACGAGCCCCGCCGGGTGGCCGATTCCGTACGCACGATGGGCCTCCGCTACGCCACGGTCACCGGTGTCGCGCGCGACGACCAGCCCGACGGCGGGGCCTGGCTCTATGCCGAGACGGTCCGCGAGATCCACCGCCTCAACCCGGGCACCGGCGTCGAGCTGCTGATCCCCGACTTCAACGGTGAGCCCGAACTGCTGAAGCAGGTCTTCGACGCCGCGCCGCAGGTGCTGGCCCACAATGTCGAGACCGTGCCGCGGGTCTTCAAGCGCATCCGGCCGGGCTTCCGCTACGACCGCAGCCTCGACGTGCTGACGCAGGCACGCGCCGCGGGGCTGGTCACCAAGTCCAACCTGATCCTGGGCATGGGCGAGACGGTCGACGAGGTGCACGAGGCGCTGCGTGACCTGCACGTCGCCGGATGCGACCTGGTCACGATCACGCAATACCTGCGTCCCAGCCCGCTGCACCACCCGGTCGAGCGCTGGGTGCGTCCGGAGGAGTTCGTCGCGCTCAGCGACTACGCCGAGCAGGTCGGCTTCCTCGGCGTGCTCAGCGGTCCGCTCGTACGCTCGTCCTACCGCGCGGGCCGGCTCTACACACAAGCCGTCGAGAGTCGCGCTGCAAACGCCTAGGCTGACCTCATGTTCCGCAGGAAGAAGTCGGCCGCGAGCGGCCCCAAGAAGCCCGGCACGCTGTCGCAGCTGCGCTCGGCCTACACCGCCACCCGCGAGACCGACAAGCGCGTCGGTCCCTACACCTTCGGGCTGCTGATCGGCTGCCTGCTGTTGTTCGCCCTGATCGGGCTCGCTCTTCACCACGTGTGGCTGATCCTCGGCATCGGGGTCCCGCTCTCGATCCTGGGTTCCGCGATCTTCTTCGGCAAGCGGGCCGAGCGGGCGGCGTACGGCAAGATCGCCGGCGAGCCCGGTGCCGCGGCCGCCGTCCTCGGCAGCTTCCAGCGCGGCGGATGGATCATCACCCCGGGGGTCGCCGTCAGCCGCCAGCAGGACCTCGTCCACCGCGCGGTGGGGCGCGCCGGCATCGTCCTGGTCGGCGAGGGTTCCCCCGACCGGGTCGGCACGCTGATCGCGCAGGAGCGCAAGCGCATCGGGCGCATCGTTCCCGACGTCCCCATCCGCGACCTGCAGGCCGGTGACCACCAGGGGCAGACCCCGCTCGGCAAGCTCCAGCGTGAGCTGATGCGGCTGCCGAAGACGATGACACAGGCTCAGGCGGTCGAGACGGACAAGCGGCTCAAAGCCGTCGGGTCGCTCGCGATGCCCATCCCCAAGGGACCGATGGGCCGCCAGCAACGCGCCCCCCGCGGCATGCGCTGAGCCCCTCCGCCGCGGCTCGTCACCCCTGTGCGGACGTCGGGGGCAGGAGGGCTAGCCTCGGCTCGCCAGGGCCGGTCGTCTCCGACCGCGGAAGTGGCCCTGGCAGGTGCGGTAACACGTCCGAAACAAAGCAGATACGACCGAGAAATCGATCCTGCCTAGGTTTCCCGCCAGAGGCTACGTCGGGCCACGGCCCTTTCAGGAGGATGGATGTTCAACAGCGCGGAAGAGGTCACGGCCTACATCGCCGAGAACGACGTCAAGTTCGTGGATGTTCGTTTCTGCGACCTGCCCGGCGTCATGCAGCACTTCAACGTGCCTGCTGCGACCGTAGACGAGGCGTTCTTCACCGAGGGCCAGATGTTCGACGGATCCTCGATCCGCGGCTTCCAGGCGATCCACGAGTCGGACATGAAGCTGATGCCCGACCTGTCCACTGCCTACATCGACCCGTTCCGTGTCGAGAAGACGCTGAACATCAACATGGCCGTCGTCGACCCGCACACCGGCGAGCCCTACAGCCGCGACCCACGCCAGGTTGCCGCCAAGGCCGAGGCCTACCTCAAGTCGACCGGCATCGCCGACACCGCCTTCTTCGCGCCTGAGGCCGAGTTCTACATCTTCGACGACGTGCGCTTCGAGACGAAGCAGAACTCCGGCTACTACTTCATCGACTCCGTCGAAGCTGCCTGGAACACTGCGCGCGTCGAGGACGGTGGCAACCTGGGTCACAAGACGCCCTACAAGGGCGGCTACTTCCCGGTTCCCCCGGTCGACCACTACTCCGACATGCGCGACCAGATGAGCCTCGCTCTCGACGCGCTGGGCCTGCAGGTCGAGCGCGCGCACCACGAGGTCGGCACGGCCGGTCAGCAGGAGATCAACTACCGCTTCGACTCCCTCGCCAAGTCGGCCGACAAGGTGATGCTCTTCAAGTACGTCATCAAGAACGTCGCACACCAGGCGGGCAAAACCGTGACGTTCATGCCGAAGCCGCTCTTCGGCGACAACGGGTCGGGCATGCACGTGCACCAGTCGCTGTGGAAGGACGGCGAGCCGTTGTTCTACGACGAGCTCGGCTACGGCGGCCTGTCCGAGATGGCCCGCTGGTACATCGGCGGCCTGCTCCACCACGCCCCGAGCCTGCTGGCCTTCACCAACCCGACGGTCAACAGCTACCACCGCCTCGTGCCCGGTTACGAGGCTCCGGTCAACCTCGTCTACTCCGCTCGCAACCGCTCGGCCTGCATCCGCATCCCGGTGACAGGGTCGAACCCGAAGGCCAAGCGCATCGAGTTCCGCGTCCCCGACCCGTCGAGCAACCCCTACCTCGCCTTCTCGGCGATGTTGATGGCCGGCCTCGACGGCATCAAGAACAAGATGGAGCCGCCGGCACCGGTCGACAAGGACCTCTACGAGCTTCCCCCCGAGGACCACGCGAACATCGCACAGGTGCCGGGCTCGCTCTCCGAGGTGCTCGACCGGCTCGAGGCCGACCACGACTATCTCCTCGAGGGCGGGGTCTTCACGCCCGACCTCATCTCGACCTGGATCGAGTGGAAGCGCACCAACGAGATCGACCCGATCCGGCTGCGTCCCCACCCGCACGAGTTCGAGCTGTACTACGACATCTAGATGAGTGAGTCCGATTGGATCAGTGGTCGTAGGCGATGAGTGATCGTTTG